>JAURMX010000015.1 GCA_030830475.1 Candidatus Nanopelagicales bacterium
TCTGTATTTCAGGGGAGCAGTCGTAAAACCACTTAGTTATGGCTTCTCGATGTTTAACTACAGCTTGCTGCGCTTCAAGAGAATCAATCGATTTTCCATTTCCAAAGCAAAAAACGAAGGCTTCGGTTGCGGCTTCCTGATCAACCTTGGCCTTTGCAAAATCCTCGCTGGAATACTTTGAAGTCCGCGCCTTTGATTGTTTATAAGCATCGGTATCACCCCAGCGCTCTTGGGCTTCTTGTTCGTAAGAATTTTCCGGCTGCAATATCTCGCTCACGCCCTTATTATGGCAAATAATGCGGCGATTAGGTTATTAATGGGGGCTGAGGTACTCTTAGCGCCGATGCAGTTGCATCACAAAAATGAAAGTCGAGCTTGAGCTCGATTTATATGTAAGTCTTATCTTTTCGTAAATACGTCAAGTCACCACGAGACATACATGTCTAGATGATTGGTACGTATTTATATGTCGTTGCTTACTGCAGAAAAACAAACAACCTTTAGAGAGCTGGGTATTCATCCAGCCCTTGTAAAGGCCCTTGATGCTCAGGGAATTACAAATCCATTTCCGATTCAAGAGGCCACAATCCCGGATGCGATTGCTGGCCATGACATTTTGGGTCGCGGACAAACCGGATCAGGAAAGACGCTGGCCTTTGGTTTAGCGCTACTTAACAATATTTATGGAAACAAGACCGCGCCGAGAAAACCCATCGCATTGGTTTTAGCCCCAACCCGTGAATTAGCCCAGCAAATTAATGAGGTACTTGCGCCGCTTGCACGTGCGGTAGGACATGAGACGGTAGTTATTGCTGGAGGTATGCCTTACGGCAAGCAGGTAAATGCCCTTAAGAAGAGCGTTTCTATTTTGGTGGCAACACCTGGCCGCTTAATTGATTTGCTGGAAAAAGATGAATTGCAATTAGATGCATTGCAGATTGCGGTACTTGATGAAGCTGATCAGATGGCGGATATGGGATTTCTTCCAGCTGTTAAACAGATTTTGAATCAAGCAAAGAAGGGTGGCCAGCGCTTCCTATTCTCTGCAACCTTGGATCGTGGTGTCGATGGCCTGGTTCGTCAATATCTAAAGGAACCTAAGACGCATACAGTTAAAGAAATTGAAGGCACAAAGGCCCTGGCCGATCACTACGTTTTTGTGATGAATCACAATGACAAGGTGAATATCTCAAATCAAATTGCTTCACGTGATGGAAAGTCAATCTTTTTTGTTCGCACCAAGCGTGGTGCAGATAAGTTAGCGACAAACCTTTCTAGCGTTGGCGTAAAAGTTGGAACTTTGCATGGTGGTAAGTCTCAAGCGGTCCGCACCAGAACTCTGGCCCGCTTCAAGGAGCAGGATTCAGCGGTTTTGGTAGCTACAGATGTCGCGGCACGCGGTATCCACGTTGATGGCATTGATCTGGTTGTTCACTTTGATGCACCAGCTGATCACAAGGATTATTTGCATCGCTCAGGAAGAACCGCTCGTGCCGGCAAAACTGGACGCGTTGTAACTCTTGCGACCCACAAGGAACAACGCGCAATTGGTGGTATCACTACACGCGCCGGTGTTGAACCATGGGTTATGGCTATCAAACCTTTAGATGAGAAATTAATCAGCATAACTGGCGCAAAAGAGCCTTCTGGAATTCCTTTAACTGAGGAAAAAGAGACTGCACCTGCTCAAAAAAAGTACCGCGGTCCGGCCAAACAGGGTGGAAAAAAGCGTCGTAAGTTCGGAAATGATGAGCGTAGTTTTAAGGGTGCTCCATCTCGCCGAAAGCGAGTGCGCTAAATCTGTCTGTTGGCCCTCTAAAGTTGGACTATGAGGGGCAAAGTATTAGTTGGATTCCAGTTCTTGCTTTTGGGGCTGTTATTTTTCTCAAATAGTTCTGGAGCTCGCGAGCTCTGGCAATCTCTAGTTTCAATCTTGATGTTGCTCTTAGCAATCTTTATTTTAGTTCGTGGCTTTAGGGATCTTGGCGATGCATTGACTCCACTTCCGGAAAGCAAATCGGGGGCATCGCTTGTAACCACCGGTATTTACTCGTCTATTCGACACCCTATTTACTCTAGTTTGTTTATGTTAAGTGGCTCAGTTTCGCTATGGAAGCAGTCATTGTCTTCAGTGATGATTTCAGTTTGCCTTGTTGCATTACTGATTTATAAAGCCAAATATGAAGATAATTTGCTTAAATCAAAATTCCCGGAAGCCGAGAAGTATCAGAGTTCAATACCTCCATTTATCCCAAGATTGAGAAAGAGAAGCAAATAAGTGACTATTGGATTAGAGCGACTTTTGAAACACATGGTCTGGGCAAATCAGCGGACTATCGAGCATCTTGAGAGCCTGCCGGTTGAGGCCTTGAAAGCTTTTGCCACCAATCCTGATTGGTTTGTTGCCGAGATATTGCATCACATTGTTGATTCAGGGGATCACTATGCTTACCGAATTTCTGGAGTTGCGGTTCTAACGAAACCCGGTGAACCATGCATTGCTGATGTTGAAACTCTTTCAGATCTGACTCGAATTAAGGATCAAGCAGCAACAGTTGATGCAGCGTTGCTTGAATGCGTCAAACTTGATGACATCCAACTTGAGTTTGAAAACTACTCTGGAAATCTAGTGAAGCGCTGGCGCTCAACCATTCTCTCTCAAGCTATTCATCATGCCACTGAGCACAGAGCTCAACTTGCTGCAGCATTGGAAGCTAGGGGTTTTGCTCCAGTTGATCTGGATGAATTAGATCTCTGGTCTTACGAAATAGCTAACGGATAAGTTCTTTACCGGTGCTATTTCTTGCCGAATAAGCGGGCGAAAAAACCAGGCTCTTTTGGATCATTGGCATGACCTTGACATTGCTCTGATTTTGGAACTCCACGCATAACCTGAGATACATGCTGGCCACAACCTGACCATGTGGCTTTTCCGCATTTCCGGCATCTAACTTGTGAACACATTTCCTGAACCTCTCTCTAAATCGTGGTTTGAGCATACCCCCGGGGGTATGCTAATGTCCAGCATAAGGAGGTCCTATGACTAAGCGTTCTAATTCCATAGTTCTAAAAGACGAGGAACAAATGGCAGAAATCTTGAAGCGCGTAAAGCGCGCCGAAGGCCAAATCGCCGGCGTGATTAGGATGCTGGAAGAGGGGCGTAGTTGTGAAGAGGTTGTTCATCAAATGGCAGCAGTCGGCAAAGCAATAAACACAGCCGCAGTCACATTAATTGCATCAAGTCTTCAGGAATGCCTTTTAGATAAAAAGACAAACACACCAGAGCAAAGAGAAAAGTTGCAGAAGCTCTTCTTGAGCTTGGCATAAGGAGAGAAATGAAAAAGGTTTTAGCGGTAATTTTTGCTTCAGCGATGTTTTTGACGGGTTGCTCTAGCGCAGGCAGCGCTACCAATATGGGTGCCAGTGAATTTATAGCCAAGATCTCTGAGCCAGGAGTCGTGATCGTAGATGTAAGAACTCCCGAGGAGTTTGCTGCTGGACACCTGCAAGGGGCGGTAAATCTTGATGTTAGCTCGTCTAACTTTGAGGCACAAATTGCTGAACTAGATATGAATGGCACCTACGCTATTTACTGCAGAAGCGGAAATAGGTCCACCATTGCTAGTGGGAAAATGTCTGACGCTGGGTTCACCAGTTTATATAACTTCAACAAAGGTGGATTTGCAGAGCTGGCAGCCGCAGGTGCTCCAACCGCATGAAAAGAATTGTAATTATTGGTGGAGTTGCCGGTGGCATGTCCGCTGCAACGCGACTACGTCGATTGGATGAGAACTCCGAAATTGTCGTTGTTGAAAAGAGTGGATTCGTCTCTTATGCAAACTGTGGATTGCCTTACTACATCGGCGGGGTAATTTCTAAAGAGCAAGATCTATTGCTACAGACTCCAGAAAGCTTAAATAAGCGTTTTCGCCTGGATGTTCGGGTGCAGAGTGAGGTAATTGGAGTTGACTCATATAAGAAAGTAGTTTCAGTTAAGAATCTAGTTAACGGCGAGAGTTATGAACTGGCATACGACAAGTTGGTTCTAAGTCCTGGAGCAACTCCAATCGTTCCGCCTATTGAGGGCGTTGAGCGCGCCATGACATTACGCACCGTTGAGGACACAAAAAAGATCTACAAAGCTGTTGAATCAAAGCCAGCTAATGCTGTTGTAATAGGAGGAGGTTTCATCGGAGTTGAAGTCGCCGAAAACCTTGTACACCGCGGAATTAAGACCACACTTGTCGAAGCATCCGCCCAGGTGCTCGCTCCGCTGGATCCTGAGATGGCTCTATTGGTGGCAAATGAAATGACCAAACATGGAGTAAATCTGTATTTAAATGCATCAGCTACCAAAATCAATCCAAACTCAGTCAGGTTAAGTAGTGGCGAGGAAGTTCCAGCCGAAATAGTTATCTTGGCAATTGGAGTGCGTCCTGATACTTCACTTGCTAAGGCTGCTGGTCTGCAAATTGGTACCCGAGGCGGAGTCGTAGTTGATGAAAACAATTTAACTAGTAACCCAGATATTTACGCTCTCGGAGACGCAGCCGAGAAGAAAGATGCATTGGATGAAAGCGGGACATTGGTGCCATTGGCAAACATTGCCAATCGGCATGGTCGCGTAATCGCGGATCACATCAACGGTAGAACTATTCGTCCAGTAAAAACGATAGGCACTGCAATCGTAAAGGTTTTTGATTTAGCGGTAGCGTCAACGGGCTGGAATGAAAAGCGTTTGAAGGCTGCCAATATTGAACATCGGGCCATTCATACCCACCCTGGCTCACATGCTGGTTACTATCCAGGGGCTGAGACATTAGCTCTTAAATTACTGATCAACCCTGAGACTGGAGAGATTTACGGAGCTCAAGGTGTTGGTAAAGATGGAGTAGATAAGCGTATTGATGTCATTTCTACCGCCATTAGAGCAGGGATTACAGCTCCGGAGTTAGCTGATCTAGAGCTGGCTTACGCGCCACCATTTGGCAGCGCTAAAGATCCGGTAAACATGTTGGGCTATGTCGCAGAGAACATCGTTTCCGGTTTAGTTAAGACTGCGCAATGGCATGAAATTGATGATTTCCGAAATGATGAATTCACCTTGCTAGATGTTCGCACCCCCGGCGAGTGCGCGAAAGGCATGATCCCTGGATTTATCAATATTCCTGTAGATGATATTAGGAGTCGCTTTTCAGAGATTAAGACAAAGAAGGTCTTAGTGACCTGTCAGGTTGGGCAGCGTGCGCACACCGCAACTCTTTTGCTCAGGAACCTGGGTTTTGAACCAGTTAATCTTGATGGCGGCTATCACCTTTGGAGTAATTCACCAGCAAACAAACAACTAGAGAAAGTAGGTAGGTAAATGTGTAGCAAAGTCAGTTGCGATCGATGCGGAAAGTGGACCTGGGAAGGTTGTGGTCAACACATTCAAGAGGCGCTTGCCGGAGTTCCACAAGAGCAAATTTGTAATTGCTAATAAACACAATATTTAACTAAGGAGTTACCTTGGCAACAATCAATTTAACAAATGCAGATTTTGAAAGCACAGTTCTAGAAAAACAAGGCATCGTCTTTGTAGATTTCTGGGCCGCATGGTGTGGTCCATGCCGAATGTTCGCGCCAATTTTCGAAGCTGCTTCGGATAACCACCCCGAGATTACTTTCGCCAAGGTAGATACCGATGCTGAACAGCAACTAGCGGGCGCGGCAGGCATAACCTCGATTCCAACTTTGATGGCATTTCGCGATGGAGTATTGCTTTACCGAGAGGCCGGTGCTCTGCCGGCTCCTCAGTTTGAGGAGTTAATAAGTGCTGTAAAAAATGTGAATATGGATGAGGTAAGAGCTGAGATAGCCAAACAGCAATTAGAAGAAAAGTAATTAAAGAGATCCGGCCTTAGCGCGCTGCAAGACTTCTATAGCGCGCTGCCTGAGTTCCGGTAAGTCGCTCAATCGATCTAAACCACGAAGTTGTTGTGCAATCCGATGATTGCGAGAAAAGTTTTCGCGATTGCGATCTAAAAAATCCCAATAAAGAGTGGTAAACGGGCAGGCGTTATCTCCAACGCGCTTCTTAGGATCGAAATAACAGCCTTTGCAGTAATTTGTCATACGGGATATGTATGCCCCACCGGCTGCGTAAGGTTTAGTCATCATCACCCCGCCATCGGCATGAACGCCCATTCCAATTACATTTGGCACCATTACCCACTCGGCGGCATCGATAAATACCTCTCGCATCCAGTCAAGGTATTGCTGAGGGTTGACCCCTGCGATTAGTGCGAAGTTACTCAAGATCATTAGTCGAGGAATGTGGTGAACCCAGCCACGCTCTTCAATGTCAGCAATGGTGTTTTTCATACAGTTCATTTGAGTCTTGTCGGAATCTCGGAATAAAGATGGCAGGTCAAGATTGGCATTTAACTGGTTGTGGTTGCGGTACTGCTCGCCCAAAAACCAGTACATACCATTTACATACTCCCGCCAGCCGATAATCTGTCTAACAAATGCTTCGGCTGAGGCAATCGGGATATCTCCTTTAGCAAAACGTTTTTGAGCGGCATCAATAACTTCACTGGGATGGAGCAACCCGTTATTTAAATATGGGCTAATTAAAGAGTGATGTAAGGCCCAGTTCTCAGTAGTCGTGGCATCTTCGTAAGGACCGAAATTAGCAAAATGAATTTTTAGAAAGTTATCTAATTGGGTCAGCGCTGCCTTTCGAGTAGTAGCCCAGTAACTCTTTGGTTCATACCCCAACTCGCTGGCAACCTCTAGATCAATTTCATCTCGTTCATGAGTTAAGTACTTCGGCCAATTGTAGTTTTTAGGAGGAGGCAGGCGATTTTCTTTATCAAAGTTCCATTCTCCGCCCACGGGTTTTGATCCATCCATAAGTACATTCAGGTGAACGCGCTGTTTACGATAGAAGTTCTCCATCAAAAAACTTTTTTGAGTCTTAGCCCAACTGGCAAAAAGATTCCGGGGAGTTAGGAAGAAATCATTCTCAATAAAATTTACTCCATAGTTTTGCAGGTTTTCATGTTGCCGGAATGAAGATGGTTGTGTGCAATATATGGGAAGTTCGCCCAAGGATTTTTTTATTTCATCAAAGCCTGCTGTAGTAGTAGCCGCCTTTATATATTGGACCTTATAGCCATGATTCTCCAACTCTTTAGCGAAGTGTCTTGCGCTGGATATAAGAAAGAAAAGCCGCTCCGGATGCCAGGGCCGTCCACTAGTCATGCGAGCGCTCTCCACAAGAACGATTAAATCCTCGCTTTTCGAGGCCGTAGCTAGAGCACCAAACTCCTCGTTCAATTGGTCATGCGGTACGTAGATGATCCGCTTCACGGGCTCACGATAGCGAGCGGGGGATCGATTTCTAGCTACCCTGGAAATTACTCCTCCAGGCTAGTCCAGCTTGGGAGCTGCAAAATTGTTAGCGAAAACTGCTTAAACTCTCAGGGAATTCTTACAATAGCGGTGGAGAGTCCGTCGAAATCATTTAATGAAAAGGAGAAGTGATCATTTCCGGTGTAAACATACTGTTCTCTGGCGGGGTGGGCCGCAGTGGCACGACCATAGTTGGCCGCATATTGCGCCAACACTCTGAAGTTTTTGCCGGCTCTCCAAACGAGATTAAGTTCATTACAGAGACAAATGGCCTGATAGATCTAACTTTTGGATTAAGAGATTTTCTCCCTTCTCAGACTACGCTTAAGGGGAGAGTTTACGGGAAAATGCCTTTACAAAAGAGTAGACAATTTAGATTTCAATCTTTCCGCAACAGAGTTCTCGGTGACTGGTGGAATAGAACCAACCGTTTAGGAGTTCAAAGCGGCCTTCATCGATCGATGCCTAAGGCGAAAATGGAGGAGCTTCTAAAGCAGCTTAAAAGTGATTTAGACAATCCAGTAGAGGCTGCACGCAGTTTTATTCATGGATATGTTGCAAACCACATGAAGTATCGAGGAGAAAGTGTTTGGATGGATACGACTCCTGCCAACATCATGTACTCCGATTTGATTTATCAAATACTTCCAGATGCAAAATTTATCGAAATGAAGAGGTCGCCTTTAGACAACATTTCCTCCGTCTTGAAAGAGCCTTGGGGGCCAAACGAATTAGAGAAGGTGATTCCCTGGTTTATGGATCGCGTTAGTTTGGCAAACAGGGCCAAGGCCAATATCCCTGATAAATCAATGATAACTTTCTTCTTGGAGGATTTAGTCAGAGATAGTAGAGAGACCGAGTACGAAAGACTTAGAAATTTTGTCAATCTAAGTCATGAGCCAAAGATGAGAAAGTATTTTGATCAAGAAGTCAATCCGGAACGGGCTCATTTCGGGCGATGGAGAGAGGACTTCAGTGATCCTGAATCCGTCAGGCGCAAGTTCGCCGACTTTGCGGATAAGCGCTCTTTCGCTGAGAGTTACTAAACCTCCGTTCAAATTGGTATTAGTTGAAGTTTCAACTATCTCTGATAGGGTAGGGCCATGATCGACGTTGAAAAGTTGGAGTTTGGCTTAGACACCTTTGGTGACATGCAGCAAGATGATGCTGGTCAGCCAATAAGTGCTGGTCAAACCATCCGCAACGTCGTTGAGCAGGCGGTATTTGCCGACCAACTTGGGCTTGATCATTTCAGTATTGGTGAACATCACAGAGATGATTTCGCGGTTTCTGCCCCGGACACTGTTTTGGCGGGGATTGCAACAAAGACTTCAAGGATAAAGCTAGGAACTGGAGTAACTGTATTGTCCAGTGAGGACCCAGTTCGGGTTTACCAACGTTTTGCAACAATAGATGCGCTTTCAAATGGTCGAGCTGAAATTACCGCGGGCCGTGGTTCCTTTATCGAGTCATTTCCATTATTCGGTTACGAGTTGAAAGATTACAGCGTTCTATTTGAGGAAAAACTCGAGCTATTAGTTGAAATCCTAAAAGAAAATGCAGTCACATGGTCCGGATCCACCAGAGCCCCCCTCACGAATCAAGAGATCTATCCCAAGACAGAAAGTGGATCGATTCCATTACGGGTCGGAGTTGGTGGAACACCAGAGTCAGTAGTTCGTGCCGCTCGGCTAAATGCGAAGCTAGCGATTGCAATCATCGGAGGAGACCCAGCTCGGTTCGCGCCATTCTCAGATTTATATCGCACTGCGATGAAGGAGTTTGGTCATGAGCTGTTGCCAATCTCAATTCACTCACCAGGTCACATAAGTGACAGCGATGAACAAGCAATTGAAGAGTTGTGGCCACATTATGAGGCGATGTTTGGACGTATTGGTCGAGAACGTGGTTGGGGTCCGACCTCAAAAGCTCACTTCATTAATGAGGTTAGGCATGGTTCTTTCTATGTCGGAACCCCCGAGACAGTTGCAAAGAAGATGGCCTATGCCATTAGCTCTGTAGGGGTACAACGGTTTGATTTCAAGTATTCCAACGGTCCAATGCCGCATAGTCAACTTATGAAATCCATTGAGTTGTATGCGACAAAGGTAGTACCGATGGTTAAGGAGATTCTGTCCGAGCAAAATCACGCTAGTGATACCTTAGTGGTGTGAATCGAGTAATAACTCCGCTGCGAGATTTTCTACACAGAGAATCCGCTAGCGGCATTTTGATTCTAATCGCCTCTTTCTTGGGGCTCAGCTTGGCCAACTCTCCACTTGGCGATAGTTATCAATCATTTCTAGCTATAGATTTCAAAGTTGGTATTGAAGAGATTTATGTCAATCTAACTGTGTTGAAGAGCATCAACTATGTCTTAATGACTATTTTCTTCTTTGTTGTGGGCCTGGAGATAAAACGGGAACTAACCTCCGGCCATTTAGCGACATTTAAGAAAGCGGTAATGCCATTTGTGGCGGCAATTGGTGGGATGGCCTTGCCAGCTTTGATTTATCTGGCGATTGCAGGTGATGTGGAGCCGAATGGCTGGGGTGTGCCAGTTGCAACTGATATTGCTTTAGCAGTTGGTTTGCTGGCAATGGTCGGTACAAGTGCTGCTCCTTCTCTTCGGTCATTCCTTTTGGGATTAGCTGTGATCGATGACATCGGAGCCATCTTGATCATTGCTCTGGTTTACTCAACTGGAGTTAAGATTTCTTGGATATTGGCAACTTTCTTCATGGTGTTTTGGGTTTTTGCCTTCAAGAAAATAGGAGCTGAGAAAACCTTGATTTATGTTTTTCTTGGTGTTTCGCTCTGGTACTGCATGTACAAGAGCGGTGTCCATCCGACATTAGCTGGAGTTGTAATGGGCTTAATGACCCCAAATCAAACTAAGAAAAACTCTGGATTAGTTGACTCTGAAGATGGCTCGGTTTCAGTTATTGAATACTTAGAAGAAAAATTGCATCCCTGGTCAAGTTATGTAATCGTCCCCATTTTTGCTTTTGCTAACACTGGCGTAGAGATTTCCAGTGATTCAATTTCGGCGGCAATCGGTTCTCCAATTGCTTGGGGTATCTTCTTTGGCTTAGTGCTTGGAAAACCCATCGGTGTACTTCTTTCAACTTACTTGGTAAATAAAGTAAATTTAGGTGAGTTCCCGGCTGGAGCTAGAAAGGTTGATGTCCTAGCGACTGGTAGTGCCGCTGGAGTTGGTTTTACAGTGGCAATTTTTATTGCGCACCTTGCATTTGATGCTCCGGAAGTTCAAGAGTTAGCTATTTTTGCCATCATTGTGGCATCGGTGATCAGTGGGGTAATAAGTTTTGTGATGTTTAAATTTCTTGGTCGCAAAACTAATTCTTAGCTAGCCAGCCCCAAACAGACTCTGCGCCAGAGTGTCCGGTCAGATATATGTAAACCAA
>JAURMX010000016.1 GCA_030830475.1 Candidatus Nanopelagicales bacterium
ACCATGCGATTAATTTCATCCTCTAAGCCTGGCAATCTATTTAGCGCCAAACCTGCGACTTCGATTTTTCCGTTTACTTCCCGTACCCAGATCCGTCGTTGTCTTACAAAGAGTGAGACCATCAATCCAATGATGGCGAGAATACTTCCAAATAGCGCGTACTGCTTACCTGGATCTCTAACTACCTGCAGATTTACCCAAGGAACTACACCGTTAAATGTGATGGAACCCACCTCAAACTCATAGCTCTCACCAACTCTTAAGGCCCACAAACCAATCCGTTCCATCTCATCGGTATTGATGCGATAAACCGATTGCGGCACTCCCGAATCCATTCCTAAATCACCTTGCCACACTGAGAACAAAAGCCGCGGATCTAGTAGCTCTGGGAAGGATGAAAACCCACCACGCACTTTGTCACGTGCGGCAGTTGGCAAGAATGAAGAGACAAATCCAATCTGCGGATTCATATCAGGAACTTTTATTGCACCAATCGAAGTTAAGTTGGCATCCTGCGGCAAGAATGGCACTGGTCCTTCAAACTTAACCGCAGCAGATTTATCTCTCACAGTTACTAATGGAGAGTAACCGTTGGCTTGCAAATAAACCCTAGTGCTTCCAAAGGTAAGTGGTGAGTTGACTTTTACAACCTGTTCTTTTGTTGCTCCATCAATCTGATCCTGTGTACTTACCTTTAACTCATAATCCAAAGGTTGACGGGTCTCTGCATCATATTTGGCATCAAAGTTGTTGACCTTGATAGTAAATGGTGGCAGATCTGCCACTGAGAAAAATCTTCCTGGAGTTAGATTGTCATAACTGGTTGGGGTATTTAAAAATCTTTCACCGACGTTAACAATCGCCTCACCACGCATGCCAAACACCGAGCTGCCGGCAATTCCCAGCAAGACCACAATTAAAGAAAGGTGGAAGACCAAATTTCCAGTCTCTCTTAAATATCCTTTTTCTGCAGAGATGCTCTTGCCTTGTTTTGAATTACGGAAACGATTGGCCTTTAACCATGCTTCCGCCTGCTTTAGATCTCCATCAACAACTTGAAATCCATCCATACCTTCAAGCTTTGAAGGCGCAGCGCTTGGTGCTTTAAAGATCTCTTTGAAGTAATGCCAAGAACGTGGCACAACACAGCCAATAAGCGAGATAAAGAGCAGGATGTAAACCGCAGAAAACCAAGGCGATCCATACACATCAAATAAATAGAAGCGATCCATCCACTTTGCACCAGTGGGATCATTTTCAAAGTACTCCCGCACCTTTAATGGGGATTGGGTGCGTTGTGGAAATAACGAACCAGGTATTGAGGCCAGACCCAGTAGCAGCAGCAAAATCAACGCAGTGCGCATGCTGGTGAGCTGGCGCCATAAATAGCGGATAAAGGAAAAACCTTGCAGTTCTGGGGCGCTCATCAAATCACCGGAATAAATCCACTAATCGTGCCGCGCAGACCCGCCATCAGATCCTCCCAAACGCCAAACACCTGCAGCAAACCAATAATTATTAGGAATGCTCCGCCGATAAATGAAATAGCTTTGCCACGCTGCATCAAATAACGGCGCAGCCTCTCTGATTTATCAAGGAACAACGCAAAGATAATAAAAGGTAAACCCAGACCTAAACAGTAGAAGAAGGAGAGCACCGCACCACGTGCCGCACTTGATTCAATCAATGCCAAGGTTTGTACCGCACCAAGGGTTGGTCCAATGCAAGGTGTCCAGCCCAAACCAAACATAAACCCCAAAATCGGTGCACTTACCAAACCGGTTGATGCAACAAAAGGCACTTTAAAAGAACGGTAGAACTTTTCAGAGAACATAAAGATCAAACCAAAGAAAATTGTTAGAACGCCTAGAAGTCGAATCAACTCCTTAGAGTTCTGCAGAATCACATCACCTAAAGCACCAAACAATGCGCCATAGCTAACAAATAAAAAGGCAAAGCCCAAAACAAATAGCAATGAGCCCAAAACCATCTTCCGTCTTGAGGCAAAACTGCCCGATACATAACCTAAATACCCGGGCAACAAAGGCAGTACACATGGCGACGCAAAGGAAATCAATCCAGCAATCATCGCCACTAAGGCTGCTGCCAAAATGCTGCCGCTAAAAACCTGATCGACTAGAAAATCATTCATTTGAACTTACCCGTTCAATCAATTTATCTAGCGCCGAATATGTGACCTCACCGCTAATGCGAGCTGCGATATTGCCCTGCGCATCAATAATCAAGGTAGTTGGAATCGCATTTGGGGTTAATTGGCCATGAAATTTAAGCAATAAAACATCATCAGTAATTGAGGGATAGGTAATGCCAAAGCGATCCACAAAGGCTCGCGCTGCCACCAAAGTGTCACGGGTTAATACTCCTAAAAATTGCACCTCTGGATGTGCTTTAGAAAGCTCCTCAAGCGCTGGTGCCTCTGCGCGACATGGTGAACACCATGACGCCCAAACATTTAACACAATTGCTTTTCCAGGTGCCGCAACAAAGTTGCCACCATCCAAAGTGGGCCCCGAAATCTTTGGTGCCGCTTTGCGATCTGCTTTTGGAATAAAGGTCGCTACCCCATTGCCCGCGATAAAGGATTGTTCATTGGTACTTAACGCACCACCATTTGAACAGGCCACCACCAAAGGCAACAACAAAACTAAAAGAAGTTTCTTCATTTCTTCTTTGGTGGCAATAGATGTCCAGCGGGTTCGGAGTAGGTGAGTCCTACAACTTTTCCAGTTGCATCAAAATGCAAACTAGTAACCGATGCCAAAGTACATTGACGTTTACGAGGATCATGTAAAAAGCGACGACCCTCTACAGAGGAGCGCAAAATCCAAATCGGTAATTGATGTGAAACCACTAATGCATCTTTTCCTTGTGCTGCGATTCGTGCTGCTTCCACCGCAGCTTTCATACGCGCTACTTGCTCTGTATATGGCTCGCCCCATGATGGACGCCATGGATTCCATAAATGGCGCCATGCGCTTGGCTGCTTCAATACGCCATCACCAACCCCAAATGGTTTTCCTTCAAAGATATTAGCCGCTTCAATTAATCGATCATCTGTCGTTATTTCAATGGCATGATGTTGTGCAATCGGGGTTGCGGTTTGTTGTGCTCGCTCTAGAGGTGAGGCATGTATCGCACCAAGTGATAACTCTTTGCTCCAATCAGCAACCGCTTGTGCCATTTGATGACCACGTTCTGAGAGCTTCCATCCAGGTTGGCGGCCGTAGAGAATGCTGTGCGGGTTTTCCACCTCACCATGGCGCATCACATGAACTGTTGATGAAATCGCCGCATTGGTGCTCATGCGGGCAAGCATAAACGAGAAGTATTAGAGGCATTTCGTTACTGTCCTCACATGCCGCGCATCGCTTTCTTTGATGTAGATAACACCATCACGCGCGGATCGACCCTCTATTTTCTTGGTCGCGGTATGTATAACCGCGGTTTTTTTACCAAACGGGATATCGGCGCCTGGGTATTAGCCAATATCCGTTTTCGCATGACCGGCACTGAGAAAGATGAAGTTATCTCCCGTTTTCAAAAAGCTGCTACAGATTTCATAGGTGGTCATGATGTTAAAGAGATTCGCATAATTGGTGAGGAGATCTACAACGAGTTTGTTCGTCCTGCGATTTGGAATGGCACGATTGAATTAGCCAAACAACACTTAGCTGCAGGCGATGAGGTTTGGTTAGTCACCGCATCTCCCGAAGATTTTGCAAATCTAATCGCTGAACGTTTGGGATTCACTGGAGCAATCGGCACTAAAGCAGAGGTTAAAGATGGCAAGTACACTGGAAATCTAACTGGCAAACTTTTGCATGGCAAAGAAAAAGCGGTTGCAATTAATGATTTAGCAAAACAACGTGGCATTGCATTAAAAGATTGTTACGCATACTCAGATTCCTACAATGATCTGCCGCTACTTACAGCGGTCGGAAATCCCCGCGCCATCAACCCGGATGCCAAACTTCGAATTATGGCATTTTCTCAAGGTTGGCCGGTGCATGATTTCCGACGTTTACGTTGGCTCAATCGATTAATTGGACCAACCGTTAGTCGTCTCGCCGGCTTTTGGGTTTATCTCACCGCCCGCAACAAAAGCTAATTAGTCAACCGCTCCACAACCCAAGTAATGTAGGCCAGTTATGTCTGATGCCTTTCCATCATTTGCCGGTGAGCTGCGTGAACGCAGCGATGAGGATTTAGCGCTGCTCTTTTCCGCCCGCCCCGATCTGATTACCCCGGTTCCGGCTGACATGACCGCACTTTCTACCCGCGCTACCTCTGCACCAAGTTTGTTGCGCGCCCTAGAAACCCTTAATCAATGGCAGTTTCAAGTCCTCGAAGTCTGCGCCGCACTTGCCGATCCCTTCACCTCAAAAGAGGTTGTCGCACTTAGCGATCCAGCTGCGGAATTA
This sequence comes from Candidatus Nanopelagicales bacterium, assembly GCA_030830475.1. Lineage (GTDB taxonomy): Bacteria > Actinomycetota > Actinomycetes > Nanopelagicales > Nanopelagicaceae > MAG-120802. The sequence continues at coordinate 4,443 of JAURMX010000016.1, forward strand.
GTTGTGAAACACCTACATAAAATCGCACTTATTTACCGTGATGGCTCTGGTTATCGCATGCCCCGCGCAGTGCGCGACATTTTAGGCAACGAACCCGCAGGTCTAGGTCCACAATCAGCATCACCGATTGATTTCAAAGTAATTAAAAAAGCACCCGAGGCAGCGCAAGCGGTACTAAACAAATTAATTTGGGGACCACCACGTGGTCAGGTCGGTGACATCCGTAAAAAAGGCACCCCGATTGAATGGTTGTTAGAAAACAATCTATTAATACCAATTGATACCTCAACCGTTGCACTACCTCGCGAGGTTGGAATCTTTTTGCGTGGCAACAAAGTGCATCAAGAGTTAATGATTACCCAGCCACAACTTGAAGGTCCACAGATTAGGAACGCTGACATCGAACGTGCATCCCTCGCCGCAATCTCTAACACTCTGCGTTGGGTAGAAGAGTTAATGAACTTCTGGTCCGAAGAAACTCCAAATGCTTTGCAATCCGGTGGCCTTGGTGTGCGTGATCTGAAAAAAGCTAGCGACCACTTAGGAGTAGAAGAAAACTGCACTGCATTTGTTGCAGAACTTGCCTATCTTGGCGGTCTGCTCTGTGTTGAAGCAGATGGTCGCATCCTGCCCTCCACCAACTTTGATCTTTGGCAAAACAAAGAGCCAGAGGAGCAATGGCGCGAATTGGTTGAGCTTTGGAAACTCACTTCGCGAGTCGCAGGACTTGTTGGCCGCACCGAATCCCGCAACATCACCGCGCTCAGTACCGAACTTGATCGCAGCAACGCCGCACTAATCCGAGCGCTAGTTCTTGATTTATTACTAGCCAACCCCGGCATCGCACCCACGGTGAAGAGTGCGCAAAAAGCCATTCTCTGGCGCTATCCACACCGCCGCGGCATCTCAATCACCGCAGAGTTAGTGGAGTGGACGCTGCGCGAAGCGGAGTGGCTCGGTATTACCGGCGGCAACGCGCTCTCTGTTTATGGCGCAAAGTTCATTAAGGATGAAGACTCGCTCGGTATCAACTCCGCATTACCAAAACCAGTTGATCACATCTTGGTACAAGCCGACAACACCGCAATCGCACCAGGCCCGCTCACAATTGAAATTGCACGGATGCTCTCTACCTTTGCTGATATCGAAAGCCGCGGTGGCGCCACGGTTTACCGCTTTAGTGAATCCTCTATCAGGCGCGGCCTTGATCACGGCCACTCGGCAGAAGAGATTAAAACCTTTTTATCTAAAACCTCTAAGACTCAAATTCCACAACCACTTGAATACCTAATCGCCGATGTTGCTAAAAAACATGGCAAGTTGCGCATCGGTTATGCCAACACCTACATCCGCTGTGATGACCAGGCGATGATTACCGCAATCCTGAATGACAAAAAGTTAGAACATTTAAATTTTCGCCAAATCGCACCACAAGTTCTCATCTCCGATACCGAGAGTGATGAAACTATGGATGAGCTGCGTCGCGCTGGTTACTTCCCATCCGGCGAAAACTCCAAAGGCTCGGTAGTAAATCTGCCAATTCAAAAACGTTCTAAATCCAGACCCAAGCCGCCACGTATTATCGGTGAAATCACCAAACCATCAGAACAAATGTTGACCGCAGCACTTCGCACATTGCGCACGGGAGAGCGCGCGGCAAAGAAAAAACCAGTTGGTGAAATCCCCCGCACCACCGCAAATGAAACTATGGATTTATTAAATGAGTACCTTGGTAAAGGTGTTTCACTTCGTATCGGTTATGCCGATGCCAATGGCGGGGTATCGCTGCGCATCATCGATCCGCTCTCGATTTCACTTGGCACCCTGGTTGCCAAAGACCATGCCACCAACGCGGTAACCCCCTTCAAAATAGCCCGAATTACCGGGGTCACCACCGCATGATTACCGATTACGGCAGACTTACCCCATGAGCGCGCAGATGTTGCAAGACCTAAAGACGCTCGTCGAAGTGGAAAGTCCCACCGATGATTTAGCGGCCTGTATCAAAGTTGTTAACACCGCTAATGAAATTACCCAGCGCCTAATCGGTAGCAAAGCTGACATCCTGGATGAAAAAGGTCGTCCAGTTTATTGGCTGGGCTCCAAAACCCCACAAGTAGTTTTACTCGCACATCTCGACACGGTTTGGCCAGTTGGTTCATTCGCACCACTTTGGGAGGCAGATGGCGATGTCGTGCGCGGCCCTGGCATCTATGACATGAAAGCTGGATTCATCCAAGCACTTTATGCCATGAAAGATCTTGATCTCAACAAAGTTGCTCTTATTGCAACCACCGATGAAGAGACTGGCTCTGCAACCTCACGAGAGTTAATTGAAAAAGTCAGCAAACAAGCCAAGGCGGTTTTGGTTTTAGAGTCAGCTATCGATGGCAAGGTAAAGATTGGTCGCAAAGGTACCTCGATGTACAAGATCACCATTCATGGTCGCGCGGCTCATGCCGGTCTCGAACCTGAGAAAGGCATCAACGCCACCGTTGAAATCGCCGCGATTGTTAATACCCTGATGGGTTTAGGAAATAACGAGCACGGCACAACTGTTGTACCAACTGTTATGAACTCTGGAACCACCACCAACACCGTTCCAGCGCTTGCCAGCCTCGATGTTGATTGTCGTTCATTTAAGTTATCTGAGATGCAAAGAGTTCAAGAAGCAATCAACAATCTAAAACCAATTCATCCCGAAGCCAAGATTGAAGTTACAGGTAGTATCAACCGTCCGCCACTAGAGACCACATCCACCCAAGCCCTTTATGAAAAATGTGAAGCGGTCGCCAAACAATTAGGTCAACCACCACTTGGCTCTGCCAGCGTCGGCGGTGCTAGCGATGGCAACTTCGCAGGGATTCACACGCAGGTCCTTGATGGTCTCGGAGCTGTAGGAAATGGCGCCCACGCCACCCATGAACACATCCTGGCCTCATATTTAGCGCCCCGCGCAGCACTTCTTGCCGCCCTTACTAAAGAGATTCTGGCATGAGCGACGGACCATTAATTGTTCAAAGTGATAAAACACTTTTACTAGATATTGATCATCCACTCTCTACTGAATGTCGTCGCGCTATTGCACCATTCGCCGAATTAGAAAAATCCCCAGAGCACATCCATACCTATCGCTTAACCTCACTTGGTTTATGGAACGCCCGCGCCTCAGGTCACGACGCAGAGCAAGTAATCGACACCCTTCTTAAATTCTCACGTTACGCAGTTCCGCATGCGCTGCTTCTTGATATCGCCGAAACTATGGGACGTTACGGTCGTCTTCGTCTGGAATCTCATCCAGTTCACGGTCTTATTCTCATCTCCACCGATCAAGCGGTCTTGGCCGAAGTTATGCGTGCCAAAAAAGTTGCACCACTACTTGGCGCAAAGGTCGATGATGAAACCGTCACGGTTCATCCCAGCCAACGTGGACATCTAAAGCAAGCCCTATTAAGACTTGGTTGGCCCGCCGAAGATTTCGCAGGTTATGTAGATGGTCAGGCACATGACATTGCACTAAATGAAGATGGCTGGAAACTCCGTGAGTATCAAAAACTTGCCGCTGAAGGTTTTTGGCATGGTGGCTCTGGTGTTGTAGTTCTACCTTGCGGTGCTGGAAAAACTTTGGTTGGTGCCGCTGCAATGGCACATGCCCAGGCCACAACACTTATCCTGGTCACCAACACCGTCGCCGCTCGTCAATGGCGTGACGAACTACTAAAGCGCACCTCACTTAATGAAGATGAGATCGGCGAATACTCTGGCTCCAAAAAAGAGATCCGTCCTGTCACTATCGCTACTTATCAAGTAATGACCACCCGCAAAAAAGGTGTCTACGCCCACCTTGATCTATTTGATTCCCATGATTGGGGCCTCATCATCTACGACGAGGTACACCTATTACCCGCGCCAATCTTTAGATTTACCGCTGATATTCAATCCCGCCGCCGCCTCGGCCTAACCGCCACTTTGGTGCGGGAAGATGGCATGGAGGGCGAGGTTTTCTCCCTCATCGGACCAAAACGTTTTGATGTTCCCTGGAAAGAGATCGAAGCTCAGGGCTACATCGCACCAGCTGATTGTGTCGAAGTACGGGTAACCCTAACTGATCACGAACGTCTTACCTACGCCACCGCAGAGCAAGAAGAGAAGTACCGCTCCTGCGCTACCACCGCTACCAAAAAGAATGTTGTCCTGGCCCTAGCCAAACAACATGCTGATGATCAAACTCTGATTATCGGTCAATACATCTCTCAAATCGATGAGATTGCAGCAGATCTTGGTGTCCCAATAGTTAAAGGTGACACCCCAATCAAAGAACGAGAAGAGCTCTTCGCAAAGTTCCGCACTGGCGAAGTGAAATGCCTCGTCGTCTCCAAAGTTGCTAACTTCTCTATCGATCTACCTGAAGCATCAATCGCAATTCAAGTCTCCGGCACCTTCGGCTCTAGACAAGAAGAAGCCCAAAGATTGGGCCGAATCCTCAGGCCAAAAGCAGATGGTCGCGGCGCACGTTTCTACTCAGTAGTTGCCAGAGACACTATTGATCAGGATTTTGCGCAAAACCGTCAACGCTTCTTAGCTGAGCAGGGTTACTCCTACCGCATTATTGATGCGGATGAAGTACTGCCGCGATAAACCTCGCTCGATCCACTTTAAAGTAATCATGTCGTTTGCCATTAATCATCGTCACCGGAACCTCTTCACCGTAAAGCTTTTCTAGCTCCGCATCACCATCAATAAAAACAATCTCTAAATCAAACTCAACTTCACTTTTTGCTGACTCCACAACCTCTTTTGCCACATCACATAGATGACAGTTTTTTCTGGAGTAAATCCTTACCAAACTCAAGGAATTAGCCATAAGACAAGGCTACCCGTACCCTTTACCGCTATGACCGAGATCGCGACCACCTTCCCACGCGAATGGGTTGAGTTTGCAAACCCGGAAAATCCCCAAGAGATTTTCAAGTGCGATCTAACCTGGCTTACCTCTTACTGGAACTGCATCTTCGGCAATGGCTGCCAAGGCATCGATAAAGAGTTCGCCGACAACGGCTGCTGCAGCGATGGCGCTTATTACTACTCCGAAGAAGATGAAGCCCGCGTTACCAAAGCCGCCAAAAAACTTACTAAAGATATGTGGCAGAACTACAACATTGCACACCAAGGCAAAAAATTCACCATCACCGAGCTTGGTCTAGATAAAGATCGCAAAACCAAGAAGGTAAATCAAACCTGTATCTTCTTTAATCAAAAAGATTTTGATAACAAATACTTTGGCTGCGCCCTCCACCACCTAGCCATCAAAGAGAACAGACACTTCATCGAAACCAAGCCAGATATCTGCTGGCAGCTACCGATGCGCCGCTCGTGGGAAAAACGCGAGATTGGTGACTCCCAGTATCAAGTCATCGTAATCGGGGAGTACACCCGCGAAGCCTGGGGTGAAGGCGGCGCTGATATGGATTGGTACTGCTCCTCAAATACCGAAGCGCACAATGGTGCACAGCCCGTATACCTTTCAAATAAACAAGAGTTAATCGCGATGATGAATCAAAAGGCTTACAATCAACTAGCAAAACTCTGCGATGATCGAATGGCTTCACTTAAGAATAGAAAAACCAAAAACCTGACACTTTTTGTAATTCACCCAGCCACTAAAGCTGCAAAAAAGTAATTACTTCCTACGCCGTGATCTAGGCGGCATCGCGCGATCCAACAACTCCTGCGCCACCAATGTCACATCGCCTTTTGCGCGTTTCAAATTCGCTTCAAAACCTTTTAAAAACTCATTGACTGTCGGCTCGGTAATCGTGCCCACCAATGGTCCATATCGGTCAGCAAAAAGATTATGAATCACCCTACTTACCGCCGCCGCCAATTCAGCACGGGCCTCATCCAAAGTAGGCTCCGGACGCGCACCAGTGCTAAATCCCAGCGCAGGTTTCTCACGCTGTGCACGCAGGTATGCATCCCTAAAGTTTGCTGAGTCCATAATCGCCAATCCTCTCAGACCACTAGCATTTGCGCTTATGATGCAAAAACGGAGCTTTAAGACCATCCTCGTGGTCCTTTCGCTCACACTTTCTCTACTTACCCCTGCATCAGCACCCGCACTTTCCTTCAACACCTTTCCCGCCACCAATTGGGGATACATCTACGGCTCCGGCAAAACCACGAACCTCAACACCGCACCAACCAGCCAGAACGCCGACATCGGTCCCGCTAAATCAAAATGGAATATTGATTTCACCGATGTACCAAGTGAAGCCCGCCCGGCATTTCAATACGCTGTCGACATCTGGGCCTCTCACTTTGAATCCACAATCCCAGTCGAAGTCGAAGCACACTGGGAACCCTCCACATTAAATGGTGTACTCGGCTCGGCCCGTCCCAGTGATTACTTCAACGCTTTTGATGGCGCACCAGATGCAGATCTTTGGTACCCAGCAGCACTCGCTAATAAATTAGCCAAGACAGATTTAGCTCCCACAAAACCAGATATTGTTTTACGTTTTAACTCCAACGCCCTTTGGCATCTTGATGTTGATGGCAAACCTGGAAGATTCTCTTACGATCTCACAAGTGTTGTGCTCCACGAAATCGGCCATGGACTCGGCTTTCTCTCTAACGCTGAATACGATCCATTTTTTGGGACCGGATACATCATTCAACCAACACCTTATGATGCTTATGTAGAGCTCCCTGATGGAAGAAGGTTCACCGATTTCTGTGCCCGCTCTGTTGAATTAGGTAAGGCGATGACCTCACCACTTGCTTGGAGTGGTCCGCTCGGCATAACGGCAAACAACAACACCAAGCCAAAGCTTTACTCACCTAAACCTTATGAAGAAGGTTCCTCAATCACCCATCTTGATGAAGCTACCTTTAAATCAACCAGTCCAGATTCGGTAATGACCCCGGTTCTTGATGCTGGCGAAGTTTTCAGATCCCCTGGACCTATTGCACTTGCCATTCTTGATGACATGTTGCAAAAACCTCCAGCAACACCAGCCCAAAACCTTCCGGCAAAACCAGTAAATGTAAAAGCGCTAGTCGGCGATAAATACGCCCTAGTTACCTTTGACTCCCCAAGCTGCCGCCGTATTGATCGGATCACCGGCTACAAAGTCACCATCAACCCATCTGGTGAAACTCGCACCTTCACCGCTAGCCCCGCCCGCATTACCGGTCTAAAAAACGGCACTAACTACACCTTCACTGTGACCGCTGAGAACTCCAACGGACAATCAGAGCCGGTAACTACCAATCAGGTAACCCTGCAATCCAGCGCCACCACCAAAACTATCGATCCCAAAGCCAATGCCAAATACCTCGCTACCGGAACCTACAAAAACAACCCAGTAATTGCCTACCCCGATGCCACCACCGGCAAGCTCAAATTAGCCACGCTCAACAAAAACACCTGGAAGATTTCAACCGTCGACAACAAATCCACAAAAGATCTGAATGGTCCAGTTTCACTCTGCGTTACCAAAACCAAGACCGCTGAAAACCTACACATTTTCTACACCAATAAAGATGACAAAGATCTCCGTCACGCCACATACGATGGAAAGAAATGGAAATATGAAACCGTAGATGGCAACGGTGAAAACATCCAAAGTTATAAAGAGCTGCTACGTCGAAAAACCGCTAGCGATGTCTCTGTCTCTAACGCCTGTGCCGTAACAGCTTCAGGACTCCAAGTCTTCTACCGAGATGAATCCCAAGGCATTCTGCTCGGCGCATCCCTAACTAAAAATGGTTGGGTCTATGAAATCGTTGATGGTGATAGCCAAGCCGATGATCGCACCACCGGAGATGTCGGCTTTTCACTCAGCGCAGTTGCAAATGGCAGAACCGTTTACCTGATCTACGACTCAGTCTTGACTCTATCCTCATCCAATTACGCCACTCAAGGTGAGGTAAGAGTTGCACAACGCAACACCATCTACCCAGAGGATTGGCAGTACAAAACCCTTGATGGCCCAGACAATGGAGTTGCTGTCGCCGGCTACGATGTCATGTTGGCAAAATCCGGCAATAAAGTCGCTGCTGCTTGGCTGAGCGCTTCAGGCAATCGATTACCAAACCCTGATCAAATCCGTTTTTCAATTCTTGATGAAGATTACACACCCAACAGCGCCAGCGTTGAAGAGTTTGGAACTCCAGGATCACCAATTGTTATCGACAACAAAGGCCTTCTCTTTGGATGCGAGAAACGGCTCTGTTCTCTAGGCAACTCCGCCGCTTCCGCCAAATTAGTAAATGGCGCCCTCCTTGACGGTGTCAAAGAAAGCGCCACTTTAACTATTAACAAGGTTCGCTATGCGGTTACCTCAATAAAGAAGAAGTTAGTGCTGATTAAGCTATAAATTACTTCTTGTTTCTACGCTGAATACGAGTCTTCTTTAGAAGCTTCTTATGCTTCTTCTTAGCCATGCGCTTGCGGCGCTTTTTGACTACTGAACCCATGCTCTCAACTCCTTTTGATGTTGGCTAAGGCTAGCCCAAATTTAGGAAAGTTCCTGCGATCTATCACGAGCCGCCCTCATTGCCCGCTTAATCAAACCCTCTAAATCTCCACCTTCAAAAACTTGCAAAGCAGCATAAGTAGTCCCGTTCGGACTCGTAACATTTTGACGTAATACACCAGGATCTGAGCCCTCTTGATTCAACATCGCTGACGCACCAGAGATTGTTTGAATTACCAAAGTTCGAGCATCTGACTCACTCAAGCCTAAATCCTGAGCCCCGGCAATCATCGCCTCCACAAATCTAAAAAAGTATGCCGGCCCAGATCCGCTGGTAGCGGTAACCGCATCCTGCAAAGACTCATCAACCACAATCGTTTCGCCGGATGCCTTCAATAACTCTTGAACCGCTTCAACATCTTCATCAGTTGCGTACTTACCCTTAGAAATTGCAGATGCTCCAACCCCCACAGACATAGGAGTATTTGGCATTACTCGAAGTGCAGGAACTCCTTCCTTCAGGTGATTTTCAATTCCTGAGGTTTTCTTTCCTGCTGCAAAAGAGATGACCCGCTGGTCGCTGGAGATGCTCCTACCAACCTTTGCCAACAAATCATCCATATCCTGTGGCTTAACAACTAGCAAGATATTTTGAGAGTCAGAAATTGCATCTTCAGTTGAAGAGACCGCACATCCGTACTTTGACTTCAGTACGTCTAATCTTTCAACTCTCTTGTCAGAGATGGTGATTTCACCAGCAGCGAATCCAGCTTTAATAATCGCGGAGATTAAGGCCTCACCCATAATGCCTGCGCCGATTACTCCGACGCGGTATTTAAATGAGTTTTCCATTGTGCAAGGTTAGCGAAAACATTGAACTGTGAGAGCCGCCCGCGGGAATCGAACCCGCGACCTTCGCTTTACGAGAGCGACGCTCTACCGACTGAGCTAGGGCGGCGTTAATTAATCCAAGCGTACAACGCCGTTAGGCGTTGATAGATGTACCGCAACTAATCCAGTTTGGCCATCATTCGCTGGTGGATCTACCCACTCAATCTCTACGCCATCAAAGGCTTTTGAAAGATCAGAGCCCAACCACTCTTCAATAGTTTTCTCATCGCCTGAAATTTCAAACTTTACAATCTCGGCTACAGCTTTTCCATCAGATGATGGATGCTCGTTACTTAGCCATTGAATAAAGAATGGAAGTTGTGAATTCTCTAATGTTCCAAGAACTCCTAATTGCTTCCACTTTAACTCAGATCCATCTGGACGCTTGCGTGAACCATCAACTGCTTGACGGCCCAAACGTGATTCAACAGGAGTTATGTCCTCTGTTGATACAACCCAAGTAAGCCACCCACCACCCTCATTTGCACGTTGTGAAACGACGCGACCAAATGGAGAGGCATCTGCAGCTGGATGATCAATTGGGCAAACTACTTCGAGGTAATGACCATTCTTGAGCGCTAACGTGAAGTTGCGAGTACCAAATCTTGGGTGGATTCCACCATCGGTGAATGCTGAACCGATTCGCGATCCAATTCTTTGGACAACATCTACTAGTTGATCATGGGTAGCTGCATAAGAGATATGGTCTAAGCGCATGTGCGGATAATGCCGAAAGCTACTTCAAAGCGCAAAACAGAGCTTCAAGGGTTGCGAGGGGCGCTGCGTTACGCGCCAAATTTGCCCGGGCGTTTAAAACCGCATCAATCTGCTCGAGGGTGCGCTTGGGAGAGGTTGTTCCTGCGTAGTTCATGATCTCCTGCTGCAAATCAATATTTAGAATCTCTCGACTCTTGGATTGCATAACTAAAACATCCCGATAAAAGGTTGCGATATCCAGAAGCGCAGCATCGATATTGTCTCGAACCGCTCGGGTAGCACTGGATTTCTGCTCCTTTTCTAAATCTTTAACCGCTTTAGCTCCACCCGAAATCATGCCTCGACCAGTGCCCTGATAAGCATCCTGCAACTGCTTTAACTCCTGAGCATCCCGCTCCGCACTTTCATTCTCTGCTTGCTCTTCAGAAATATCCAAAACTCGTTGAGCGACTTTAAAACAACGATCGATATCTGACAAAGACATTGCAAGAGACAAAACCTCTTTGCGGCGGGACTGTGCTTCCAAATTTGTGGCCATGAATCGCGCCCGACCAATGTGACCCTGTGAGATGCGCGCTGCAAACTCCGCAGTTTTTTGATCTACCTTGGTTTGATTCAGCAAGAAATCCTGAACCGAATCTGTTGATGGGGTACGAAGTTGAACATGACGACATCTGGACCTAATTGTTACTGGCACATCACTTAATGTAGGCGCACAAAGAAGCCAAACCGTGTGTGACTCTGGTTCTTCAATTGTCTTCAGTAATGCATTAGCGGCTGTTTCGGTTAATCGATCTGCATCTTCAATTATCACAATGCGCCAACCACCTACAGATGGCGACCATGAAGATCTAGTAATTAACTCTCGAACCTCTTCTGCCTTAATTGAAAGTCCGGTTGGATTAAATCTTTCAACATCTACATGGGTTGAGGACATAACTGTTGTGCAATCTACACATTTGCCACATCCGTTGTCTTTACAGACCAAGGCAGCTGCAAATGCAATCGCAGCGTTTGATCGACCAGAACCAGGTGGTCCAACAAACAACCAGGAATGGGTCATGGCCTGAGATCCAGTTCCACTTTTTGCAGCAGAGACAGCGATGCTTAACTGATCAACAATGTGATCCTGTCCGATTAAGCTAGAAAAAACACTCATGATTTCTTGGAAATTAGCGCTGAGATTCGAGCAGTAATCTCTTGATGGATTTCGATGATTGGGCGTTGTGCATCAAGCACCAAATAGCGCTCTGGATCCATTGCCGCCAACTGCAAATACTCTTGGCGCACCCGGTTGTGAAATTCAATAGATTCACTCTCTAAACGATCTGCGTTTTTGATGCGAGATAAGCCGACATCGGCTGATTGATCAAGAATGATGGTCAGGGTTGGAAAAAGGGACTCGGTGGCCCAGCGATTTATTCTGGCTACCTCTGATGATGACAACACTCGACCTGCTCCCTGATATGCAATTGAGGAGTCAAAGTATCGGTCGGTAATGACAACATCTCCTCGCTCTAGAGCGGGGCGAATCAGTGTGTAAACATGATGTGCGCGATCAGCTGCGTAAAGTAGGGCCTCAGATCTTGGCGCTATCTCACCGGTGTCATTGTCCAACAAAATCTTTCTTAAATTTTTGCCTAGAGTTGTGCCACCGGGTTCTCGTGTAAGAACTACAGAGCGTCCTTCATTTTCAAACCACTCTTTGAGTAACTTAGATTGGGTTGATTTTCCAGAACCTTCTCCACCTTCAAATGAAATGAACAAACCCTCGGTTTTCGGAGCGGTTATTGAGCCAAGCTCGCCTTTAAATGCATTAACAATGTCACTCCAAAAAGAAACTCCGGGCCTGTCTTTCATTTGATGGTAAGAAAGTATTCCCACCAACATTGCTATGAATCCGCCACCCAACATTGTGAAGGCGGCGCCGTTGTAGGTTAGTTGCGCCTGACCGATATTGAAATCATGTTCTCCAATTGCGGCGGCTGCTAATGGCGCAACTGCAAGTACGCCGACGAGTGATACTCGAACTAAAGATTGAATGAAGGCAAACACTCGGCCCCGAAGTTCATCAGTAACCTCCATACCCAGCATCGTGAAACCAGTAACCCAGGAAACTCCAGAAAAGAAGCCCAAAATGACCACGACAAAGATTGCCAACACCAAGTTTTGAAGCAGCGAGAGAGCAATCAACAGGAAACCAGCGCTAGTTAACGCTGCGCCAAACAATCTTCGGCGTGAGAACTGTGCGAAAACCTTTGGACCTAGGGCAATTCCTGCAGCTAAACCCGTGAAAACCGAACTAAAAAGAACACCATAGGCAGCATCACCACCAGCCAAATCACCCACAAAGGTACGTGCCAATCCAATAACAGCTCCGGCTGCAACAAATGCACCTAATAATCCAACGATTAGACCTCGAA
>JAURMX010000017.1 GCA_030830475.1 Candidatus Nanopelagicales bacterium
AAAAACCTAGTGCGCGACACCGCTAAGAAGTTTGCAACTGCGCAAGGATCTGCGCCGATCGGTGCAAACGATGTTTCTGATGTTGAACAGGCAATTTCAATCGCAGAGTTGTGGCTTAACGATGCAACTTTTTTCCCGCAATCTCCAAACTCAGGCAGTGTTGCTCTAGCTCGCACTGATTGGGTTGATACAACTTTGGCGGGTTGGCAAACCACTGTTGAACCATTAGCAATCGGATTGTCATCTGCAATCGGTGAATTACTTAACCAAGCACAAGGTGACAGCGAGTCACAAGACAATCCCTTTGGCCAAGGCAACATGCAGATTCCAATCGGCATGATCTCGGCGCTGTTGAATTCATTTATTGGTTCACTTGTTGCTACCCAGCTTGGCCAAGCAATTGGCGGTTTAGCTGGCAAGGTCACTGGCGCACATGATGTTGGTTTACCGCTTATTGATGGTGCTTATCCAATACTTGTCCCACAAAACATCAAGGTGTGGTCAACTGATCTTGATATTCCTATGGATGAGATCCGCATCTTCCACGCATTGCGCGAAGCTGCCGTTGCTCGTTTGTTTGCACATAATCCTTGGCTTGTTTCTTACATCCGTACTGCAATTACTGATTACGGCAAGGGAATCAACATTGATATGGACGCCATTCAAGAGCAAGCACAACAAGCCCTTGAATCAGGTAATGGTTTTGATCCTTCAAATCCAGAAAGTTTTACTATCGCACTTAACGATGGAATTTTCACACCGCAAGAAACTCCAGCCCAGCGCGCAGCACTAACAAAGTTAGAAACAGTGCTGGCATTAATTGATGGTTGGAGCGAAGATGTCGTCACACATGCTGCAGGAGACCGACTTCCTAACATCGGCGCACTTCAGGAGACATTGCGCAGAGCTCGCGCAACATCTGCACCAGCACAACAACTCTTTTCATCATTATTTGGTTTGCAAGTTTCACCACGACTTGCACGAGAAGCTTCAGCATTTTGGAAGCAGGTTCGCGAGATAAAAGATATTGAAGCTCGTGATCGAATTTGGAGTGGAATTCTTCCAACAGCTGATGATCTTTTGACTCCTGAGAGCTTCCTGAAGAGTTTAGAAGTTCCAGATGATTTGTCAGGGTTGCTGTAGATTTTTGATTTCTCTGTAATTCAACAAAATTCTTGAAAAAACTGTCAGTAAACAGAAAAGCGAACTCCCCGGTCACTTGCTCTAAATCAGCCTTCCCCTTGCTGATGTAGAACTGTTATCCGAGGAGTTCGTGGTCGTAAAGTAAGTCTTTCTGGGCGGTTTATCAAATGAGAATCACGTTGACAAAGGGCGTTTTTCTCCGATATTGAAGATTTTTTGAGGGAAGATTTCACCAATTAATTTGGTATTTCCGACACAAACGCCTAGCGAAAAAGAAATCCCTCCACCGCGTTCATAATCTCTCAAGGTTTGGTTGAGAGATGACTTACTATTTTTCAATGTCCAACCACCAAAGTTTTGTTCCAGAGGGGCAGAGCGAAAACTCGCACGCCTTTGTTGAGCAGACCTTGGATGGCGAAACTTTGCCAGGAATCTCAGAAGGCGAGATTGTCGTCATCAGATCAACTCGCCGAAAGAAAAACATCTCGGCTTATCGCCAAGGCGGACGCATCGTGGTTTCGATTCCGGCCCGAATGAGCAAGGCTGATGAGCGAGAAATGGTTCCGCAAATGGTTGCCAAGATCAGGGCTCAAGAGGCTGCAGCCACCATGAGCGAGGAAACCCTGCAGGCGCGGGTAGATCAGCTGCTGACCGAGCTGGCACCTGAGATCACTCTGCGTCCATCATCAATTAATTGGCGTGGAATGCGCGAGCGCTGGGGCTCCTGCACCGGCACCGACCGAACCATCAGGATTTCAGACCGGCTCAAGGGTGCACCCGACTATGTCGTGGACTATGTGCTGTTCCACGAGGCGATCCACCTGCAGTACTTCGACCACGGACCCGAATTCAAGGCGCTGCTGGCCAGATTCCCGCGTGAGGACCAGGCTGAGGCGTATTTGAGCGGGTATGAGGCGGCCGAGAACGCTCTGACCGCCCCAGAAGCTCTAAAAAAACTCCTAAATAAAGAGGGTTAGATAGGCGTGTTTGAGCGTGTTGGCGAGTAATCTCGTACACAACGCCTGCCCCATACGGGGAGCATCCCAATGGGATCGCACGCGTCGATAGGAGGAAAAGAATGACAGCAGAGACATACAAAGGTGACGCTTACTGCGTTAAGTGCAAAGAGAAGCGTGAATTCGAGGGAACCGTAAAGGTCTCAGACTCTGGTCGTCGCATGGCACAAGGCATCTGCCCAGTGTGTGGCACCAAGGTCAATCGCATCCTTGGCAAAGCACAGTAATTAAATTTCGTTTCCAGTAAGTGAGCTCGATTTCACTTACGAACGTCTAGCGTTACAAAAGGCCCTCGCACTATTTCGGTGCGGGGGTCTTTTGCTTTCCTTTTCCATACACATCCGATCTGTTCCAATCTATGTATCCCCAAGATCTCCCTGGGTAATCAAACTGTGAGGCTCTCCACAGATTCCGAGGGCTCCAAAAACTGATGCGCTCGCCATAACCATTGTTGGGCCATGACAACATTTATTGAAAAAGA
>JAURMX010000018.1 GCA_030830475.1 Candidatus Nanopelagicales bacterium
AATCATCGCCACCAAGAGTTAATCCCTTGATCTTGTCCTCTGTCGTATCTTTCGCGGTTAAGAACAAGACCCCAACATCCTGACCATCAGCACGTAGCTGTCGGCAAACCTCAAAACCATCTAGATCAGGCAGCATCACATCAAGAATCAATGCGTGTGGCTTGAACTCTTCTGCAACGCGCAACGCCTCAGCGCCACTGGCCGCAGTGCGCACCTCAAAACCAACAAACCGCAGGCTGGTTGTGATTAGCTCGCTAATACTTTTCTCATCATCGACGACCAGGACTCGTTGGATCTTTACCTCGTTATCTTTAGTCATCTGAGCATTCATGGTTGGCTCTTTCTGGGTTAGTACTGATGTACTCATGTGAATCACCTCGAAGCCCATACTCCCTAGCCCACTTTAGAACTTCCTGAGAACAGGCTGTGGCCAGGGGTCGAGTTTTCCTCACGCTCTAGGCCTCACGGGAATAGATTCGGGGCCCGCCTGGTTGAGGCCTATAGCAATGTTGAGCCGGTTCGACTCAATCTTTTGACCGTATGGGACTCAATATTGGAGGGTATCCCCCTCAGCAAGGACATATTTATTAAGGAGCAAATAAAAAATGGCAAGAGCCGTCGGAATCGACCTGGGTACGACCAATAGCTGCGTATCTGTTCTTGAAGGTGGCGAGCCCACCGTTATCGCGAACGCGGAGGGTGCCCGCACCACTCCATCTATCGTCGCATTTGCAAAGAATGGCGAGGTGCTCGTTGGTGAGGTAGCAAAGCGTCAAGCTGTCACCAATGTTGATCGCACTATCCGTTCTGTTAAACGTCACATGGGCACTAACTGGACCATGGATGTTGATGGCAAGAAGTACACCGCACAGGAAATCTCTGCGCGTATCTTGCAGAAGTTAAAGAGAGATGCAGAGGCATATCTCGGAGACACAGTTACCGATGCGGTTATTACCGTACCCGCATACTTCAATGATGCACAGCGCCAAGCAACAAAAGAAGCTGGCGAGATCGCCGGATTAAATGTGCTTCGTATTATTAACGAGCCAACCTCTGCCGCACTTGCTTATGGTCTAGATAAAGGCGATAAGGAACAAACCATTTTGGTCTTCGACCTTGGTGGCGGAACCTTTGACGTTTCACTTCTAGAAATTGGTGATGGTGTTGTAGAAGTTAAAGCAACCAACGGTGATAACAACCTTGGTGGAGATGATTGGGATCAAGCTCTAGTTGATTTCTTAGTGAAGACCTTCGCCGCAAAGAATGGCGTAGATCTTGCTAAGGACAAGATGGCTATGCAACGTGTTCGTGAAGCGGCAGAAAAAGCAAAGATTGAACTCTCATCTTCACAGCAAACATCTATCAATCTGCCATACATCACAGTTGATGCAGAAAAGAACCCATTGTTCTTAGATGAAACAATTACCCGCGCGCAGTTCCAGGCGATGACCGCAGATCTACTTGATCGCTGCCGTCGTCCATTCCAAGCAGTACTTAAAGATGCTGGAATTCCAATCTCTGATATTCATCATGTTGTTCTGGTTGGTGGATCTACACGTATGCCGGCCGTAGTTGATCTGGTCAAGGAGTTAACCGGCGGAAAAGAGCCAAATAAAGGCGTAAATCCCGATGAAGTTGTGGCTGTAGGCGCAAGCTTGCAGGCCGGCGTTATCAAGGGTGAGGTTAAAGATGTTCTTCTACTTGATGTGACCCCGCTTTCACTTGGTATTGAAACCAAGGGTGGAATCATGACCAAGTTGATTGAACGCAACACCACAATCCCAACCAAGCGCTCCGAGATCTTTACCACCGCTGATGACAATCAGCCTGCGGTACAGATTCAAGTTTTCCAAGGTGAGCGCGAGATGGCGGCTTACAACAAGCGCCTCGGAATGTTTGAACTCACCGGAATTGCTCCAGCACCACGTGGTATTCCACAAATCGAAGTTACCTTCGATATCGATGCCAACGGCATCGTCCATGTATCCGCAAAAGATCTGGGGACTGGCAAAGCACAGAGCATGACAATCTCTGGTGGCTCCGCTCTTCCAAAGGATGAGATCGAGCGCATGATGCGCGATGCTGAATCACACGCCGATGAAGATAAGCAGCGCCGTGATGAGGCAGAAACCCGTAACACCGGTGACTCACTTGTTTATCAGACAGAGAAATTCTTGAAGGATAACGCTGACAAACTCAATGAAGGTGAGGCGGCAACTAAGAAGGCTGAAGTTGAAACCGCAATGGCAGATCTCAAGAAACTCCTTGAGGGTGCCGATTACGCAGGCATCAAGAGTGCTACTGAAAAGCTAGCTGAAGTAAGCCAGCAACTCGGGGCAACTCTCTACGCTGCAAATGCTGCATCAGCTGAAGTGCCGAAAAATGATGATGGCGTAGAAGATGCCGAAATCATTGATGAAAGCAAGTAATGACTGAGGAAACAACCACTGAAGTTGTAACAGAAGAGGCAGCGGCTGAATCAAAGGATCCAGTCGCTGCCTTGACTGAAGATTTACAACGTCTTCAAGCTGAGTATGCCAACTACCGCAAACGGGTTGAGCGGGATCGCACTTTGGCCGCCGAAGTGGCGATTTCTAGCGTCCTAATTGAGTTTTTGGCCATCCTTGATGATCTCGATAGAGCCTCTACTCATAATGAGTTAACCGGCGGTTTTAAATCTGTTGCTGATCAAATCATCGCCACTACTGCAAAGCTGGGACTAGAGAAGTATGGCGAAGCACCTGCTACTTTCGATCCAAACTTTCATGATGCCTTAATGCATGAAACATCAGCTGAGGTTACGGAAACAACTGTTACCAAGATTTTGCAACCGGGATACAAGTACAAGGAGCGCGTTCTACGACCAGCCCGTGTGGTCGTTTCAGATCCTGAATAACCATGGCCGCCAAAGATTTGTATGAAAAAGATTATTACGCCATTCTTGGTGTTGATAAAAAAGCTGATGCTGCCACTATAAAGAAGAAGTACCGTTCACTCGCCCGCGAACTTCATCCCGACAAAACCAAAGGTGACAAGAAGTTAGAGGATAAGTTCAAAGAGGTTTCAGAGGCTTACGAAATTCTTGGTGATGATAAGAAGCGTGCTGAGTATGACCAGGCTCGAGAGATGTTCCAATCAGGAGCCTTCCGCGGTGGCGGTGGCCAACAATTCTCTGGTGATTTCAGCGATCTCTTCAATAATGGCGGAGATATTTTCTCCTCACTCTTTGGCGGCAGACGAGCCCCACGCAAAGGGCAAGATATTCAAACGGAAGTTTCAATTTCATTTCGTGATGCCTTATTTGGCAAAGAGATTGATTTAAGACTTTCCGGACAAGGAAACGCTCCACACACCATCACCGTAAGAATTCCAGCAGGAGTTAGTGATGGCGCAAAGGTAAGAGTTAAAGGCCGTGGCGCACCAGGCGAAGCAGGGCCAGGCGATCTCTATGTTTTAGTAAATGTAATTCCGCATCCGGTATTCACCCGCAAAGGCGAGAACCTCCACATTAATGTGCCTGTGACCTTCACAGAAGCAGCGCTGGGCGCTGATATTTCAGTCCCTACTATCGAAGGTGACGAGGTCAAGGTTCGTATCAACCCCGGTACCCCAAACGGAAAAACTTTACGTATCAAGGGCCGCGGAGTGAAAAAGGGTGTTAACGCTGGAGATTTGATGGCAACCATCGAAGTGCAGGTGCCACAACGCATCGATGGCAAAGCAAAGAAGGCCTTAGAACACTTCGCAGCTGCAACCGCTAATGAAGATGTGCGTTCTGATTTTCTACAAAGAGCAAAAGCATGACAAATCCAGATCGCGATGAGGAGTTAGCTCTTTACGTTATTTCTGTAGCAGCAGAGCTATCTGGATTACATCCACAGACTTTGCGTCAATACGATCGCTTAGGTTTGGTTTCGCCATCACGCGCCCAAGGACGTGGCCGTCGCTACTCACTCAAAGACATCGCACTTCTTCGTAATGTCTCTCGGATGGTCAATGAAGGAATCAATCTGGCTGGAATTAAAAGAATTATTGAATTGGAATCTGCCATGTCTAACATGGCGATTGAGGTAGCAAAGCTTCGCATTGAAGTCGATGCCTTATTAGAGTCCAATCCTGAAAAAGCTTTAGTGGCAAGACGCCGAACCGATGTAATTGTTTACAATTCCCGCAAGAGCCTTTAGGTTTATCTGGTGAGCGCTAAAGAGCAACTTAAATCAGAGATTCTTTCCAAAGCTGTAGTACATGGCAAAGTAATTCTCTCCTCTGGCAAAGAGGCTGATTACTATGTTGATTTGCGCCGCGTAACTCTAGACTCCATAGCAGCACCACTTGTTGGTGAGGTTATGTTGGAGCTAACCAAAGATTTAGATTTTGATGCGGTCGGCGGCTTAACCCTTGGTGCCGATCCAGTAGCCACCGCGATGATGCATGTAGCGGCTCAAAAAGGGCGAAAAATAGATGCTTTTGTGGTCCGCAAAGCAGAAAAGGCTCACGGCCTACAGCGCCGCATCGAAGGCCCAGATGTAAAGGGCAGAAAAGTTTTAGCTGTTGAAGACACTTCAACTACTGGTGGCTCGGTGCTTACCGCAGTTGAGGCTCTTAAAGAAGCTGGCGCAATTGTGGTCGGTGTCGCTGTGATTGTCGAACGTGGAGCAAAAGAAAAGGTTGAATCAGCAGGATTTAAGTATCTCGCCGCCTATCTACTCAGTGATCTTGGCCTTTAATATTTCTTTCATTTCGATCACGCAGTATCTCTAGAGCAATCGGAGTTAAGCTAGCTGCAACAATTACCGCAACAATCGGTAGTAGGTATTTATCCACCGATCCTTTTAACTGCTCGCCAAGTACGTATCCAGCACTGATAATTCCTACCGTCCAGATATAGCTTCCAATTAAATTCCAAACAAAAAACTTCTTGGCAGGCACTCCTATAATGCCGCATAAAGGATTTAATATTGTGCGCACAAAAGGAATGAAGTGGGAAAGAATCAATGCTTTACCTAATCCATACTTCATTAACCAACGCTCAGTTTGTTGCACCCGCCCTTGATTAAAAAACCTTGAATCTGGTCGATCAAAAAATGGTCGACCAAATTTGGCACCCAACCAATGTCCAAACTGTGAACCAGCGGTCGCTGCAATTGGCGCCCAAATCATCAACTGGGTGTAACTAAGTTGATCTCCAAAGATCTCACGTGCGGTACCTGAAGCGGCAAGACCGGCGACAAATAACAAGGAGTCTCCCGGCAGGAACAACCCAACTAACAATCCAGTCTCTACAAATAGTGCAGTCAAAACCCCAATGGTGCCCAAAGTAGTGACGATGTCATGGGCATCTAATGGATTCACAGGACCCACCCTAAAGGCCGAAGTCGGGTATTCCTTATTTATTAGTCCCCATGCACGCTCAAATTAGGGCGGGTAGGGGGGTCTGCGCCTAAACTTGCCCCCATTGTGCTCAGCGCCGACACAGGTGGCGCTGACCTGAGCATGTCAATGGAGTAAATATGAGAGCCCTTTCAGCGGCCAACTCACTCGTGCAGGTTACGGGTACCAATCTCAACCTTGTCTATCTAGTTCTTGCGGTTTCGCTAGTCGCACTAGCAATCGCATGGGCGCTTCGCTCACAGGTGCTATCTGCATCTGCCGGAACTCCAAAGATGCAAGAGATCGCAGCTGCGGTTCAAGAAGGTGCAGCGGCTTACCTTGCCCGTCAATTTAAAACACTTTCATTTTTCGTCGTAATTGTTTTTGTACTTCTTTTTGCACTTCCTGGTGACACTGATGTGAAGATTGGTCGTTCAATATTCTTCATCGTCGGTGCTGCATTCTCAGCAATAGTCGGTTACCAAGGAATGTGGCTAGCGGTTCGCGCCAATGTACGTGTTGCTGAAGCTGCTCGCCAAGGTTCTGCGGTTAATGCGGTTCAAATCGCATTCCGCACCGGCGGTGTTGTAGGTATGTTGACAGTTGGTCTCGGCCTATTTGGTGCATCACTTGTTGTTGCGCTTTACGGATCAGATGCACCATTTGTTCTTGAAGGATTTGGTTTTGGTGCTGCGATGCTCGCGATGTTCATGCGTGTAGGTGGCGGTATCTTCACAAAGGCAGCGGATGTCGGAGCTGACCTAGTAGGTAAAGTTGAAAAGAACATCCCAGAAGATGATCCTCGTAACGCAGCGACCATTGCAGACAACGTTGGTGACAATGTTGGCGACTGTGCTGGTATGGCCGCGGATCTATTTGAGTCTTATGCAGTAACACTTGTTGCGGCTCTAATTCTTGGTAAGGCTGGTTTTGGAGATATGGGTCTTGTGTATCCATTGATCGTTCCAGCTATCGGAATCTTGACCGCAATCTTGGGTATCTTCCTTACCCGGCTACGCTCCACTGATAAGAGCGCAATGAGCGCGATTAATCGCTCCTTCTATCTATCTGCAGTCATCTCTGCAGCATTGGTAGGACTAGCTACTTTCACTTATTTACCAAGCACATTTGGCGCACTTTCCGGGCTTGATGCAACCTTCCAGGCGGGCATCACAGTTAACCCACGC
>JAURMX010000003.1 GCA_030830475.1 Candidatus Nanopelagicales bacterium
GCTTTATCAGCTAGCGAGACATGTGATACATCGGCGGTATTCTCCCAGACCGAGGTTGCAACATTGCGTCCCGAAAGAGCCTGCCAAGTTGCCTTGCCAACGAAATTTAGAGAGGACTCGGTTGGTACAACCGTTACCAAGAACCCATGATCCTGTAGTCGACGCAGCAGGTCACAGGATTTATATGCGGCAATTCCTGCGCTGACGCCAAGAACTACTTCACGGCCGCGAGGGAAAATAATCGGAGCGCCAGCCATGGCAACTATCTAGTTCTGAGGCTCCAGATTCTCGATAGTTAGTAATCCATCATTTATCTCTCGCATCGCGATTGACAAAGGCTTCTCATGAACATGAGTTTCAACCAATGGACCTACGTATTCGAGCAATCCTTCACCAAGTTGAGAGTAATATGCATTTATTTGACGCGCTCTTTTAGCTGCGTAAAGAACCAACGAATATTTCGAACCGCTCTTATCTAACAGTTCATCTATCGGTGGATTTGTGATTCCATCAAGAGCCGCCACGCTTACTCCTCGTTTAATAAATAGTTTTGCCTTACGGATGCCACCAGGGGCCTCATCAAGCCTGAAGGCCTTCGGGTCCTATGAGGTCGCCAAGGATACCAGCGCTTGTATTACCTCATCGACCTGATGATTCACGAGAAGATGATCAAATTCACCAGCCGCAGCCATCTCCTGCCTAGCCAGTGCGAGCCTTGCTGCAATTCGCTCCTGGGTATCGGTGCCTCTATTGGTGATGCGTGCTTCCAACTCCTTCATAGACGGTGGTTGCAGAAAGACCATAACGGCATCCGGCATCGACCTCTTTACCTGGCGAGCTCCATCGATTTCAATCTCCAACAAGACATGCTTGCCCGCCTCCAACGCATCTAGAACAGGTAGTCGTGGTGTCCCATACCTTGCGCCGGCAAACTCTGCCCACTCCAGAAATGTATTTAACTCAATCATCTCTTGAAACTGGGCATCGCTAACAAAGTGATATGCGACTCCATCAATCTCTCCAGGCCGCGGCTTGCGAGTTGTAGCGGAAACAGAGAAATAGAAATGATCAAATTTTTTGAGCTCGGACACAATCGTGCTCTTTCCAACTCCACCAGGACCAGAGAGAACTATCAATTTTCCAGGCGCAGATCTCATGACTCTTCCTTTAAGATTTTGAGGAGAGTTTCGTACTGACTTTTACCGACACCTTGTACTCTTCGAGTTAGTGAGATTCCGGCCTGATCCATAACATTCAATGCTCTAATCTCTCCGAATCCCGGAAGACTAAGTAACAACTCCTTCACTCTCATTTTTCGAATTGCTTCATCCTCATGGGTGAAAGCTTCAATCCAGTTTCTTCGTCTTTGCTTTACCTCTAATTTAAAAAGAGCCCGAGCCTTGCGGGCCCGTGCTGCTTTTTCCAGGGCAGCTCTCCGCTCCTCATTTGAGAGTTGTGGTGGAAGGCTCACCTGCTAATTAAATCAACTTATTTGATAGAAGCGAAAATTTCAGCCGCGGCGAGATGTGGATCTGCAGCGCCAGTAATAGGTCTACCGATTACAAGATAGTTGGAACCTGCAGCAATCGCTTGTGCCGGTGTCATAACCCGCTTTTGGTCATCGGCCATGGAACTAGCCATGCGTACCCCCGGGGTAATCAAGACCGCTCTATCTCCCAGAGCAGATTTGATAGCAGCAACTTCAAGCGGTGAACAAACTATTGCTCGGGCGCCATTTTCCACCGCATTCTTGGCAAGGGTTATGGCCAGAGTGGTTGGATCTTCCGGTAAGCCCATAGCTCTCAATTGAGGCGCATCCAACGAAGTGAGCACTGTAACCGCAGTAATTAAAGTGTTTGGCAATACATCTGCCGCGGCTCGAATCATCTCAGCTCCGCCCGAGGCATGTACCGTCAAAATATAGGGATTTAGTGCTGCGATACTTTTGCAGGCACCCTTGACCGTGTTAGGAATGTCATGCAACTTCAAGTCGAGAAAGATTTTTATTTCTGGGTGCGCTTGTTGAATTTCGGCAACTCCGGATAAACCTTGAGCTAGGTAAAACTCCAAACCTAACTTATAAACCCCCACATATTCCTTGGTCTTGTCTATCATCAATAGAACGGAATCCACCTCTGCGTTATCTAAAGCTAAAATAATCGGCGAATTACTCATTGTGTGCAACTCCAACCGCTTCGGAAATGGAATTGAAGCCACGTTCAATCAACAACTCGCGAATTTCTTTTTTAACCTTAATAGCAGCTGTTGGATTACCGAAGTTAGCGGTACCGATCGAAACCGCACTTGCCCCTGCAAATATCATCTCGAGCGCATCTTTACCGCTGGTTACCCCACCCATTCCCAGGATTGGCGTATTTTTGAACGCAGCATGAACTTGATAGATGGCGCGCACCGCTACAGGTCTGATAGCAGGCCCCGACAAACCGCCGGTTTTTCCCGCCAGTTTCGGTCTTTGTTTGTCTATATCGATGACCATTCCCAAAAGCGTATTAATCAACGCCAATCCATCAGCACCAGCTCCGATTACCTCGCCAGCGATTTCAACGATATCTGTTACATCGGGAGAAAGTTTGGCGATGATGGGAAGTTCGCCGCCAATATTCCTACGGACTGCTTCAATTACCTCGCGTGACGCCACTGGATCGCAGGCAAATACCAACCCACGATTCTCCACATTTGGACATGAAATATTTACTTCAATTCCACTTAAACCTGGCACTACTCGAAGTCTTCTCGCTAAAGATGCGTAATCATCGACAGTTTGTCCTGATATTGAAACTATTACTCGAGCTTGGTTTTTCACTAACCAGGGAATGTCATCTTCGAGAAATTGATCTATGCCCGGGCCTTGCAAGCCAATTGAGTTGAGCATTCCGCTTGGGGTTTCAGCCATTCGCGGTGTTGCCCGACCTGACCTTGGCTTCAGCGCGATGGATTTAGTAACAACCGCCCCCAACTCAGTGAGAGAAAAGAATTGCGAAAGCTCCTTGCCAGATCCCGCACAACCGCTTGCTGTAAATACCGGCGAATCAAATTGCTTGTGCCCGAACTTAACCCGCATATCAAAGTTAGAAGATTCGATCATTATGCACCCCAAGTACCTTCGGGGATTTGTCGATTAGAGTTCCAAACAACCTTGGAACCATCCATGACAGGTCCATCAATACATGAACGGGTCATTTTGATAACGCCATGCTCATCCTTAACTGGAAGAACACAGGTCATGCAAACACCGATTCCACATGCCATTGACTCTTCAACCGCACATTGGTGCATTAAGCCAAACTGTTCCGCTAAGTTATCGACCGCAGCAAGCATTGGCATAGGTCCGCAAGAGTAGACAATCTCAGAGTTGTATTTTTTAATTAACTCCGGCATTACATCTGTGACTTTGCCTTTGCTGCCAGTGGAGCCATCCTCTGTTGTAACTGTTAGAGAGTTGACTGAGCGCTTACCTTCCAAAGGTGCATAAATCTTTCCGGCTACAGAAGCCCCCAGGATCATGTCCACCCGACAGCCGCGCTCTTTTAAGACTTCCGCTAAACCAAAAAGTGGCGCGGATCCATATCCGCCACCAACTAATAGAGCGTTAACTGGCTCTGTTGGAATACCAAAACTGACGCCTAGTGGTCCGACCATATCAACATGATCATGTATATGTAACCCAGTGAGCCATTTGCTACCTTGACCATGAGGAGCAACAACTAATTCAATTGTTCCGCCATATTGCCCGCGATCGTTCGATCGATAAATAGCGAAAGCCCGACGCAAAATCATTGATGAATTACTGCCGCCAACGGAAATCGCGACGAAATTACCTGGCTTGGCGAAGGTAGCCATATCGCCAACCGCAAAAACAATGTGGTGGTAGGCGCCCACCTTTTTATTGGAGATGATCTCGACCGAGCGCTGTTGCGCCTTCTTATTGATACCGGTCATTGCTGGTGCCACTCTTGAATCGATTTTGCGGTGAGTCCACCATGTTGTAAAGCCCTAATTCCTTCAACGGCGGCCTTCAATCCCGGAACTGTCGTAATACAAGGAACGCCTCTCTGTACAGCAGCGGTACGAATTAATCTGCCATCCCTTTGCGCTCCACGACCAAATGGAGTATTTATTACCAAAGAGATCTCACTTCTATTAATCAAATCCACAGCCGAGATTGAATTGGGGTTCTCTGATTTATCCGCATGTTTTGCAACTAACTCAGTCTCCACACCGTTGGAGTTCAAAAGGTTATGTGTACCAACAGTGGCGTATATTTTAAAACCTAACTCTCCTAACTCTTTTACCGCCGTAATCGAATTACTCTTGTCCTTATCTGACAAAGAGATGAAGATTGCGCCTTGCTTAGGAAGGGGGCCGAAAGCTGCAATCTGACTCTTGGCAAAAGCTGCTCCGAAACTGTTAGCAATACCCATTACCTCACCAGTTGATTTCATCTCCGGTCCGAGAACAGAATCCACGCCCTGGCCATCAGCCCTTCTAAAGCGATTCCAAGGCAGTACAGCCTCTTTCACGGATACGCCTGTTGCAATACCGACGTTATTGGTAGGCAAAATCCCCTCAACTTTCAAATCGGCAATACTTCTCCCGGCTGCAATCAAAGCTGCCGCCTTTGCAACCTGAACACCCGTGGCCTTGCTAACGAAGGGAACGGTTCTAGACGCGCGTGGGTTAGCTTCAATGACAAATAATTGATTTTTCGAAATCGCGAATTGAATATTTATCAATCCACTGACGCCTACCGCCTGTGCTAACTTCAAAGTTGCACTCTCGATATCCTTTAATATTTCAGGTGATAGGGATTGTGCCGGAATTACGCAGGCTGAATCCCCAGAGTGAACGCCCGCCTCCTCAACATGTTCCATTATTCCCGCCAGATACAGGTCAACACCGTCAAACACCGCATCTACATCGACCTCGATCGCATCATCTAAGAACTTGTCAATCAGCACAGGGTGTTCCGGATTAATCTTGGTAGCAATTTCAATGTATTCGGAGAGTGATGAATCATCATAAACAATCTGCATACCTCTTCCACCCAATACGAAGGATGGCCGGACCAAGACGGGATAGCCGATTCTTTGTGCAACTTCCAGCGCCTCTTGATAAGAAAACGCTGTGCCAAAGGCCGGTGCCTTCAAATTAGTGGCACTCAAAATTTCGCCAAACTTTCCACGATCCTCAGCTAAAGCAATCGCCTCAGGTGCAGTTCCAAGAATTGGCACTCCAGCTTCTTTCAAACCTGCGGCTAGGCCGAGCGGGGTTTGACCCCCCAGTTGCACAATTACACCGGCAACCGGTCCAGCCTTTAACTCCGCCTCATATATTTCAAGAACATCTTCTAATGTTAATGGTTCGAAGTAAAGTCGATCTGAGGTGTCGTAATCAGTAGATACCGTTTCTGGGTTGCAGTTCAACATAATTGTGTCGAAGCCCGCTTTACTTAAAGCAAAGCAAGCGTGCACGCAGGAGTAATCAAATTCGATTCCCTGACCAATGCGATTAGGGCCACTACCCAGAATTAGAACCGCAGGCCGGGTTCGAGGTTTAACTTCACTCTCTAAATCATAAGATGAGTAATGATATGGAGTGAAGGCTTCAAACTCTCCAGCGCAGGTATCTACCGTTTTATATACCGGTAAAACCTCCAAACGATGGCGTTGTTTATAAATATCTCGTGCGTTTAGACCGCGTAACTCCCCAATCTGAGAGTCAGAAAAACCCAACCTTTTCGCTGAATACAAAAGCGCGGAATCCAGTTCAGCAGCGGATTTTAACTCAGAAGCCTTTTCATTTATCAATGCGATTTGCTGTAAGAACCACGGGTCAATTCCAGATATATCGTGTACCTGTTCAAC
This sequence comes from Candidatus Nanopelagicales bacterium, assembly GCA_030830475.1. Taxonomy (GTDB): domain Bacteria; phylum Actinomycetota; class Actinomycetes; order Nanopelagicales; family Nanopelagicaceae; genus MAG-120802. The sequence goes on from JAURMX010000003.1 coordinate 5,886, forward strand.
GCTTACCCCTAGAGCTAGCGCTCGCTGCACCTGTATCAGTCGATTTTCAGTGGGGACCCCAATCTCTGAAAGTAACTTTTCTCTAGTATCCGAGAAGTTCCAATTAAATGCGGATTCTTTCTTTTCCAAGGAACGCATCGCCTTTTGTAATGCTTCTGGGAAGGAGCGTCCAAAAGCCATTGCCTCGCCGACGCTCTTCATTGTCGTAGTAAGTCTTGGATCTGCCTCTGTAAACTTTTCAAAAGCAAATCGTGGGATTTTTACCACGATGTAATCCAGAGTCGGTTCAAAAGAAGCTGGTGTTTGTTTGGTGATGTCATTGGGAATCTCATCCAAGGAGTAGCCAATAGCTAATTTGGTGGCGATCTTCGCGATAGGAAAACCCGTAGCCTTTGAGGCAAGCGCACTACTTCGAGAAACCCGTGGATTCATCTCAATTACAACTACGCGGCCATTCTTTGGATTTACCGCAAATTGAATATTGCATCCTCCGGTTGCGACTCCAACTTCGCGGATGATGTCGATGCTCAAATCTCTCAACCTCTGGAATTCAACATCGGTCAATGTGAGCGCAGGTGCAACAGTTATCGAATCACCAGTGTGCACTCCCATAGGATCAAAGTTCTCGATACTGCAAACGATCACAACATTGTCATGATTGTCACGCATCACCTCAAGTTCATACTCTTTCCAGCCGATAATCGATTCTTCAAGCAAAACCTCATTTACCGGACTAAATCTCAATCCAGCTCCCGCTATTTGCTCTAACTCAGCTTTGGAATATGCGATACCACTGCCTAATCCGCCCATCGTAAAAGATGGTCTAACCACAACTGGATAGTTCAAAACTTCGGCCGCCGACAGGCATTCATCCATAGTGTGACAGATGATTGACCTCGCCGATTCGCCTCCAACCTTCTCCACAATCGCCCGAAACTCTTCGCGGTTCTCTCCCCTGCGAATGGCGGCAACATCAGCTCCGATTAGTTTGGTGTTGTACTTTTCTAAAATTCCCGCTTCATATAGAGATATGGCTGCATTTAACGCTGTTTGTCCTCCAAGTGTTGCAAGTATTGCTGCCGGTTTCTCTTTGGCGATGACCTGTTCTAGAAACTCTGGGGTGATTGGTTCGATATAGGTTGCATCTGCAAACTCTGGGTCAGTCATGATTGTTGCCGGATTCGAGTTCACGAGAATGACCCTGATTCCTTCTGACTTTAAAACTCGACAGGCTTGAGTTCCAGAGTAATCAAATTCGCAGGCCTGTCCGATAACGATTGGACCACTACCAATTACTAGGACGCTGTCTATTGATTTATCTTTAGGCATTTTTCTCCAATACCTTCAAGAAATCATCAAAGAGATAATTTGCATCATGTGGTCCGGCAGCTGCCTCGGGGTGATACTGAACGGAGAAAGCTGGACGATCAATCAACTTCAACCCTTCTACCACTCCATCATTTAAACAAACATGGGTCACCATTCCTGGCCCATAAACGGTTGTAAAGATGCCATCGGTCGGAGCTTCAACAGCGAAACCATGGTTTTGAGCGGTTATTTCAACTCGATTCTTTTCTTTGTTGAGTACTGGCTGATTAATCCCACGGTGCCCGAATCGCAATTTATAGGTATCAAAACCTAACGCGCGACCCAAAATCTGATGACCAAAACAAATGCCGAATACTGGGAATGAATCCTCTAGTGCATTTCGGACCAACTGAACCACAGAGTCCATGGTTGAAGGATCGCCCGGACCATTTGAAAGGAAAAGACCGTCGAAATTGTGGGATTTTAACTCTGCAAAGGTTGTGGTCGCAGGCAACATATGAACCTCTATGCCTCGTTGGGACATATTTCGCGGTGTGGCCGCCTTTATCCCCAAATCTAAAGCTGCAACCTTGAATTTTGTTGCTCCGACAGCAGGGACAACATAACTCTCCGTCGTGGTCACATCATCGACCAGATAAGCGCCTGACATCTGTTCGCTGTTTCTAACCTTTACCACCATCTCTTCTCGAGATAGTTTGGTATCAGAGAAGATTCCCACTCGCATGGCACCCCTATCCCGCAGATGCAATGTCAAAGCCCTGGTATCTACTCCTTTTATTCCAACAACCTGATTCTTAATCAAGTCATCTTCGAGAGTTCTCTGTGATCGCCAATTCGAGACGGTTGGCGAAGGATTTCGGACCACAAACCCACTAACCCATATCCGACGAGACTCTTCATCCTCCGAGTTCATCCCGGTATTTCCAATGTGCGGAGCGGTCATTACTACAACCTGCTTGTAGTAGGAAGGGTCGGTAAGAGTTTCTTGATATCCAGTCATTCCTGTCGAGAAGACCGCTTCACCAAAAGCCTCCCCAGTACAAGCCCAAGACTCTCCCTCAAAAATCCGGCCATCATCTAGGACTAGATATGCAACGCTCACGCGCCCTCCCGTCCCTGATTTTCTCGGTCGTAAACCAGCACGCCATTATGGAAGGTCTTCTCCACGACCGCAGGTAACTCCATGCCGTCATAAGGTGTGTTTTTGCTCTTAGATTTCAATGCGCCAGCGTCAACCTTCCAGCTCTTGTTTAGATCTACTAAAACAAAGTTGGCTGTTCGCCCCACAGTTAACTCTCCATGGTTTTCATATCTGGCTAGCTTTGCAGGTGCGATAGACATTCGCTGCCACAAATCAGCCAAGCTCAACAATCCGGATTTAACAATTGCTAGATAACAGATTGAGAAGGCGGTTTCTAAGCCCAACATTCCGAATGCAGCAGCGCTCCACTCACAATCTTTAGCTTCCTGCGGGTGGGGTGCATGATCGGTTGCGACAATATCAATTGTGCCATCCGCTAAACCTCTCCTTAGCGCTTGAACATCACTTTCAGTTCGCAACGGTGGATTAACTTTGTAAGTTGCGTCATAGGTGGCAGCCATCTCATCAGTTAAAAGCAAATGGTGAGGGGTAACCTCTGCAGTTACTTTAACGCCACGCAACTTTGCTTGTCTCACCAGCTCGACCCCTCCAGCAGTGGTCAAATGGCAAATATGCAATCTGCTATTAACATGTTCCGCGAGCAAAATATCGCGAGCGATAATTGCCTCTTCAGCTACTGCGGGCCAACCCTTTAAACCTAACCGAGCGGAAACCTCACCCTCATTCATTTGCGCATTCTCAGTTAATCGCGGATCCTGCGCATGCTGCGCCACAACCCCATCAAATAGCTTTACATACTCCAGAGCGCGACGCATTACAAGTGGATCAGCTACGCAATAACCATCATCACTAAATATTCTCACCCGAGCCTCAGATTGATTCATGGCAACCAATTCAGCTAGTTGTTCACCTTTTTGTCCGACAGTAACCGCGCCAATCGGAAAAACATCACACAGTCCGTGAGATTTTCCTAATCGATACACCTGCTCTACGACACCTGCAGTATCCGCCACTGGCAAGGTATTTGGCATAGCTGAGATCGCTGTGTAACCACCAGCAACTGCGGCCTGACTTGCAGTGAAAACAGTTTCCGCATCCTCTCGACCCGGCTCTCTTAAGTGGGTATGTAGATCAACTAAACCGGGCATCAGTGTTAAACCTTTAGCATCAAGCTCCGAATATTGATGATGAAGCTCTTTGACATGGACGATTTGGCCATTAGCAACCGCCAAATCAACATCCTTGCCTTGAAGATCACGTGCGTTCTTGATTAGCCATGAGTTCATGATTGGTCCCCGATCTGAGCAGCTAAATCCCGTGAGGTAGCACCTCCAATTAGCAGGTACAGCACCGCCATACGCACACTAACGCCGTTGGCAACCTGCTCAACAATCACCGATCTCTTCGAGTCAGCACCTTCGGCGGTAATTTCAAGACCTCGATTCATAGGACCAGGATGCATAACTATCGCAGACTCCTTCATCTCAGCGATTCGCGCCGCGTTTAATCCAAAGTTGCGTGCGTATTCGCGTTCCGACGGGAAGAATAAATCCTCCATTCTTTCCTTTTGGACGCGCAACATCATGACCGCATCGCATTCGGCAATGACATCGTCGATTGCGAAACTTACTTGAGCTCCCCAATGCTCTACTCCGACTGGAAGCAAGGTGGGAGGGGCTACTAGAACTACAGTTGCTCCTAGTTTCTGGAGCAATAGAACATTGGATCTCGCAACCCGCGAATGTAGGACATCGCCAACCACGGCAATTTTCAATCCAGCTAAATCGCCTTGATCCTTTTTTAAATGTCTTCTTATAGTGAAAGCATCAAGCAGGGCCTGTGTCGGATGTTCATGGGTACCATCACCGGCGTTAATAACCGCGCCATCAATCCAACGTTTTCTGGCAAGTTGCGCAGGTGCTCCAGATGAACCATGTCTAATGATCACCGCATCGGCACCCATCGCTTGAAGTGTTAATGCGGTGTCCTTCAAACTTTCTCCCTTACTAACACTTGATCCTTTAGCGGAAAAATTAATAACATCGGCAGACAATCTCTTCGCGGCAGCCTCAAATGAGATTCGAGTTCTAGTTGAATCTTCGAAGAACAGGTTTACAACCGTACGCCCTCTTAAGGTTGGGAACTTACGGTTTGATGAATCGGATAGAGCGGAGAGTTGTACGGCGGTGTCTAAAATCTCGAGAGCGTCATCCTTGGTTAAATCATTAATTGACAATAGGTCACGCATCACATCGACCTACCTTCGATTTTTACCTCATCAGATCCATCAATCTCAGAAAGGTTTACCTTTACAGATTCAGCCTTAGCGGTTGGAATGTTCTTACCCACGAAATCCGCTCGAATCGGAAGTTCTCGATGGCCGCGATCTATCAGCACCGCTAACTGGACCGTTTTTGGTCGGCCTAACTCAGTTAAAGCATCAAGTGCCGCTCTAACGGTGCGACCAGAGAAAAAGACATCATCAACTAACACCACATGCTTTGCATCTATCCCGGTTTTTGGCAGTTGGGTGGGGGTCAGCGGCCGAGGCGCACGCATTCGAAGATCATCTCGGTACATGGTTATATCCAAAGTACCCAAGGCAACTGCGGCATTTTCAATACCCAAGATCTCCTGCGCTAAACGCTGAGCGATCACGACCCCGCGCGTAGGTATACCGAGAAGGATTACCTCGCTTGAACCGTGATTCTTTTCCAGTATTTCATGGGCGATACGACGTAGAGCACGCGCGATTTCCGCGGCATTTAACACAACACTCATTTACGCTCCTTCGCCGCCTCACAGGACGGATCGTTAAAGGTTGGCTAACCCTAGCACCCGATGCAACTCTCTGTGGAAAAGTGAAATCTCGGTTGCACCACCTGGCTAGCCTCCCCGCATGTCCACCCCAACAGCCATCGCAAAGAGATTGCGTCAGATCCGTCAACAACAAAGCCTCACCCTCAAACAGGTCGAAATACGATCAAGAGGCAAATGGAAGGCGGTCGTGGTTGGTTCTTATGAACGCGGCTCTAGATCTCTGAGCATATCTAAGGCGCAAGAGCTCTGTGAATTCTATGGTGTACCACTCACTCAATTATTCAATTCTACCGAGAAAACAGCTCAATCAGAGTTGCCTAAACTCTGGCGAATTGATCTTAGAAAGCTTCGAAGCTACGAGGGAATGCCCGATCTATTTGTTGAGCAAATTACCTCACTTATCTCGTATTTAACCCTCAAACGAGATGATTGGAATGGCGAGATACTAACAATTAGATTCTCAGACATCGAGACACTGCAAATTATTACCCAAAAAACAACTTATGATCTACATAACGCCCTACTAAATAGACAGCTGATACTAAAGCGCTAAATCAACCTTAATCTCATTAATTTTACTTAGAACTCCATTAATGTACTTACTAGATTCATCAGTGGATAAGGTTTGCGCCAATTCAAGCGCTTCATCTATAGCCACAGCCGGAGGAACATCTTTAGACCACAACAACTCATAGATTGATAGGCGAAGAATATTTCTATCGATTACAGGCATGCGATCCATATCCCAACCCTGAGAGTAGGTGATGATCAATTCATCGATTTTTCTGCGGTGTTCTTCAACTCCTGCGATCAGTTCCCTTGTGAAATCTCGAATTAAGAACTCCACTTGATCCTGTCTTTGCAGCAATAAACTCTGAGCTGAACTTTTCCGAATGTCAGCTTCGTAAAGCAAATCTAGTGCCGTTTTTCTAGCCTTCGAGCGGGCGCTCACTTAATTTGCGCGTCCTAGATATTCGCCAGTACGAGTATCCACAAGAACTACCTCGTCTTGCTTGATAAATAGGGGAACTTGAATAGTAATACCGGTCTCTAGGGTTGCTGGCTTAGAGCCTGCAGAAGAACGGTCTCCCTGCAAACCTGGTTCTGTGTAGGTAATTTTCAATGGCACGTTAGCAGGCAACTCAACATACAGTGGATTTCCCTCATGGACCGCGACAATGGCGTCGGTATTTTCCAACATATAGTTCGCGGCTTCTCCAACGGTTTCAGGAGCAATCGAAATCTGATCGTAAGTAGAGGAATCCATAAAAACAAAACCAGATGGATCCTTGTACAAGAATTGCATATCGCGCTTTTCCAGAATTGCTACATCAACTTTTACGCCGGCATTGAAGGTCTTTTCAACAACTTTTCCAGAGAGAACATTTTTTAACTTAGTTCTAACGAAAGCTGGACCTTTGCCTGGTTTCACGTGTTGGAAGTCGACGACATTCCAAAGCTGACCTTCGATATCTAAGGTCATGCCGTTTTTTAAATCATTTGTGGTAGCCATGACGCCGAAGGTTACACGTCATAGGTATTTTTCACTAATTTCCCAGCAACCCCTTCATCGCCCGAATAGCCAAACGGTATGAGTCTAGGCCAAAGCCCGCGATTGTTCCCGCGACTACTCCTGAAACAACTGAGGTATGACGAAACTCTTCACGTGATAGCGGATTTGAAATATGTACCTCAATGCACGGAGCCTTCAACATAACAACCGCGTCGCGAATCGCATATGAGTAATGAGTAAATGCAGCTGGATTGAAAATTACAGGAATCTTCTTTTCAGCAGCCTCATGCAACCAGGAGATAAGCTCTGCCTCGTCATTGCTCTGTCTGATATCGGCTGAAAACCCTAGTTCCTGCGCGGCGTTATCGACTGCAGCGCAGATATCCTGATAGTCGATATCACCATAAAAAGATTTCTCTCGCAGATCTAGACGGTTTAGATTAGGTCCATTAAGCACCAGTAAATGCACAGCCATAATCTACTCTCCAATCGTCTCTAGATAAATACGCTTTAGCAATTCTTCATCGACCGCTTCAATTCGATCAAGGGACCCTATAGCACTTAACCCTACAAACCTTAGGCCAGCACTCCCCTTTTTCTTATCTGATTGCATTAGCCGATAAAGTTCATCCCAAGCATCTCTTCTATATTTCGTTGGAAGATTGCAACGCTCAAGAAGTTTTGTGTGTTGCTTTACTACTGCGCTATCAAGTCCTAATTTGTCTTTGGAAAGCTCCGCAGCAAAGATTAAACCAATGGATATGGCCTCTCCGTGTCTCAACTGATACTCACTATGTTTTTCAATTGCGTGTCCCAAAGTATGACCATAATTTAGAATCTCTCGAAGAAATGACTCTTTAAAGTCCTGCGATACAACCTCTGCCTTGACATTGGCGGCTCGCCAAATAAGTTCAGAACGGTTTAAAACGGGATTAGTTTCACAAAGTTCCAGAATTTTGGGATCAGAGATAAAGCCACATTTAATAACCTCAGCCATTCCGGCGTTGATATCTCGATCTGGCAAGCTCGATAAGAACTCATCATTTATTAATACCGCAAGAGGTGAATGAAATGATCCAGCTAAATTTTTGCCTGCGGCCAAATTGATTCCGGTTTTTCCACCAATTGCAGCATCAACCATCCCCGCAAGAGAGGTGGGAACCGCGATCCATGAAATGCCACGCAAATAGGTTGCGGCCAGAAAACCAACTAGATCAGTTGTTGCTCCACCGCCAATTCCGATTAAAACTCCAGTTCTTCTAATCCCCAACTCAGCCAGTTGATTAAGGACCGAGAGGTAAACCTCACCACTCTTTTGCAACTCACCATCCGGGAGAGTGATTACCCGCCACTCTTTAGGAAGGTTCCCTATCCGAGTGACAAAGCTCTCTGGCGTAAAAACGCAGACCTCTCTATCTCCCACTAATTCAACAAGTGCATTTTCCAATTGATCAATAAAGCGGATTTGATAACTATGCTCTGCCATTACTTCGATGGTTCTCACTTGTTGAGCTCCTCAATCACAATTTCAGCAACCTCATTGACTTTACGGTTATCGGTAGATACCTGATATTTGGCAAGTGATTCATAGATTGGTTTGCGATGTTCCATCAATGAGAGCCATTGTTGTCTTGGGTTGCCCAGGAGCAGCGGACGGTCTCTGTTGAATCCGATGCGAGGTGCAGCATTTGAAATTGATACTTCTAGATATACAACGCGGTTCATTTCTCTCAGAATCGACTGAGTATCTGCATCCAGCACCGCTCCTCCACCTAATGAGATCACACAATCCGGTTGCTGCAAGGCCTCGAGAACACTCTCTTTTTCCAGTACTCGAAACTGTTGTTCGCCATCCTCCAGGAAAATTTCACTAATTTTCTTCCCACTGCGCTTCTCAACCATCTCATCGGTATCGATAAACCCTCGGTTCATGCGCTTGGCCAGATTTTTACCAATAGAGGATTTGCCCGCACCTGGTGGACCAATCAGCACTATAGATTCCATAAATTACTTGATAGACATGTTCTTGAGATAGCTTTCAATGTTTCTCTTTGTCTCACCCAAACTATCTCCGCCGAACTTCTCAGTGATGGCATCGGCCAGAACTAGTGCAACCATCGCTTCTGCAACTATTCCCGCAGCTGGTACCGCGCATACATCTGATCTTTGATTGATCGCCTTTGCCGCTTCGCCGTTTGAGGTATCGATGGTGTCCAAAGCCTTTGGCACGGTAGAGATTGGCTTCATGGCTGCGCGAACCCGTAAAACCTCACCAGTTGTCATTCCGCCTTCTGTTCCACCAGCACGACCAGTGCGTCTTCTTATGTGTCCAGAGGAATCTCGTTCAATTTCATCATGTGCTTGGCTGCCGCGACGGGTAGCGGTTGCAAAGCCGTCGCCAATCTCAACACCCTTTATCGCTTGGATACCCATCAGCGCGCCAGCTAATCTGGAGTCAATCCTTCTATCCCAATGCACATGTGATCCCAATCCGGGTGGAAGGTTGTAAGCCAGTACCTCTACGACGCCACCCAAAGTGTCGCCATTTGCATGAGCATCATTTATCTCCGCAATCATGGCCCTAGATGAATCTGGAAAACCGCAACGAACCTCATCTTCGTCAATATCTCTCTGCGCATCTATGGCAGGTATAACGTAATCCTCTGGAATAGAGGCTTTACCAATTGAAACAACATGACTTAGCACCTCAATACCAGCGACCTGCCTTAAGAATCTTCGCGCTACTGCACCCAGAGCAACTCGGGCAGCTGTCTCACGGGCTGATGCACGTTCCAAAACCGGACGCGCATCTGAAAAATCATATTTCTGCATTCCAACTAAATCCGCATGCCCTGGACGTGGTCGTGTTAAAGGGGCATTTCTTCCCAAACTTTCAATCTCTTTTGGATCAACCGGATCGGCTGACATAACTTTTTCCCACTTTGGCCACTCAGAGTTTCCGACCTCTATTGCGATCGGCCCGCCTTGAGTCATTCCAAGACGTACTCCACCAATGATTGTGACCTTGTCCGCCTCAAAGTTCTGTCGTGCACCTCGACCAAAACCTAGCCGACGACGGCGCAGGTCCTCATCAATATCTTGCGAAGTAATCTGGACTGAGGCCGGCATGCCTTCAAGAACTCCAACCAGAGCAGGTCCGTGAGATTCACCAGCTGTCAACCAACGCATTGACCAAGTATCGCAGATTAGATGCGTCCCGCGGTGTCAATTAAGGTGGCTGCCATAACTGATATGAACATAAAGGGAGCAAATGGCAGCGAATCGCTCGACAATTTACATAGACGCCCCCAAAGTACAAAGCCGCTAGCAAGACACCAGGATATGAAATTGACAACCAGGGTCTCCGAAAATCTGATCTCCTGCACCCCTAAATACAAACCAATCAATAGGGAGAGCCGTACGTCGCCAAATCCGATTTGGCCCCGCGAGAAAACAAAAAGTAGAAGGTAGAGAGTTAGATTGAATACTCCAACTGCAAGAGTGTCTAAGGTAATCCAAGGGGCGAATGTGACAATCGCTAGATAAACATCTTTGCGACGAACTCTATGAAAACGAACGTCGTGAAAGCCGATTCGAACCGCCCAGAAGCAGAAATGCAGAGTGAGCACGCACTCAAATTAACAACCGTATTCTTAAAGCTTAAAAGTTTTCCACAGCCACTAGCGCTAATTTAGAAGAGCTAATACCTCAGAGAAGGTGGTGTCGAAATCCAAGCTCTTCCCAGTCATGAGCTGAAATTGATACAAGGCCTGTGCCGTTAGAAGCTCCAGTCCTGAGATAACCGGTTTGCCAAATCTCATCTGTGCTGCAGTAAATGCTGGCGGCCAAGGCGCATATATAGCATCCATTAGAACCGCAGATCCAGGAAATTTCTCAGCTAACTCCACAACACCGGTATTTGGTACGGTGTTGATCACCAAATCAAAGCTATCCCAATCTCTGAAA
>JAURMX010000019.1 GCA_030830475.1 Candidatus Nanopelagicales bacterium
ATCTATTCCAGGGCATAAAAAGGCTAAATAGCTGGCGGTGGCGGTGGGATTTGAACCCACGGTTGAGTTTCCCCAACACGCGCTTTCGAGGCGCGCTCCTTAGGCCGCTCGGACACGCCACCGTGGGCGACTATACGCGAGGGCTACCGCTGCTTAGAAAAGAAATCTTTTAGTACGCCGGCGCACTCTGATTCGAGAACTCCAGTAACAACCTCAACTTTGTGCAGCGCGCGTGGATCACGCAATAAATCCCACATTGAACCAGCTGCTCCTGCTTTCTCATCCCAAGCACCAAAAACGACTCTAGGAATTCTGGCCTGCATGATTGCTCCTGCACACATAGCGCATGGTTCTAAGGTCACAACCAAGGTGCACTCTTCTAAACGCCAAGAACCAATTGATCTAGATGCGGATTTAATGGCAACTATTTCGGCGTGCGCTAGAGGATCTTTTAGTAACTCACGTTGATTGTTGCCCATAGAGATTATGGCGCCATCTTTATTTAGCATTACCGCACCAACCGGTACATCACCGCTGGCTAACTCACCGAATTTTGCGCGCTCTAAAGCTATGCGCATTGCTTTTTCATAATCCATTTATAACTTATCAATCAATTCTACGAACTGATCCCCAAATCCAACTCGGCGGGCAATAACTTCAAGTTGTTCATCAGGAAACATTTCATCATCATCGCAGATAAATTGGAGTTCCATCGCATCCAGTCCTAAATCAGTGAAAATATTTAGATCACCTGCTGGTTCATCAGCATCATCTTCCTCTGGTAAATCCAAATCCAATAATTCCAGAACTTCGGCTGCGATTTCATAATCTAGAGATGTCATAACATCACTTAAGACCATCTGCATCCGAGCTCCGATTTGACGAATCAAAATAAAGAATTGATCATCAACCGCCAACATCGCAATCGCTCCACCATCAACCTGTTGAGCACGTAATGCATCTAATGCGACACCAATATCTGAGGTTGCATCGTCAGGAAGTTGTGAGGCACGCCATTGGCCATCATCACGCCAGGCAATTAGTGCGAACTCCATGGATTCGTTCTCCATCTCACACCTTCCTCACTTCAGCCCGGGTCGAAAAATGCAATGCCTCATGGTTCCACCGTTGTGCTTGGTAGTAAAGTGCCACCATGAAAGTACGCGTCGTAAACCATCCACTTGTTACCCATAAATTGACGGTACTACGCGATAAAAAAACCAACTCCCAAGTATTTAGACACCTGGTTGAAGAGCTCGTGACCTTGTTGGCGTATGAGGCCACCCGTGAAGTAAAGATTGAGCCGGTACAGATTGAGACACCGGTTGCCTCCACTAAAGGTGCGATGCTGTCAACTCCACGTCCTGTAGTGGTGCCTATTTTGCGCGCTGGTCTTGGCATGCTGGAAGGCATGATGCGGGTATTGCCTAGCGCTGAAGTTGGCTTCCTTGGAATGGTCCGTGATGAAAAAACTTTGCAGGCCTCTACCTATGCCAATCGTTTGCCAGAGGATTTGAGTGGTCGCCAGTGCTACATCTTGGATCCTATGTTGGCGACCGGTGGCACATTAGTTGCGGCTATGAATTATTTAATTGAACGTGGCGCTAAAGACATCACAGCAATCTGCTTGTTGTCTGCACCAGAAGGTGCCAAAACTTTAGAACGTGCCTTTGAAAACTCAAACTTCCCAATCACTGTAGTAACTGGCGCGATGGATGAAAGATTAAATGAACATGGTTACATCGTCCCAGGACTTGGAGATGCAGGAGATCGACTTTACGGAGTCGTATAAATGGCAAACACATCCCCTGGTTATGGCATCACAATCCGTGTAGAGGGCCGTCCAGAATTTCAACCAGTTGCTGAGATAACCACAATCATTACCCGCGAAGGTGCGATGATTACCGCACTTGATGTCGCTGATTCTCAATTAGATTCTGTAGTAATAGATGTAACCTGCGATGCAATTGATGCTGTTCATGCCGAGAGAATTACTGCCGCGCTAAGTGCCTCTCCGATTTTGAAGGTGCGCAAAGTTTCTGATCGAACTTTCTTGTTACATCTTGGTGGCAAACTAGAGGTGCAATCAAAGGTGCCATTGAAGACCCGTGATGATTTATCCCGCGCCTACACGCCAGGTGTAGCCCGCATCTGTCAGGCCATCGCAAAAGATCCAGCTGATGCCCGGCGCCTCACCATTAAGCGCAATACCGTGGCTGTAGTTACCGATGGTTCAGCTGTCCTTGGGCTGGGCAATCTTGGCCCTGCTGCTGCCCTTCCGGTTATGGAGGGTAAGGCCGCGCTCTTTAAGCGGTTTGCTGATGTAGATGCCTGGCCAGTCTGCCTTGATACCCAAGATGTTGATGAAATTGTGCGCACAGTTCAATTAATTGCACCGGTTTATGGCGGCATTAATTTAGAGGATATCTCTGCCCCACGTTGTTTTGAGATTGAGGCCAGGTTGCGTGAGCTACTAGATATTCCAGTTTTTCATGATGATCAACATGGCACCGCCGTTGTTGTGCTGGCCGCACTTCGCAACGCATTGAAATTTGTCAAGAAGGATTTAGGTAAAACCAAGATTATCTTGAGTGGTGCTGGCGCGGCAGGTACCGCGATTGCAAGATTGCTGGTTTTGGCAGGCGCCACCAACATCATCGGATTTGATGACAAGGGAGTAATCAACAAAGACAGCGCTGCGCCAAATGGGATGCGCAAGTGGTTTATTGAAAACTGCAATCCAACACAGTTCGCTGGTCCATTAAGTGAAGCCATAAAGGGCGCAGATGTCTTCATTGGGGTTAGCGCGCCGAATGTTCTAACTGAATCGAATGTTCAATCCATGGCAAAAGATGCGATTGTCTTTGCTCTGGCTAATCCCGATCCAGAAATTGATCCGACATTAGCTCGCAAACATGTTGCCGTTGTTGCAACTGGACGAAGCGATCAACCCAATCAGATTAATAATGTACTTGCCTTCCCCGGAATTTTCCGTGGTTTGTTAGATGCTGGTGCCACAAAAATCACAGATAAGTTGTTGTTGGCCTGTGCTGATGCGATTGCCTCTTGTGTCTCCGAACAACAACTCAACGCCTCATTTATCGTTCCGAGTGTTTTTGATCCTAATGTTGTTAAATCTGTAGCTGATGCGGTTAAAGGTCAGGCGTAATTGTCTATTGCAGATTGGCTCGAGCAATCAGTAGGTGCCGGAGCTCCTTTCTTTATCTATGTAGCCTTTGGCGCGATTGTCTTTATTGAAACCGGCATCTTGATCGCATTTTTTCTGCCCGGGGATTCCATTCTCTTTGCCGCAGGGTTGATTGCTGGTAGCCGAGATGACATCAATATTGTCTTGTTAATTACCGTGATTTTTATGGCCGCCTTTATTGGTGATCAGGTGGGTTATGTCTTAGGGCGCAAGTACGGACGGGCATATCTGCAAAAACACTCCTCGCCCCGTATTGAGAGGATGATCGCTAGATCCGAGGATTTCTACGCCAAATACGGTTGGAGTGCGGTTATTTTGGCCCGCTTTTACCCCTGGATCCGCACCTTTATGCCACCTATCGCCGGCATTGGAAGGATGAATTATTACAAGTTCTTGGCGGCAAACGCGTTGGGCGCTTTGTTGTGGGGCGTAGGAATTACCTTATTGGGCTATTACGCGGTTTCAATCCCCGCTCTCAAGGACTCCTCCCGCGGAATCGCGACCTTCTTTGTAGTTCTAACAATCGCTATTACCGTAAAGAATTATTTACGAGCCAAACGGGATTGACGCACTCCACCTACAACTACCCCGATGTAGGTCATTGCAATTCCAGTCACTAAAAACCAGCTGACACTTACCCCTTCGCTCGGGGCGTAAAAATCCAGCAACAAGGAGCCAAACAGCTGGCCACCAACGCTAAACAAGGTGAAGGTCAATACCCCAAGATGTTGCACAATTAATGAGGTCGAAGCAATATAGATAACACCAATTACTCCACCGGTATAAATCCACCATGGACCATTTGGTAACGGCTGTAGCTCAACCCTCCCAATTAAAACTAGAAATACTACAAAAAGTAAGAGGAATAGAGTTCCATTTATAAAGTTAAGCAAAGATGTGGCATAGCTGTGATCAGTATGCTCATTAATCTGTCCATTTAATGCCCGCTGTACTCCGACCAAAGCTCCTGCAAAAACCGCTAGAGCCACTGCCAGAAATGAAAAGGAGTGTGCCTCTATCTTGTCCGCAACTGATACTAAGACGGCAAAAACTGTAATCAGAGCGGCGCCGACTCTTCTTCTAGAGATTAGTTTCGGTCCACCACCAGTAAAGCCAATTCGATCTACTAACAATGAGGTCGCTGTCTGGCCCGCAATAGATGCCACTGAATAAACCGCAACACCAATGAGTGGCACGACGGTGGTTTGAATCGCTACAAAGCTGCCACCCAGAGCACCAGCAAACAACCGCCATATTGGAATCTGCCCCGCGCTTACCGCGGCCCGTAACCTTCCAATACCCGCTTTGATCTGTGGGCTAAACACTGCGTAAATGCTTATAAATAACAGTCCGGAAGAGAATGAAACTAAGGCCGCCTGAGGAGCGTTATCCATGCGGTGAGAGAGCTCGCCATTTGCGCGAGCTTGGAGTGCAATCAACATGCCTGACAACGCCGCTAAAGCATCAAGCCTGACATGGTTATTGATTGATTTGCTCACTTAGCTCCAACCACTCATCTTCTAATTTCTGACGCAGCAATTGTACCTCTTGTAGCTGTTGTCCTACCTCAATCAAACGCTGGTGGTCAAAGGCTGCTGCTTCTTGTTGCTGCTGCAGAGTTGCTTCCTCTTCGCTTACCTTTGCAATCTGTTTTTCTAATCGTGCAATTTCTTTTTTTATTAATCGAAGCTGCGCGGCATCAGAAATAGTTCTCTTAGGTGCGGACTCCACAGATGAAGCGATCTTCTGAGCTCGTAACTCTAAATACTGCTCTACACCGCCTGCCAAATCCTGCAAAGTTTCATTACCCAGCAAGCCAACAAAGCGATCACAAACTCTTTCCAGAAAATAACGATCGTGGGAAATAACAATCAAAGTACCCGCATAAGTATCTAATAAATCCTCTAAGGCGGTTAAAGTCTCAACATCAAAATCATTTGTAGGCTCATCAAGTAGTAAAACATTTGGTGAATTCATTAACAATCGAGTTAGTTGTAATCTGCGCCTTTCACCACCAGAAAGATCCCGCACCATGCGCTGTTGTCCTTCATAATCAAAGCCCAAACGTTCACAAAGCTGTGAAGCTGAAATCTCGCGGCCGCCACCCAACTCGAC
>JAURMX010000004.1 GCA_030830475.1 Candidatus Nanopelagicales bacterium
AAATGGGGGTCAGTTACTGATGAAAAGGATAAAGCCGCATCCTGAGAATCCCCTTGAAATGAAGTGAGGTGTCGCTAAAGAAGATGTGATTTATGTCGAACTGCGCCCTCCTCTAATCAGGCGGATGGCGCCAATAAAAGAGAGAAGAACCCCTGCTGCCATTAGGAATATGTAAAGAAATTTGCGATCTACCAGCCATTGAAGATTCCTGCGGTGGGAATTACCGCAATCACTTGAGGGGTTTTTTCGGAGGTAACTTTGATTAACCACTTATCAGGGTTGGGATTGGCATCTCCTTTGGTCTGTAGCACTACACCTTTAGGTTCTCTAATCACAGTCAGAACTCGATGTGCGTAGCTCAGAGAGTTATTGGTTGGTACCGGTAACACAACTACATCATCTTTCTTTATTAGATTACTATCAATTTTTCTAGTTATCAAAGTATCTCCTGGTGAAATATTTGGCTCCATGCTGGCTGAGACCACGGTAGTGAAACTGCTTTGATATATAACTGCTAGAGCAGCGCCACTAACAAAGAGTGGTGCAGTCGAAAATAAAACTAAGTCAACAACAATCTGCTTTGCTCTCATATCAGTTGATAGCTCCAGGGCGGACTGCGCTACGCGAGACCAAAACATCTAGCTGTGTGGGGAATTTATTTCTTCCAGCGACCGAGGTTTTGGCCCTTATGCTTAACTCTTCGTTCGGAGTCAATTTCAGATCGATTGGGTTACTCAGAATCTCTAATTCGTCAGGAAAGCATGGTGATCTATCAAAAACTTGGTGTTGATGGCCGCCGTGAAATAACTCGAAGGTAAGCATTATCCAGAGTTTTCCGGTATTAGAATATGTAAGTGAGCACCCCGATGCGATTCAGAAATGTCGAGGTTTGGGGTACGGTTATAAGCATTCAATCTCCAGAAGATTCTTTCTCTGTTGCAAATTTCGAATCCGCATGTGATGCCGCGCAGAATTTTTACGAATCAATTAATCAGATTTTTTCTACTTATACGGATAAATCAGAGGTATCTCGATTACGGCGCCAAGAGATTGCAATCTCTGAAGCCTCTCCAGAGTTGAAATTAGTTTGGAATAGATGCCTAGAACTGCGAGATTTGACCCAGCGTGCTTTTGATCCTTGGGCGGTTCCTGGTGGCTTTGATCCATCTGGATTTGTTAAAGGGTGGGCGGCCCAAGAGTCCCTACGCTTTTTTGCTGAAATAGGGATCGAGCACATTCAGATCAACGCAGGAGGCGATGTCGTAGTTCGTGGTGGAGTTGATACAACTCAGCCTTGGGTAATCGGCGTTCAACATCCAGATATCAAAGAGGGTATTGCTAAAACCTACGAGTTATTTGATGGTGCAATCGCTTCTAGCGGTACATATGAACGTGGTGCACACATAATCGATCCACGTGTTGGAGTGCCCGCAGTAGGGGCCAGAGCGGCCACAGTGGTTGGTCCAGATGCCGGAGTTGCTGATGCACTAGCAACGGCGCTCGTTGTAGATGGCAGAGATGCGGTCAATTGGATGGGAAATGAAGCCTTTAGAAATTACAGTTTTTGGGCGGTAGATAAGAGTGAAGATGGTGCGTGGTCTTACCAGAAGCAATAATCCGATGTCACACTCAGACACCTCACAGGAAAAGCCCAAATAAGGGTGACAGGGTTCAAAGGTGAAGGCGCAGCGTAAGAGGTTTATTGGTGACCAAGCTTTTTTAATTACCGGCTTGGGATTGGGTTTTACCCTCACAGTTCAAATTACAACTTTAACCGCAGGTGATTTCGCAGATCCATACGCCATCATTACAACTATCTCCAGATTTTTTGCATTAACCGGCTCTTATCTTTCAATTATCGGATTGTTGTTAATTGCACGTATCCCCTGGATTGAAAATGCTCTTGGCCATGATCGTTTGGTTGTCTGGCATAGAAAAGCCATGCCTTACGCGCTTTACATGATTACTTTGCATGTCCTGTTAGTGGGCTTGGGATACGCAGGTGCAGAAGGCAAAGTGATCGCAAATGAAATTTGGATTATGACCACGACATATCCATGGATGCTTCCTGCAGCTGCTGGATTTCTACTTTTGATTTTAGCTGGAGTTACCTCCTACAAAAATGTTAGAAACTCAATCAAATATGAAACTTGGTGGGTCATTCATTTGTACACCTACCTTGGTGTTGCACTTTCATTCATGCATCAGATTCTTACTGGTGGAATGTTTATTGGCCATCCATTAAATAGGGCTTATTGGATTGGGCTTTATCTCTCTGTGGTTTTCTCCATAGTCACCTGGCGCATAATAATTCCGGTTGCACGCTCCATCAGACACCAGCTTTTTATTTCGAAGGTTGAGGTTGAGGGACCTGGCGTTGTATCCATTTATGTATCTGGAAGGAATATTTCAAAACTAAACGCCCAGGGCGGACAGTTTTTTAACTGGCGTTTCTTGACCAAGGATCGTTGGCATGAGTCTCATCCATTTTCACTCAGCGCGGCTCCTACTGATAGTGAACTACGTTTTACCGTTAAGGCACTGGGCGATTCAACAAATAATTTTGCGCAAGTAAAAGTTGGCACCCGTGTTGTAATTGAAGGACCTTATGGAATCTTCACCCGGGACATGGCGCGTCAATTCAAACATGCCACATTGATTGGTGGCGGGGTAGGAATTACCCCTTTAAGGGCCATAATCGATGAGATCTCAGATTCCACCAGCATTGATGTCATTTATCGAGCACGCAACCCTAATGATCTAGTTTTAAAGGCAGAGTTAGATGAATTAGCGCAAATGAGAAATGTGAAGATTCACTACTTGGTGGGTAGCAGAATGGAGCACCCGATCAATGAGGTTTCTTTGAAGGAATATGTACCGAGGTTTGCCGATTCCGATGTCTATGTGTGCGGTCCACAGGGCCTCATAGATGATGTGGTCTCGGCATGTAAATCAGCAGGGATACCGAAAGATCGTGTACACCACGAAGCCTTTTTGTATCACGCACAGTAAGGAGAGGTAAGTTGATACGCAAAACCGCATTTCTAATTACCGGCACTGTTGCTGGAGTAGTTGGGGTATTGAGCTACAACCCCCCGCAGCTAAACAACTCCATCGCATCTAGCAATACCAATCCAGTACCAGATATAACTCCTTCACCTTCTACTTCATCTACGGTTGAGAAAATAACACCAAGTGAGAGTCCAGCTCCTCAACGCACCAAAACGAAAGCGGCCGCTAAGCCATCACAGACGGCGTCACAAACCCAGAGTAAGTCGCAAACTCAGAATCCAACCCAAACGCAGAGTCCAAGCCCGGTTACAAAAGCTTCTGGAACATTTGCCGGCGATACTTCGTACACACGTTGGGGACCAGTTCAAGTTCAAGTCACTGTATCTGACGGAGCGATTACTGATGTAAGCACTTTGCAGTATCCAAATGGCGATCGCAGATCTCTGGGTATCTCTAATCAAGTCATTCCTTGGTTGCAACAAGAGGTTCTCAAGGTTCAATCCGCCAATATCTCAGGTATTAGCGGTGCCACCTACACTTCAAATGGTTTTAAGGCATCACTAGCATCAGCTTTACAGAAAGCGGGTTTATAAATGAAAAAGAGATTGGTATTTCTAGGTCCAGCTCTGCTATTGATTGGCTTCCTTGCCATAAAACCACCCGCAATTGGTAAAGAGCAGGGTGATGTGGTGGTTACTCCAGAGGTCACCTATACACCTGCAGCCAAGCCACATCTAAGAGATTTTGATGATGAAGGCAATGAGCCTGCCCACTTTGATGAGCATGAAGGTCGAGAGCCTCATGAGGGCCGAGAACATCATGATGACCATGATGATGAGTACGAATCAGATGAAGATAGCGAGGACTAACAGCACCGAATAAAGGCTTAAGTAGGTAATAGAGCCATGGAATATCTTTCCAGCGCTCTTGTCGATACTTCCTTTATTTAAACCCATCACCTGATAAACAAAAAGTCCTGCGATTAATGCGTTCGCGAACCAAACCCAGGTTGATAATTCAGCTGAATAGATAGTGAAGAAAGATGTAATAACCATTGCGATGGTGTGGAACCACATCTGCTGGGAAACCTTTGCCATAGGTGCAACCACCGGCAACATTGGTATTCCTGCGGCTTCATAGTCATCACGGTACTTAATTGCTAGAGCCCAGAAGTGCGGTGGGGTCCAAAAGAAAATCACCATGAAAAACCAAAAAGCGGTCCAGGAAAGCGAGTTGGTTACGGCAGCCCAGCCAATCAAAACTGGAAGACAGCCTGCGATCCCTCCCCAAACTATGTTTTGCGAGGTACGGCGCTTTAATCCAACTGTGTAACCAAATACATAAAAGGCGATTGCACCGACCGTTAAACCGGTAGCAAGTGGATTGGTAAAAAACCAAAAAATAGCAAGTGAAATAATCGTGATCGCGGTGGCAAAAGCGAGGGCTTGATTCTCAGAGATTTGATTGTTAACGATGGGGCGCTTTGAGGTTCGGTTCATTAGTTGATCAATGTCGCTCTCAATCACCATGTTAAAAGCATTTGCGGCACCTGCCGCCAAGGTTCCGCCGATTAAAGTCGCTAGCGTTATATCTAGTGGTGGCACTCCACCCGCTGCTAGAAATAACGCTGGCAAAGTTGTAACTAACAACAGCTCTACAACACGCAACTTCATTAACGCGATGTAGGGCGAAATCACGAGTGTGAGAATACCTGTAGATTGCGAACATGCGTATTTCGGTGAGGTGGGCCATAGTTTTTGCCCTTTTAATTCAGCCTCTCTCTGCCGGTGGTACAGAAATTAGCTCTGATAACACAAAGTTGAATCTAGAAAAAACCATCACCGGAAATATCTCGCCGAAATCAGTTAGAGCATCAAAAACCGGCTATGTATCAGCCCATAACATGATGTATCGCCACTCAGTAACTGTCTACAACGCAGAAACTCTTGATTTGGTAAAGAACATCTCTGATCAGGTGGATTTAAATGCTCTAGGCCAGAAGGGGTACACCGGATTACATCGCGGCGCACCTGTTGAAGGGGCTTTTTCACCTGATGGCGCATATCTATATGTAACTAACTATGCGATGTATGGCAAAGGGTTTAATCGCGAAGGCACAGACAAATGTTCGCCCGCCGATAAGTATGACCGTTCCTTCGTGTATCGAATCGATACTTCGACATGGGAGATTGATGCCGCATATCGAGTTGGTGTGGTTCCTAAAGTTGTTGAGGTAACACCAGATAACAAGTATGTTTTAGTA
>JAURMX010000020.1 GCA_030830475.1 Candidatus Nanopelagicales bacterium
TCCAAGTCGTTGTACAGTTGATGGGAAGCCGCTCTCTGAGAAATTAAGTGCCGCAGAGATTGAAGAGTTAGTCACCAGAACTCGCAATGGCGGGGCAGAGGTAGTGGCATTGTTAAAGACCGGCTCTGCTTACTATGCGCCTTCTGCTGCTGCGGCCCGCATGGCACGTGCTGTTATTCAAGACACTGGTGAGGTTATGCCGGTCTGTGCTTGGGTAGATGGGGAGTATGGGATCTCTGGTGTTTATTTGGGAGTAGAGGCGGAGATCGGTCGCTCCGGCGTTAAAAAAGTTGTCGCTGGAAATCTCACTGAATCAGAGTTATCGGAACTTAAGGTGGCTGCTGAAGCTGTAAGGGCAAAACAAGCAGATGTTAAGGATCTCTAGAAATAACAAGTTGAGAAAGGTACCTAGATGAGCAGGATCAAAGTGCAGGGAACGGTCGTCGAGCTTGACGGCGATGAAATGACCCGAATTATCTGGGATTTCATCAAGAAACAATTGATTTTGCCTTATCTAGATATCAATCTGGAGTACTACGACCTTGGAATTCAACACCGCGACGCTACAAATGATCAGGTAACAATCGACTCTGCACATGCTATTCAAAAGCATGGCGTTGGAGTTAAGTGCGCAACCATTACGCCGGATGAGGCACGTGTTAAAGAGTTTGGTCTAAAGCAGATGTGGAAGTCACCGAATGGCACTATCCGCAATATTTTGGGTGGAGTTATCTTCCGCGAGCCGATTATTATTAAAAATGTTCCCAGGTTAGTTCCACACTGGAGCAAGCCGATTGTGATTGGTCGTCACGCTTTTGGTGATCAATACCGGGCCACAGATTTCCGTGTTCCAGGCGCCGGAAAATTAACCGTAACCTTCACACCGGAAGATGGCTCAAAACCGATGGAGTTCAACGTTTTTGATTTCAAGAGCTCCGGTGTTGCTATGGCGATGTACAACCTAGATGACTCAATTAGGGATTTTGCCCGCGCCTCATTTAATTATGGAATAGCACGTAAATATCCGGTGTATCTATCAACTAAGAACACAATTCTTAAAGCTTATGATGGCCGTTTCAAAGATATCTTCGCCGAGATTTTTGAAAATGAGTTCAAGGCAGAGTTCGACAAACTTGGTTTGGAGTACGACCACCGCTTAATTGATGACATGGTTGCAACCTCATTGCGTTGGGAAGGCGGCTACATCTGGGCCTGCAAAAATTACGATGGCGATGTTCAATCAGACACCGTTGCGCAGGGTTATGGATCCTTGGGCTTGATGACCTCAGTTTTAATGTCTCCAGATGGACGCACTGTTGAAGCAGAAGCGGCACACGGCACTGTTACCCGTCACTACCGTGATCACCAAGCCGGTAAAGCGACCTCAACAAATCCAATCGCATCTATCTTTGCTTGGACTCAGGGCCTACAGCACCGCGCTAAGTTGGACAACACCCCAGAGCTGACAAAGTTTGCTGCAACACTAGAGCGGGTATGCATTGAAACTGTAGAGAGTGGAAAAATGACAAAGGACCTTGCGCTACTAATCAGCGAGGATGCACCTTGGCTAAATACCCAGGAGTTCCTATCTGCGATTGATGAGAATCTACAAAAGGCTATGAAGTAAATATCTAATTAAAAATGTAATAAAAAAGCCCCCGAAAAATCGGGGGCTTTTTTGATTTATATTTATTTCAGACGCTTGCCATCGGCAACGTTGAATAGATGAACCGCATCGCCCTTTGCAGAGACGGTTACGGTCTGACCTGACTTCGGAGGATTCTTTGGATCCCAACGGACAATGACCTGTGCACCTTCATCAGATGCGTTAGCAAACTTAAGTGATGAATCAGCTGGCTTGCCATACACAAATGCATCGGCACCAAGCTCTTCAACAACCTCAACCTGAATATCAAAGCCCTTAGAGGCTGGGGTAAATCCTTCTGGACGGATACCAACGATTACTGATGATCCCGCTGAGGCTGGAACATCTATCTCTAGACCACCAAGCTTTGCTTTGCCGCCAGATACTGGAGCGATCAAAAGATTCATCGCAGGGGAGCCAATAAATCCAGCAACGAAAGCGTTGGCAGGGTTGTCATAAAGATTTCTTGGGGTATCGACCTGTTGAAGTAAACCATCTTTAAGAACCGCTACTCGATCACCCATCGTCATAGCTTCTACCTGATCATGTGTTACATAAACGGTAGTAATTCCTAGTCGGCGTTGTAGGGCCGCAATTTGTGTACGGGTTGCAACACGTAATTTGGCATCAAGGTTAGACAGCGGTTCATCCATCAAGAAGACCTGTGGTTCGCGAACAATTGCGCGTCCCATAGCTACACGTTGACGTTGACCACCAGATAGCGCCTTTGGTTTGCGCTCTAGATATGGTTCGAGGTCAAGCAATTTTGCCGCCTCTAGAACTCGGCGATCACGTTCGTCTTTTGAAACGCCAGCAATCTTGAGTGCAAAGCCCATATTCTCAGCAACTGTCATGTGCGGATAAAGCGCGTATGACTGGAACACCATCGCGATATCGCGATCCTTTGGTGCGACATTTGTTACATCACGATCTCCAATAAAAATTGCACCGTTATCGATCTCCTCGAGTCCGGCAAGCATGCGAAGTGATGTTGATTTACCGCAACCAGATGGTCCGACTAAAACCAAAAACTCACCATCATTAACGGTGAGATTCAATTTATCAACTGCAGGGGTTGTGGTTCCTGGATAGATGCGTGATGCATCTTTAAATACAACTGATGCCATTTTTCTCTTCCTTCTCCGGGCAGGTACGTGCCCGACGTTCCGTTGGATGAAGTAAGTCCACGTCGCTGTGGATGCGCCGAAGGCTACGCGTGAGTTGAGCGTGAGGGAAGGGGGTGGGGAGGGTTTTTTAGCCAGCACAGCCCTACTTCTTATAACCTAGGGCACCTTATGGACCCTGATGGTGCTCAAGCCGGCATCCCTGCCTTCAACCTCGGAGGCTTTGCGCTAGATCTTGGCGTTGTTCTCTTTTTTATTTTCCTAGCCTCAATATTTGTCGCGGCCGAGATCGCCTTGATCTCGCTGCGCGAGGGCCAGGTCAAGGCATTAGCCGAGCGCGGCAAGCGAGGTGCCCGGGTGGCTTCATTGGCCTCTAGCCCAAACCGTTTTCTAGCTGCGGTGCAAGTAGGTGTGACTCTAAGCGGATTTCTATCAGCAGCCTTTGGTGCTGAGCGATTGGGAAATTATGTAATACCGCGTTTAGTTGAGCTGGGCCTAAGTCAAGGGGTCAGCGAGACACTTTCCTTAATCGGATTAACTCTAGTGATCGCATACTTCTCCTTGGTGTTTGGCGAACTTGTTCCAAAACGATTAGCTCTGCATTCAACCGAGAAGATCGCACTTTTAGTTGCTACGCCGGTTTCAATTACAGCACGACTCTTCCAACCTCTAATTTGGATTCTTTCTCACTCCTCGGATTTTGTGCTGCGTATCTTTGGTGTTGATCCAAAAGCCTCGCGCGAGGATATGTCTGAAGAGGAGCTAGTTGATTTAGTAACTGGTCACAAGGCATTAACTGAGGAAGAGCGCGACATTGTTGAAGAGGTTTTCAACGCGAGCGAGCGAAAGGTACATGAAGTCATGGTTCCGCGCACTGAGGTTGATTTTCTAGATGGCAATCTCACTGTTTCTGAGGCGATCCGTGTTGCGGTTGAGAAAGCCCATTCTCGTTATCCAGTAGTTCGTGGAACTAGTGATGAGGTTATCGGATTTATACATGTTAGAGATTTGATGGATCCAGAGGTTGCCGGCAGTAACAAACCGATTGTCAACTTTGTCCGCGAGATTGTCTTCTTGCCGGGCACAAAAGGTGTTTTGCCCGCGCTCTCTGAGATGCGCACTCAGCGCCAGCAAATAGCTATCGTCCTAGATGAGTATGGCGGAACCGATGGAATCGTCACCATGGAGGATCTGGTTGAGACTCTAATCGGAGATATTCATGATGAATATGATGATCAGACCGCAGAGGTTTCTAATCAAACTCGCTCTGGTGATTATGAGATTGATGGCTTAATTTCTTTAGAGGATTTGGCTGAGCAGACCGGAGTTGAAATTCCGGAGGGTCCCTATGAAACTCTCAGCGGTTATGTGATGCACTCTTTGGGTCGAATTCCAGAGATCAATGATGTACTCCATGTTGAAGGCGCCCGCATGACTGTGTTGAGCATGGAGGGTAAGCGTGTGGGAACTTTGCTGTTATCTCGGGAGCAGGACCACCCAGAGATAAATCAGACAGATTCCAAAAATAATTGAGAAGATAACCCAATGAAGCGTGTGTTATCTGGGATTCAGCCCACCGCAGATTCTTTCCATCTAGGAAATTATTTGGGCGCGGTCCGGCAATGGGTCGAGTTACAGAATTCTCATGATGCTTTTTATTGCGTAGTTGATCTACATGCGCTGACAGTTGAAAATGAGCCGGCGGTACTTCGTCGTCGCACCTTGATAGCTGCGGCACAACTAATCGCATTGGGCCTAGACCCAGAGAAGTGCACATTATTTATTCAATCTCATGTGCCAGAGCACAATCAACTTGGTTGGGTTTTAGAGTGCATTGCTGGTTTCGGCGAAGCGAGCCGGATGACACAGTTCAAAGATAAATCACAAAAGAGCGGTGCGGATCGCACGGTAGTTGGTTTATTTACTTATCCGATTTTGCAGGCGGCCGACATCATGCTCTATCAGGCCAATTTAGTTCCAGTTGGTGAGGATCAAAGACAACATATTGAGTTAACCCGTGATTTGGGCCAACGTTTCAACTCTCGTTATGGACAAACCTTTATAATCCCAGAGGCGCATATTTTGAAGAGCGCGGCGAAAATTAATGATCTACAAGATCCCACCGCCAAAATGAGTAAATCTGCCGCATCAAACGCCGGGGTGATCGACATCCTGGATTCAGCTGATGTAAATGTTAAGAAGATTAAGAGTGCGGTGACCGACGCTGGCAAAGAGGTTATTTTCGATGAAAAGAGTAAGCCGGGAGTCTCAAATCTCTTGACTATCCACTCCGCCCTTAGCGGAAAATCCATCCCTGATTTAGAAAATGAGTTTGCCGGCAAGGGTTATGGTGATTTTAAGTTAGCGGTTGCTGAAGTGGTTACCGATTTCTTTGCTCCGGTAAGACAGAAAACTCAAGAGCTTCTGGCTGACGAGGCCGCCTTGCTGCAGTTACTGGCCGTTGGCAGTCAAAAGGCCCGAGATGTTGCGGCAAAAACTTTGGCGCAGACCTACTCTGCACTGGGTCTTGTACCACCGGCACATTAAGACACTAAAAATGAAGCTACGGTCTCTGCTCTTATCTATTGCTTTGGCTCTGTCAGCGTTTTCACCTGTCAGTTACGCCAATCCTGGTGCCAAGGTGGCGGTTGCTTATGACATTGGTTTTCTGGGGGACAACTCATTTAACGATGCTGTTAATGAGGCGTTGACTGCTGCAAAAAAGAGGTACAACCTAGTTGAGCCATTTGTTCGAGAGGTACCAACTAATGGTTCGCCAGTTGATCGCTTGTCGAGACTGAGATTTTTGGCTGACAATGGATACAACTTGATTATCGCTGTGGGAGCTGGATATCGGGAGACAGTGCGTAGAGTTTCTATGGAGTACCCGCAAACTCAGTTTGCAATGATAAATGACAAAGCAATAGGACAGATGAATGTTTCAAATATCTACTTCAGAGAGGATCATGGTGCGTACCTGGCTGGAGTGATTGCGGCAATATCTACGAAGCGAAAAAGCATTGGATTTATAGGCAGTGAACCAGAGTTGTTTGCCGGTTTTAAGGCTGGGGCAGCTGCCATCGGCAAGAAAATCAAGGTGGTAAACATCCCTTACCCGGACTCGGTATCTGATTTAAAAGTTGGCCTAGGAAAGATTGACGTTGGCTATTCCACCTGGGATGGTGATGCTTCAGTTATCTCAGCGACACTAGAGAGCTATCCGAACCAGGTCAAATTGATAGTAGAGCGGCCGGATCAATACTTTGCAGAGCTCAACTCTGCGCAAAAAGTTATTCTGGCATCAATAAATAAGAATCTCGCTCGACCAATCAATCAATTGGTGGCCGCCGCCCTAAAGGAGCGGGCGATTATTGATGTGATTGATGAAACAGATGGCATTTACGGTCGGGAGTACAGCTTAAGGAATTCTGGAATTGCATTCACAATGGCCACTTCACTTAGCAAATCTCAACGAGACCGAATCAACCTTGAGGTAAAAAAGTTTTTAGCTAGCCCGAAATCAAGATAAGTTCTTAAGTAAGTTAGCAGCTTCTGCTTTGCTGGGATATGAAGATTGAGTCCCTTTGCGGGTAACGCTGTCAGAGGCGCAAGCACATCCCAGCTGTACAGAGTTTTCTACCGTCAGGC
Organism: Candidatus Nanopelagicales bacterium; assembly: GCA_030830475.1. Taxonomy (GTDB): domain Bacteria; phylum Actinomycetota; class Actinomycetes; order Nanopelagicales; family Nanopelagicaceae; genus MAG-120802. The sequence goes on from JAURMX010000020.1 coordinate 6,418, forward strand.
CCGAGGCCAGTCCAAAGGCAAAGGCGCCGACAAAAGAATCTCCCGCGCCGGTTGAATCAATAGCATTAACTTTGGGGGCTGAAACATAAATTACTTTTCCATTGTTATCGGTGTAAGCGGCACCTTTTTCTCCTAAGGTGACCACGAAGTTGCAGCCAAGTAGTTTTGCCACTTTCAATATTTCAACCTCGTTATCGGGTTGCTTACCATCAGGATTTAGACCGGCAAACTCAGTCTCATTTGGAATTATCCAGTCGCAAAGAGAGGTCAACTCTGGCGTTAATGGAGCAAATGGAGCTGGATTCAAAATTGTTGTGATTCCCATGCTGCGGGCCTGTCGGAATGCGGCGCACGTAACCTCCTGAGGAATCTCGAGCTGTCCAATAACCACCTTTGCATTGGGCAGCGCAGAGATTGCCTGTTGCGCCTGCTGTACCGTCATCAAATTGTTAGCACCCGGAACGCAGATAATCCGATTAGTTCCGCTGGGCTCAACCCAGATCGGGGCGACTCCGCTGGCTCCGGAGACCCGGGCTACAAAGGTGGTGTCGATTCCCTGCTCTTGGAAGTTCTGGAGCGTGGTTTCCCCAAAAACATCATCGCCCAAGGTGTTTACCATCGAGACCTTGGCACCCAATCGGCTAGCCATAACAGCCTGATTCGCACCCTTGCCGCCAAATCCGAGAGAAAATGAGTCTCCAATCACAGTTTCGCCGGCGCTGGGAATCTTTTGAGAGTAGGCGATCATGTCGATCATCGTGCTGCCTACTACCACAATCTCAGGCGTGGAATTCTCATCAATGGGCGACATAGACACCTGACTTCTCTGGAGGGAGGGTTCTAGACGGGACGATACTCCAAGCGATAAGTTATCTGCAATCGTTTTTAGCAATTTGTTAAAAATGAGCTACTAGCTTTTGGGGAGCAGAAATGTCCAATGCGACGATTTCAGATGTAGCCAAGAAAGTTGGCGTCTCTGAATCAACCGTCTCCCGATACTTAAGCGGATTTAAAGTTCGCAACTCCGAGTCAATTAAAAAAGCGATAAAGGATTTGAATTACCGGCCCAACATCATGGCCCGAAACCTGAAGTCAGGAAAAACCGGAATGGTGGCGGTCATAGTTCCTGATGTCACCAACCCATTTTTTGCAGCAATAGTCCGTGGAGCTGAAGTTGCCGCTGGCGATGATTACATGTTGCAGCTGATTTCAACAGGAGATGATCCGGAAAAAGAGGAAGCTGCCATTCGTAGATTGAGCGGTCGCGTTGATGGATTAATTTATGTTCCTGCCAAAGAAGACACCGATGTTATTACCGAATTTGCGGATTATTCATTTCCAGTTGTCTTTGTCGATAGAGTCATCAACAATCTGCGTGGTTTTGATTCAGTGTTAGCTGATAATCAAACAGGGGCAGCAATGGCCACAAATCATTTGATAGATCATGGACATACAGCGATTGCTCATATTGCTGGGCCCGCTGCTTCAACACCAGGAAAGGGTCGCACAGAGGGTTATCTAGCGGCTCTTAAAAAAGCCAAGATTGAAAAGAACCATGATTACTATGTTGAATCCGATTTCACTGTGCTGGGTGGATATCAGGCGATGATGGGATTACTAGCGCTTAAGAGGCGCCCTACGGCGGTATTTGTTGGCAATAACCTGATGACAATTGGTGCGCTCAAGGCGTTAAAGGAATCAAAGGTTAATGTGCCAGATGAAATAGCGGTCATCGGTTTCGATGATCACGAACTATCAGATTTGGTGGACCCTCCTCTAACGGTCATCTCGCGAGATGCCCACCTGCAAGGCGCGTTGGCGATGTCAACGTTGCTGGAGCGGATTAGAGATGGTTACCAATTTCCCCCTAAGCAACTCAAGGTTGATTCCAATCTTGTTATCCGCCAGTCCTGTGGCTCGACATGTCTCTACAGGAAAACGGATGCAGACAAAAAAATCTTGAGTTCTTCGACGAGCAGTTAATTACTACTACTAAGGAGATAACTGAATGCAGAAGAAAACCCTCCGCAAGCTGGGCGCATCACTAATTGCTGGTGCCCTAGTTGCTACAGGACTTATCGCAGCAGCTCCAGCTCAAGCAGCTACCAAGACAATCGGTATTGCTTACAGCTTGGGTGGCCGCGATGTTCCGGGCTTTAATCAGCTTGCGTACATTGGCGTAAAGCCATTGCTAGATAAAGACAAATCACTAAAGCTAGTTGAATCACAGGACAACCCAACAGCTACTGACGATCAGCGTGCAGAGCGTCTTCGCCTAATGGCAAAGCGCGGCGCTAATCCAATCGTTGTTGTTGGATTCACCTATGCAACCGCGCTTGCCAAAGTTGCCAAGGAGTATCCAAAGGTTCAATGGGGCATCGTTGATGACTCATCAGTAAAGGCTAAAAATGTTCAGAGCATCGTCTTCAAGGAAGAAGAAGGTTCATACCTTGTCGGCCTTGCAGCTGCTATGACAACAAAATCTGGTCGAATCGGATTCATTGGTGGAGTTAATACACCACTTATCGCAAAGTTTGAGGCTGGCTTCATTGCTGGTGCAAAAGCGATTAATCCAAAGATCAAAATTCAATCAACCTACATCTCCAACTTCCCAGATTTCTCAGGCTTCAATGACCCAGCAAAGGGTTACGAGGCTGCCAAAGGTATGTATGAGAACGGCGCAGATGTCGTCTATGCAGCTGCTGGTGGAACTGGAACTGGAATGCACAAGGCTGCTTCCGAACTTGGAAAGTGGTCCATTGGCGTAGATGCTGACGAAGCAACCTACCCAGCTCACAAGGATTACAAGTCAACAATCCTTACCTCAATGCTAAAGCGCGTTGATCTAGGTACCCGCGCATTTGTGAAAAGGGCGCTAGCTGGCAAGAAGACCGCAGGAGTTAAGACCTGGGGCTACAAGCAAGGTGGCGTTGGATATACAACAACTGGTGGATATCTAAAGGATGTAACTTCAGTAATCAACACCTATGCAAAGAAGATCTCAACTGGAGCTGTAAAGGTTCCAACAGATCCAAACGACGCATAAATAAGTAAATAATGATGGGGTGCGCTACCAAAAGTAGCGCACCCTGTTTATAAAAGAAGGGAAATGCAGTTGTCAAATGTCTCAAATGTTCTAGAGGTGATTGGGGTTGAAAAGCGCTACCCGGGCGTCGTGGCAAATAGAGATGTTTCAATTCAAATTCAAGCTGGAACCATCCACGCAATCATTGGTGAAAATGGAGCCGGCAAATCAACATTAATGAAAACCCTTTATGGTCTAATCAAACCTGATGCTGGACAGATAAGAATTTTTGGCAAAGAGGTAAATTTAAAGTCCCCACAAGATGCTATTGAACTCGGTGTGGGCATGGTGCACCAACACTTCAAATTGGCGGATAACGCAACAGTTCTAGAAAATGTAATTTTGGGTAGTGAGCCGACAAGATTTGGTTTCGTGGTTAAGTATGACGAGGCCCGGGAAAAATTAATTGAAATTGCCCAAAATTATGGGCTGGATATAAATCCGGATGAAAAACTTTCAAATTTGGGGGTCGGCGAGAGGCAACGTGTAGAGATCGCCAAAGTGTTATTCCGCGGTGCAAAGATTCTAATTTTAGATGAGCCAACCGCGGTTTTAGTGCCACAAGAGGTTGACGAGTTATTTGCCAATCTGCGTGAGTTGGTAAAAAAAGGTTTAACAGTACTTTTCATCTCTCATAAATTAGATGAGGTTTTATCAATTGCTGATGACATCACCATCATGCGTCAAGGCACAACAGTTGCTACCAGAAAGCCTGAAAACACCAATAAGAAAGAGTTGGCGGAGTTGATGGTTGGGGGAGAATTGCCCAAACCTAAAGCTGGAGAGCTGAAAATTAGCCCAGAGAGCTTTTTGAAGATTGAATCCGCTTCATACTTCCGAGCAGATGGACGACAGATTCTTGACGATGTGAATTTAGAACTTCATGGTGGTGAGATTCTTGGATTGGCTGGAGTAGAAGGAAATGGTCAGAGCGAGTTAATTGAGTTGATTATGGGTTTGATTAAACCCGCATCCGGTTCGGTTGAGGTTCTTGGTTTAGATGCTGCAAATACCTTAACTCGAGAGATTCGTAACGCCGGAGTTGCCTATATTCCACAGGATAGACAACGCGATGGACTTTTGATGACCGCACCACTTTGGGAAAATCGAATTCTCGGTCACCAATTTGCCGAACCAATGGCGAAAAGTATTTGGGTCAACAAAAGTGCCGCTATTCAAGATTCAAAGCGTGTCGTTGATGAATTCGATGTACGTACCCCAGGCATAAATGTTTTAGCAAGCGCTCTTTCTGGTGGTAACCAGCAGAAGTTCATTGTTGGGCGAGAGTTAACTGGAGATCCAAAGTTAATTGTTGCGGCACAACCTACTCGAGGTGTTGATGTTGGAGCACAAGCCATTATTTGGGAGCATCTAATGCAGGCTCGTTCAAGAGGCGCGGGAATCCTCCTAATTTCAGCGGATTTAGAGGAACTTTTCTCGCTTTCAGATCGCATCGCCGTTATTTACAGCGGAAAGATAGTTTCGATCTTGAATCCAGCAAAGACAACGCCAGAAGATCTAGGTCTAGCGATGACGGGAGCGAAGAGCGCATGACAAAGAGTCGACTTTTCTGGGGAGTTGTTGCGCCCACGGCAGCTATTTTGAACTCCCTATTTTTCGTCTACATTATTTTGAAAATTCGCGGGGTAGACCCGATAGAGATGTTTAAATTGATGATCTCTTACGGTTTTGATCCTCGAAACCTAGTCTCTGAAATCAATCAAACTGTGGCGTACTACATGGCAGGAGTTGCTGCAGCTATTGGTTTCAAAATGCTCTTATTTAATATCGGAATTGATGGTCAGTATCGCATGGGCGCATTCTTCGGCGCGGTAGTTGGAGCTGCGGTTAATCTGCCTCCAGTTCTACATGTTATGTTGATCATTTTGGTTGCCATGTTAGCGGGTGGCGCATGGGCAGCGATTGCCGGTTACCTCAAAGTAAAACGGGGCGTTAATGAGGTTATTAGCAACATTATGTTGAACTTCATCGCTGCCGCGATTATCGCTTTTCTACTGAGTCCAAATCTTTTGGGTTCACTTCCCGAAGGCTCTCAAAACCTTCAGACAAATCCAATTCCAAAGAGTGGCCGCATGCCAACCATTAAAGCTTTTGAGGGCGAGATTTACACATTCTTGTTCATCGCCATTCTTGTTGGTGTGAGCTACTGGATTATGTTAAACAAAACGATTTTCGGTTTTAATTTACGTGCTACAGGTCTTTCATTCCGTGCTGCACGAGCTAGCGGAGTAAATGCTCCAGGAATGATATTTATTACCACAGTGCTTTCGGGTGCAATTGCCGGATTGGTCGGAATTGGAACCTTACTTTCAGATACCCATTCCTACAGCATGGCTTTCCCATCCGGATACGCCTTTACCGGGTTGGCTCTAGCGCTGTTGGGCCGTAATCATCCTGTGGGTATATTTTTTGCAGCCTTTCTTTGGTCATTCCTAGAGAGATCCGCTCCCGTCTTGGAGTTTGAAGGCGTGCCTCCTGAAATCGTAATTGTTATGCAAGGAACCATAGTTTTGTCGATTGTTATTGCCTACGAAGTTGTAGCGCGGATAAATCTGAGACAACAACAGAGAGCTGTGGGAACTGTTAACGCAGAAAATGTGAAGGAGACGAAGTAATGTCAACTAACATCGCGAAAACTAACTCCAATGCTCGAACAAAAGCCAAGTCGTTTTTTAAGTCGCCGGCCCGTATCACACTACTAATCGCTGGATTATTTTTAATCATTTCACTAGTTGAAAGCATCACTGGCGCAGTAGATATCACCGCGCCGGGAACTTCGGGTGCTACCTTGCGTTTCGCTATTCCGTTGCTTATGGCTGGTCTAGGCGGTCTTTGGGCGGAGCGGGCTGGTGTAATTAATATCGGTCTAGAAGGAATGATGATTGTTGGAACCTGGACGGCGGCTTGGTTTGGTTTTCTACATGGACCGGTTGTGGGAATTCTGGCGGCAGCGGTCTTCGGACTCGCCTCAGGGTTTTTCCACGCTTTTCTAACGGTAAAAATTGGAATCGATCAAGCGGTATCAGGTCTTTCAATTAATCTTATTGCGGCTGGAGCAGCTCGATATCTCTCTGGAATTTTCTTTCCGCCAGTTGGCGGCGACAGAACTGTTTCGCCACCAGTTGAAACCCTGCCCACTTTTACAATCCCGTTAGTGGCGGATTTCTTTAAGAGTATTGATGAGAAAGATATATTTTTCATCTCAAATGTTTCAGGGCTTATTTACGGAATCACTAGAGATCTATCTGTTGTGACAGTGGGGCTATTGCTATTAGTACCGATTACCTCTTGGATTTTATGGCGAAGCAAGTTTGGTCTAAGGATGCGTTTCTCAGGTGAAAATCCCATGGCAGCCGAGTCATTAGGCATTAATGTTTATCGGACTAGATATATAGCCATCTCCGTATCTGGAATGTTAGCCTCTTTAGGAGGGGCGTATTTAGCTCTGGTGGCCTCATCGGTTTACAGAGAGGGACAAACTGCAGGACGCGGCTTCATTGGTTTAGCAACAGTCATCTTCGGAAACTGGAAACCAAGTGGCGTTTTTGCCGGCTCAATCCTCTTTGGATTTACTGATGCGCTTCGTGTGCGCCAGGCAGATTCAGTTATGGCTTTAATCATGGGTGCAGGAATTGTTGCTCTGCTGCTCTCTATTTTCTACACCTCATCAAGAAGATGGAAGCCAGCGGGCTCATATTTTGCTATCGGATTGGTAGCTCTATGGATTAATCAACGTGTGGAGACAATTCCGCAGGAGTTTATAACGGTATTTCCAAATGTTGCTACCTTGTTGGTACTTACCTTCTTGGCTCAGAGGTTAACGCCTCCCGCCATGGCTGGTATGCCTTATAAACGTGGCTCTGAGTAGTCAAGAAAGAAGATATGAGCGTTAATTGGGGCTCGCCAGTTCTTAAAAGTCTGGAGCCGGTATTAAATAATGCCAAGTTAGTACGCATCAATAAAGAAAAGTTAATTGATGTTGCAAACTGGATGGCGTATGAAGAGTTTCCCAAGCCTGATGGATCGATGCTTTTTGACTTTGGTAACAATCCAGATACTTTGATGGATTTTACAATGGTGGTCAACACCATGAACTTTGCTTTTACAGATTTCCAATCAGGGGTTAAGTTCGAAACAGATTACCAAGGTAAACGTTGGTGTGATAGCGAAGCGATGTTGGCTTGCATGCATCGCGCAGTTAACAACGGGGTGCCTTTGTTTTCCGGGGAATTCCTCGCAAACTTAACCGCGGAAAAGTTCAACTCAATCTTCGCAGGCACTATTGAGATGCCGATGATCAAGGAGCGGGTTGAAATATTTAATGAGGTTGGCCGGGTATTGGTGGAAAAGTATGAAGGCAGTTATCACAACTTTATCCGCTCCTGCTCACCGCGCTTATATGACAATGGAAATGGGCTCTTAGAACGCTTGGTAGTTGAGTTCCCGAGGTTCAACGATGTTAGCCATTATCACGGCCATGAGGTCCAAATCTTCAAGTTGGCTCAACTTGGAATCTGGGGGATGCATTTAGCGCTCTCACCGCGTGGGCATTGGCAGTTAGAGGATGCTGCAGAGTTGACCGCCTTTGCTGATTACATTGTGCCGGTCGGTCTCAGAGTGATGGGTATTTTTGAATACGCGCCGGAGTTAGAAAACCAGATCAACTCCTTACAGGAAGTTGAGCGTGATAGCGATGCCGAGATTGAATTGCGGGCCAGCTCTATTTACTGCATTGCATTGCTGACTGAAGAGATCAACAAGAGAAGGCCGAATGTGACACCACTTCTAATGCCGCAAGTGGACTTTAGATTTTGGAAAACCTATCACGCCACTCATTGGCCGCATCACCTAACAAAAACGGTGATGTACTAATTTTGCGATTCTAATTCAACTTTCCAAGCCCGCAGCATTGGTAACGCTTTCTCAAAGCGATCAACCACTTGTCCGACATCTTCAATACAACCACGCACAAATAGATTGATGCCCTTCCCATCAATCATGTTGCGATCTCTAATAACTCGAGTGTCAGTTACCAGACCCACAATTCCTTTTTTAGATTTATCGGAACGCATCGCTGCCCAGAAGATTCCAATCTCAGTCGCGGTGCCATCATCAACCATCGGCCCATCCAGTAGCGCCAATACCGCATTAGCTGCCATTACCTCTTTGGAATCTACTTCAAAGATAAATTTTGCTGTTACCGGATCTGGTAAAGGAATTTCGTGAGGCACAAAAACTTCGAAACCTTCACTGCGCAGTTGTGCGGCGCATTGATCAATGAAGCTCCGCTCATATGGGGTGAATAAAGGTCCAGCAAAATAAATCCGCATTTGGCAACACTCCCTTCAAGTATGTAGACGAGGGTAGCCTTTCTGGGTAGATTTCTGCAATCGATTTCACTAACTAATTTCAGGGGAGTGTCTTGCTAACTTCGTATCGAGAAGTGATTAGACATAGCCACGCTTTTCCAACCTTTGGCTTTGGAATGGTGGGTCGAATTCCTGTGGCCATGAATACGGTGGCGCTAGTTTTCTTAATTTCATCGGTCAGAGACTCATTTCTACTTGCTGGTATTGCTTCCTCTTTTTACACCTTATGCGGCGCAATTGTCGGGCCACGTATCGGCAGATTAGCTGATCGATATGGCACACGGGTGGTTTTGCTACCGATTACTTTTGTAAACGCTTTATCAATTGTAGGGGTGGTTTTTTTCAGTTCCAGATCCATTCCGCTATTGCTGCTTTTTTCCGCACTCTCTGGTGCAACTATGCCAAGTTTTGGAAGTTACACCAGAACAAGGTGGAGCCGAACCATCAAAGATAAAAGAGAGCTAGGTGTAGCGCTATCGCTGGAATCTGTACTTGATGAAACCGCTTTTGTGGTAGGTCCAGCGTTAGCAGGATTTCTCTTTGCGCTATATGGCTCTGAATCCCCACTATTGGCTGGCATATTCTTCACGATTATTGGCGGTGCTGGATTAGCTATCACCTCATTTGATCATGCCAACAAGGATGGTGAGCGGCAGCAACTAGGCGGACTTTTCAAAATCCAGTATGTAAAGAGTCTTTTAACTTCTCTTATTGCATTGGGTATGTTGTTTGGATCTAATTACGTGGTCATTCTTGCGGTAGCAAAGGAGAGTGGAAGAGCGGCTGATGGCGGTCTCTGGGTTGGTTTATATCCAATTGGCAGTACGGTCGCTGGCTTGGTCTATGGTTTGATTCACTGGAAATCAAGAAACGCCATTCGATACTCACTAGCTCTAGCCTTCATGACCCTCTCAACAAGCGCCATTCTTTTCTTTCAAAACATCGAGACGATTGTATATTTTATAATCCTTTCTGGAATTGGAATCGCTCCTGCATTGATTGCGGCCAACGCACACTTAAAGGAGTTGGTACCTCTTAGCCGATTAAACGAGGCTTTTTCACTGCTCGGCGCCTCTCTTTCCATTGGAATTACTCTGGGCAGCACACTGAGTGGCATGTTGGTGGACCGTCTTGGTGGTTGGAATGGTTTTTATTTTATGAGCGCTGCGACACTCTTAGCCACACTTTTATCTTTAGTCGGAGTAAACGCTGGAAAGCATGAACCACTAGGTGAAACAATAAATCATGGCTGAGAAAATCATTTTCGATACCGATCCTGGGATTGATGATGCCCTGGCTCTACTCCTTCTCGCGGCTGCACCCGAGCTGGATTTATTGGCCATCACCGTCACTCATGGCAATACCTCACAAGAAAAATGCTTATCCAACGCTTTGCAGTTGGTTGAGTTGCTAGGAATTGAACAGGTCCCGGTAGCTCGCGGAGCTCAAGAACCATTGGTAAAAGAGTTATCAGTCGCAGAGGAAACCCATGGAGATGGAGGATTGGGTTATGCCGTCCTACCAGAACCTAAAGTAAAACCAATTCAAGAGTCAGCACATAATTTAATTATTAGATTAGTTAATGAAAACCCGGGCCAAATCACTTTGCTTTGTGTGGGGCCTATGACCAACATCGCATTAGCACTTTTGAAACAGCCTCAGATTGCCAAAAATATTAAGCGTATTGTGGCGATGGGTGGCTCTATCCATTACCCAGGAAATTCAACCCCACAGTCGGAGTACAACGTATTTTGTGATCCAGAAAGCTACGAAATCGTGCTTAATGCGGGAGTAGATTTCACTTTGGTACCTCTGGATGTCACTTACCAATGCCTACTTACTACCCAACATATTGAACAAATTACTTTAGCCCGTCCTGAAATAAAGAATTTCATCAAGGAATCAACCCGGTTTTACATTGAGTTTCACGCCAAGTATCAAGGCATTCAGGGTTGTGCGATAAATGATCCATTAGCGGCTGCAATTTTGATTGACCCAACACTCGTGGAAAATCGGGATTACTTCCTCTCCGTTGATTTATCGGGAGGTTCCTCTAGGGCCAAGACCATTGCTGATCACTATGGAGCCTTGAAGAAGGCTCCTAATGCAAAGGTTTCTATGACGGTTGAGGTGGATCGATTTATGAAGCAATTCATAGAACGTATGAATAGGTTGAATTGATGAAGCAGTATCACACCCAAACACAGAAAGGTGATGTTGGCAGATATGTATTAATGCCAGGAGATCCCGGTCGGGTTCCTTTGATTGCTGCCAAACTAGAGAATGCAGTTCACGTCGCTACTAATCGTGAGTATGTCACTTATACCGGTTGGCTAGAAGGTGAAAAGGTATCTGTTACATCTACCGGAATTGGATGTCCATCATCAGCAATTGCGGTGGAAGAGCTTTATCGCAGCGGTGCGGACACTTTTATCCGAGTTGGCACTTCAGGTAGTCTCCAGCCGGGTACTAAATCCAATGATTTAGCCGTGGTAACTGGCGCCATTCGGCACGAAGGTACCACTTCGCACTACATGCCTATTGAATTCCCAGCGGTATGCGATTTAGAGATCGTGCAGGCAATGAGAAGTGCAGTCGAGAGACTAGGTGTCAGATATCAATTGGGAATTTCGCACTCGAAAGATTCCTTTTATGGTGAAGTTGAGCCAGATAAATCTGCAAACAGCGAACAGCTCAAGGATTTATGGCGGGCTTGGCAGATAGGTGGCGCAATCTGCTCTGAGATGGAGATTTCAACTATCTGTATAGTTTCAATCATTCTGGGTGCCAGAGCTGGAGGAATAATGGCGATGCATGGTGAAGGAGAGTTTGGACCGTTGGATGGTTTAATTATTGCGGCGGTTGAATCGGTAAGAGAGTTAATTAAATCTGATAAAACAAGGGCAGCATAAGAAAAAGGAAAAAAATATGGAGAGTAATGGAAAGCAGTACCACATCCAACTTGAGCGTGGAGATGTCGGAAAATATGTATTGCTGCCGGGAGATCCGGGACGTTGCGAACCAATTTCACGGCTCTTTGACAATCCCAGACATATTGCTACCAACCGGGAGTACGTCACCTATACAGGCACATTAGATGGCGTTCCAGTTTCTGTTACATCTACCGGCATTGGCTGTCCATCAGCTGCAATCGCCCTAGAAGAGCTAGTCAGATGCGGCGCTGACACCTTTATCCGAGTTGGAACCTCTGGACATATACAAAAGGATATTCACTCTGGCGAGCTAGCAATCATCAGCGCTGCAATCAGAGATGAAGGAACATCACGTCACTACATGCCAATAGAGTTTCCAGCAATTGCCGATATTGATGTAGTTCTAGCTTTGCAAGCCGCAGCCAAAAAAACTGGAGCGAAACATCGAACCGGCATTACTCAATCCAAAGACTCTTTCTATGGACAACATGAACCAGAACGTATGGGGGTTGCCAAAGATCTTCTAGAACGCTGGAAAGCATGGGAGATTGGTGGCGCTTTGTGCTCTGAAATGGAGGCCTCAGCGCTTTTTGTTATTGCATCCATGCTCAAAGTTAGAGCTGGTGGGGTAATGATGGTGCATGGCAAAGAGCCAATGCCACCACTTGATATTTTGCTGGAAACCGCTGTGCAAGGTTTACGAGAGCTAATCGCTGCCGATAAGGCAGCTAGTCGCCCTGTAACTCTGTAGCTTAATTTGTAATTGCAGCGGCCTTAATCGCATCCAGCATTAAAGTCCAAAACCTCTCGAAATCTAATTCGAGCGCAACATTGCAGTTGGCTTCTTGACCAAGACGATTGTAGATATCGACTACGGTGGCGCCGCGGGTGAGTGGTCCACTTAATTCGACTTGTACATTTGCAAACCGGGATTTCACGACACTACGATCAATCAGTAGAGCGATAGCAACGGGATCATGAAGAGGTGGATCCGGCATCTCAAAAACCTCATCGTAGGTTTTAGCAAAAAACTTGAGCAGGCCAATTATGGTTTTGCTTAACTCGGTCTGCATCGCTTCTAGTTGGGCAAAAATTGGTTTAGTGACGAGGGCTTGGTGGGTTACATCTAGTCCACACATCGTCAACGGCAATCCGCTCCTGAGTACTACATCAGCAGCCTCGGGGTCCATCCAAATATTGAATTCAGCATACGGGGTGCGGTTTCCTCTGCTCGCACTGCCTCCCATAAAGACAATCTCAGATATCTGACTCTTTAATTGTGGATACATCTTCAAAAATAGAGCGATATTGGTTAGTGGGCCGGTAGCAACCAGAGTAACTGGCTCGGGATTTTCCGAGAGCAATTTTGCAATTAGATCTACAGCGTGCAGTTTTGATAATTCAATACTTGGTTGTGGTAGCTCTGCGCCATCCAATGCAGATTCACCATGAATATCATGCGCCTCTTCAACGGCTCCTAAAATCGCTTTACCTGCACCCTCTGCAATAGGGACATTAATCCCAGCCATAGTTGCGACACGACGTGCATTTAATGTGACCTTTGCAATCCCACCATTGCCAGAGACTGTTGTAATGCCAAGCAGCTTTAGTGAAGGGTTATGAGCCGCCAAGATCATGGCTAAGGCGTCATCATGACCGGGGTCGCAGTCCAAAATCAAAGATATGGGTTTCATGTCACAAGGGTAGGGGTAAAGCGAATACATAATCTAGTAAAACGCCCTTCTCAATCTGATTTCCGCTAGATAGTATTACCGCATGCTTCTGACCGACAGCAGCGAGAGCTCAATTAAGAGTTTTCTAAAAAATCTTTCACCAGTAGATCAAGTTGGTGCAGATTCACGTGCTGCAATGTTGGCGACTAGAAGTATTAAAACTTCTAGCAAACTTTGGGCGATCGAAACCGCAATTGCAATGATTGATCTAACTACATTGGAAGGTGCAGATACACCGGGCAAGGTTGCTGCACTTTGCACAAAAGCGGTAAGACCAGATCCAAGTGATAGTTCAGTTCCTCATGTTGGTGCAGTTTGTGTTTACAACGATATGGTGAAAATCGCCCGCGAACATTTAGATAACAATGGCGGGAAAGAAATTCCAGTTGCTGCTGTTTCCACCGCATTCCCTTCTGGTCGTGCCAGTCTTGATGTTAAAAAGCGGGATACCGAGGATGCGATCGCCAGTGGTGCGACCGAGATTGATATGGTGATTGATCGAGGTGCTTTTCTATCTGGAAACCTAGAGAAAGTATTTACTGAAATCGTTTGCATTAAGGAGATTTGCGGGGAGAGGGCCCACCTAAAGGTGATCCTGGAGACCGGCGAGCTAGTGACCTACGACAACGTTCGCAAGGCCTCCTTTCTTGCAATGGCCGCTGGAGCGGATTTCATAAAGACCAGCACTGGAAAAGTTACTCCAGCTGCGACCGCACCAGTTGTTTTGGTGATGTTAGAAGCGGTTCGAGATTACTTTGCCATGACCGGAAAAAGAATTGGTGTAAAGCCTGCTGGCGGAATTCGCACCACCAAAGATGCCATCAAACAATTGGTATTAGTAAATGAAACCGCCGGTCCAGATTGGTTGGATCCAAAGCTATTTCGTATCGGTGCAAGCGCTCTACTCAATGATTTACTTATGCAACGGATGAAGATGAAAAGTGGACAGTACTCCGGAAGAAACTACGTGACATTGGATTAATGATGAAATTTGAATATGCCCCGGCCCCCGAATCAACCGCGATTGTTAATATTCAATCGGAGTACAACCTTTTTATCGATGGAAAGTTTGTACCTTCTAAGGGTGGCAAGAGATTTGAAACCATAAATCCCGCAAATGAAAAGGTTCTATCTCGAGTTACTCAAGCCACCGCTTCTGATGTTGATAAAGCGGTAAAGGCAGCCTCTGAGGCATACCGTAAAACCTGGTCCAAGTTGACCGGCGCTCAACGTGGTAAATATCTTTTTAGAATTGCGCGAATATTGCAGGAGAGAGCCCGTGAGTTTGCCGTTCTTGAATCGATGGACAATGGAAAACCGATTCGAGAGACTCGAGATACCGATATTCCACTAGCCGCTGCTCACTTTTTCTATCATGCTGGCTGGGCAGACAAACTTGATTATGCAGGCTTAGGTAAAAATCCAAAGCCACATGGTGTCGTCGGCCAGATAATTCCATGGAACTTCCCAATGTTGATGTTGGCTTGGAAGGTAGCGCCCGCTTTGGCTACTGGAAATACCGTTGTTTTAAAGCCAGCAGAGACCACACCACTAACCGCTCTTTTATTTGCAGAAGTCTGCCAACAAGCTGATCTGCCAAAAGGAGTTGTAAATATTCTGACCGGAGATGGCGCAACTGGAGCTGCCATCGTTAATCACCCTGGCATCAACAAGATTGCATTCACTGGCTCGACTGAAGTTGGGAAGATTATCGCCAAGAGTGTTGCTAGCTCTAAGAAGGCTTTGACCTTAGAGCTTGGCGGTAAAGGCGCCAACATAATCTTTGAAGATGCCCCTATTGATGAAACTGTTGAGGGGATCATTAACGGCATCTACTTCAATCAAGGTCATGTTTGCTGTGCTGGCTCTCGTTTGTTAGTTCAGGAGAACATAAAAGAGGAATTGCTTGAGAAGTTAAAGCGCCGCATGTCCATGATACGCGTGGGCGATCCACTTGATAAGAACACTGATTTAGGTGCAATTAATTCACAGGCCCAACTAATGAAGATCAGAGAGTTGTCAGAGTCTGGAGATGCAGAGGGTGCGGAGCGCTGGTCACCGCAATGCGAGTTACCAGAGAAGGGTTTTTGGTTCCCCCCAACATTCTTTACTGGTGTATCTCAAGCCCACCGCATCGCTCGGGAAGAGATCTTTGGACCGGTGTTATCTGTAATCTCCTTTAGAACTCCAAGTGAGGCGATTGAGAAGGCTAACAACACGCCTTTTGGATTGTCGGCTGGTATCTGGACCGATAAAGGCTCCCGAATCCTTTGGAGCGCCCAACAGTTAAAAGCTGGCGTGATTTGGGCAAACACCTTTAACAAGTTTGATCCAGCGAGCCCCTTTGGTGGCTACAAGGAATCAGGTTGGGGACGTGAAGGCGGCAGACATGGATTATCCGCTTATCTAAAAGGAGATTTCTCATGAGAGTTGATGTGAGAAAAACTTATAAACTTTTTATTGGCGGACAGTTTCCAAGAAGTGAATCTGGACGTAGCTACGAGCTATTTGATGCAAAGGGAATTTTCTTAGCAAACCCTGCGTTAGCTTCTCGAAAAGATTTACGTGATGCGGTTGTCGCTGCAAGAGCTGCATCCGAGAAATGGGCATCGGCTTCAGCGTTTAATAGATCTCAGATTCTCTATCGGGTTGCAGAGGTGATGGAGGGTCGTCGCGATCAGTTTGTAACTGAGGTCATGGCGCAAGAGGGTGTGACAAAGGCTCAAGCTACAAAACAAGTTGATGCCGCAATAGATCTTTGGGTTTGGTACGCAGGTTGGTGTGACAAGATTTCTACGATTTTCGGCTCTACAAACCCAGTTTCTGGGTCTTTTTATAACTTCACTACTCCAGAACCAGTAGGGGTAGTTGCAGCTTTTATCGATGGGAGTACTTCACTCATCGATTTCGTTCATGGCGTAGCTCCAATTTTGGCTGGCGGTAATGTGGTTATCGCTATCGCAAATGAGGAGTATCCACTCTCCGCAATTACTCTCGCTGAGGTTATTGCGACCAGCGATGTTCCTGGTGGAGTTGTAAATGTATTAACAGGCAGAACTGAGGAGTTAGCTCCTTGGGTCGCTTCACATATGGACATTGACGGCGTGGATGGTTCTGGCCTTGAACCATCAGCGTATGAAGCTCTAAAGAGAGATGGTGCCGACAATTTGAAGCGTATTTACCGCTTTAAGGCCGAGGGATCACCGCAGCGCATCATTGGTTTTATGGAGAATAAGACCGTTTGGCACCCAATCGGGATTTAGTTTTTTACCAAGACTTTCTCGTAACCTCTTAAGGAAAACGTTGCTCTTCTAATTGGCTCGGTAGCCAGATGTAGATTTGGGAAGCGTTTGATTAATGCCGGCAACGATACTGACATCTCCATACGGGCCAATGGAGCGCCAATACAAAAATGGATTCCGGCTCCAAAACCGATATGAGGATTGGGTTGGCGAGATATATCGAACTCATCGGCGTTTTGAAAAACGGTTTCATCTCTATTAGCCGATCCCAACAAACTGACGATTTTCTGCCCAGTTTTTATCGGAACTCCTGAAATTTCAATATCGCTAGTGGCGGTTCGTTCGAAGTATTGCAACGGTGAATCAAACCGTAAAAACTCTTCAATACCGCTCTCGGAATATTTATCTGGATCACTGAAAAGCAAATCACGTTGTTTGGGGTGATTTAGTAGTGAAACCATCCCATTTCCAAAACCATTGACGCTAGCCTCATGGCCAGCATTTAGTAGTAGTACACAGGTTGCAATAAGTTCGTGGGTTGATAACTTATCTCCAGCATCATGAACCTGAGTTAGCTCAGTAATTAGATCATTTTGTGGATTTTTCTTGCGGTTCTCCATTAATCCATGTACATATTCGGCGAACTCATTTGCCGCTTTTTGCGCTTCAATTTGGTGATCTAAGGGTGGGTTTACCTCATACATTTTGACAATTGATTGGGACCAGGGACGCAGCAAATGCTCATCCTCTGGTGGAAAACCCAAAAGCAGCGCGATTACCTTTACTGGAAGAGGTTCTGCGTAATCCGCTATTAGATCAAACTCGGTGGATTTGGAATCAATTTGATCAAGGAGCGAGTCAGTTATTTTCGCAACCGCATCCCTCATACCTTCTATACGGTTTCGGTTAAATGCTTTGAGAACCAAGCCACGCAATCTCGTGTGCTTTGGTGGCTCGCTATCCAGAATAGAGTCTGAGTGAAGCCAGTTGAAGACACTCCACTCTGACTCTGGAACGCGGTCCTGATAAATCCGGCCCAACCCTTTATTGCGCAACACCTCATTGGCGTCACGATGTGTTGCGGCGAGGAATACCTTTAACTCCTGATGCCAAATTGGCTGATTAGTTTTGCGAAGCTCAGCTAAGTGAGGGTAGGGATTTTCAATTACCGCAGCGCTACGAAAATCAATCATGTGACAAATCCTATCCTTCTAAAACCTGTGCAAAAGCGGCGGCCTGCGCCTTTTTATTCATCGCTACTAAATCCTCAATACTCCAATTATGAATTCTGCTCATTAATTCATACTCTCGACTCAAAGAGGTATTACTCATCAATCTGTTGTCGGTATTAAGAGCGATGTTGAACCCTAAATCATGGAGTACAGCTGCTGGATGGCTTTCATAATCTGTAGCCGCTCCAGTTTGTAGATTAGAGGTCGGCGCCATTTCTAGATGAATCTGCAGATCTCTTATCATTTTGGCATCATCAGAAAGATTCGGAGAGTCTCCAGTTAGATCAATCTCATCAATCAATCTAACGCCGTGACCAATTCGCTTGGCGCGGCAGTTCTTGATTGCATCTTTCATAGATTCAAAGGGAGCTGCTTCACCGGCGTGAATTGTGTAGGGAAAACCTTGATCATGCAGCAGATCAAATGCCGCTCGATGATTGCTGGCTGGAAAACCTGATTCTGCACCTGCGATATCAAAGCCAACCAAGCCTTTTTCACGGAATTTTAGGATTGTTTCTGCAACCTCTAGGGAGCGATTGGTATGTCGCATCGCGCAGGCGATGAACTTTGTCTCTATTTTCCTATTAAGTGATTGAGCCTCAGTGACCCCTTCAGAGATTCCCTGCAATGTTGCCTCAATTACCTGTGAGATTGTGAGTCCACCTTGGGTAAATAACTCTGGCGCTCCGCGCACTTCCGCATAAACCACGCCATCAAGTGCAAGATCAATTACGCATTCCCGGGAAACCCGAACTAGATTTTCATAACTTTGCATAACCGCGATGGTGTAATCAAAGTTCTTTAAGTATTTCTCAAGTGAGCCTTCATTGCAGCTGGCAAAGATACTTTCCTGTAATGAATCCGGATCATACGACGGCAATTCCAAATCTATTTGCCGCGCAATATCGATAATGGTTTGGGGTCGCAGGCCACCATCTACATGGTCGTGCAGCAGGACCTTTGGCAGCTCTGCAATATCTTTTGTTTGTAACAAGGAAATCAGCAGATCAATTAAAGATTTTCAGGACCAAAGGCCCAAGGTAAAAGATCTGACAACGGCGCAGGACCATCTGGGGTCATAAATTGAGTGTTTGGAGTGCTGTGCTCCCAAAGAAGTTGCCGACAACGGCCGCAGGGAGAGAGTGCATTTCCATGGGCATCAACGCAGTAAATGGCCCGCAGAATTGATCGGCCGGTCAAGATCAGATTTGAAACCAAACCACATTCAGCACAGAGGCCCAATCCATAACTAGCGTTCTCGACATTACATCCACTGACTATTCGCCCATCCTCAGTAAGTGCTGCAACCCCTACGGGGAAATTGGAATATGGCGCATAAGCCTTTTTCATTGCTGTAACAGCTGAACTTTGTAACTCTTGCCAGTTGATATCGCTCATGCCGTTAGTTTATGGGGCGGTAAGCATTTTGCGAAGGGTCTCCTCAATCACATCCATTATCTGAGCAGCTTGGGACTTAGCGATTGAAGGCTCGCCTTTGGTAACTACCTCGATGTAGCACTTTATTTTCGGCTCAGTTCCACTCGGTCTAATGATGATCCTAGTTCCACCCTCCAAAAACATACGAACTCCGTTGGTGGGAGGTAGATGATCTTTTGGTGCCTCTAAATCATCAAATTGAATCAACTTGTAGCCACCGACTTGCTCGGGAGTATTTTTTCTGAATTTACCCAAAGTGTCAGAGATCTGTTTGACACTTGTTGTACGGACCGAAATCTGACGAGTAGCGTGGAAACCATGTCTCGCCCAAATTTCATCAAGTAGATCTAAGATAGTTTTTCCTTCAGCAGCTAAGTCTGTTGCCATCTGCACCATCATTAATGCTGCACTAATACCATCTTTGTCATTTACTGTGCTGGTATCTACCGCATATCCGAGCGCTTCTTCATAAGCAAAGCAGAGGTTTGGTAATTTAGAAAGCCATTTGAATCCAGTGAGAGTTTCCTGGAATTTAACACCATAATGTCGTGCAATTTTGCTAACAATTGTTGATGAAACTATTGAGTTTGCCATCACTGAGTTTGCTGCGGGCTTGTTCCTAGCAATATATTCAGCGAGAAGTGCACCGACCTCATCGCCACGCAACATGCGCCAACCAGTTACAGCATCTTTGACCGCGACAGCACAACGATCAGCATCTGGATCATTTGCGATTACCAAATCCGCGCTTTCTTCAGCCGCAGTCTTAAGAGCTAAATCAATAGCACCCGGCTCCTCTGGATTAGGAAAGGCCACCGTTGGAAAGTTTGGGTCTGGTTGTGCCTGAGCTGAGACCAATATCGGTGCTGGGAAACCAGCTTTAACAAAGACCTTGATGAGGGTTTCAGTACCAACACCATGCATTGCTGTATAGACAACCTTTAACTTTCCAGGATTTTTCGCCAACTTGGCAGTTGCAGATATGTAGGCATCAACATCATCCTCACTTAAAACACTCCACCCACTGGCTCGAGGCAAAGAGGGAAGTGGTGGAACCTGTGAAATCTCATGTGAGATTTGGGCATCAGCAGGGGAGATTATCTGAGAACCATCATAAAGAACCCCATCAACAGTTCCACCAAGATAAACCTTGTAACCATTGTCTTGTGGTGGATTGTGGCTTGCGGTCACCATAATTCCAACATCGCAGTTAAGTTTTCTAGTAACGAAAGCAAGAACCGGTGTTGGTAACGGACGGGGCAAAACGAAAACTTTAAACCCAGCACCCATCATAATTTCAGCGGTATCGCGGGTGAAATCTTCCGATCCATAGCGTGCATCTCGACCAATAGCTACTGAGTTCATGCCATGTTTTTTCATGTAACTAGCGATTCCAGCTGCAGTCTTAGTTACCACCGCTCGGTTCATTCGAGATGGACCAGGTCCAAGTGCACCACGTAACCCGGCTGTGCCAAACTCTAGAAATCCAGAGAAACAAGATTTCAATTCAGATTCATTTTTGGATTGTAATAGCTCATGTAATTGAGCTTGGGTCTTTGGATCAGGATCCTCTGCAATCCAATGTTCTACCTGGGCAACTAAATCTGGAGAGAGTTGATTTTCCATAGTGGAAACTTACTACTGTGCAGCTCTTTTCAATAACTCCAACAAATAATCCTCGGGCGCCCCAGCCTCGCGTGCGGCTGCCATCATGATTTCTAAATATCTCTTTGAAGGAACGCCACCTTCAAATGAGTTCAAAACATAGACATAACAAAGAGAGGAGCCATCCAAAGTTTCCACGCGAACCCTGATCTTGCGATAAAGATCTGTGGTTACTCCCTCCCATTCATCTAAAGAGTTTTCATCGGCCGTGGTGAGGTCGTAAATTGAAACAAATACGCTGTCTGATGGGTCTTCGGCAAGAGTGGCTACCGCTCCCTCCCAGCCAATCTCTTCACCACCGAAAGTTAAACGCCAACCACGTAACCAGCCCGTGCCGCGATGTGGAGAGTGAGGTGCGCGCAGCAGCATTTGCCTGGGATCAAGATTTGAACCATAGGCTGCATATAATGTCATGAGAGTAAATCAAACCACTCGTAACCAAGTTTGTTACTAGCATTACGGATTAAAGGCAAAGACAGACCGATTACATTTGAGCTTTCGCCCTCAATTCTTGAGATGAAAGGCGAACTCAAGCCATCTAGAGTAAAGCCTCCTGCAACATTGAGAGGTTCACCTGTTGCCACATAACTCTCAATCTCTTGATCACTCATTTCAGCGAAAAAAACTTTAGTGGAAGCGACATCACTAATTTCCATCTGTTTCTCGGTGTCAATTATGCAGTGTCCAGTGTGGAGCACGCCGGATTTCCCACGCAGTAACTTAGCCCGCGCAATTGCATTCTCAGGTGTTAAAGGCTTTCCTAATGAGATTCCATCAAACTCAAATGTGGAATCACATCCAATTACTAACGCCGGAGTTGGAATCATCTTGGCTACTGTATGGGCCTTAACAATCGCTAGTGCTATAACAAGTTCTTTCGGGGTCAAGGTTGAGTAAGCCTGATCCTCTTCATCTACACCACTGACAATTACCTCAGGGTTTATTCCAGCGCTTTTTAGCAATCTTAATCTTGAGGGTGAAGCTGATGCCAGAACAATTTTTGGCGCCACGGTTTTAACTTCTACCTAGAGCTCTGAACTTCCAACCTGCAGCTACCCAAGCTTCACGATCCAGCGCGTTACGACCATCAATGATCCGCGCAGATTTCACTAAACCATGAGCAACTTTGGGATCTATCTCCCGATATATCTTCCACTCAGTTAGATGTAAAACGATATCGGCATCGCGCAAACAATCATCTATCTCAGTTGTGTACTGCAACTCAGGGTGGCGAATCCGAGCGGGCTCGACCGCCTTTGGATCATGTACAGAAACATTTGCTCCTGCAGCGTGAATTTGCGCGGCAATATCAAGGGCAGGGGAGTCTCTAACATCATCGCTATCTGGCTTGAAAGCTCCGCCTAAAACGGCAATCTTCTTTCCCTTTAGATCTGTCCCAATATCTGCCCGGACCAAATCAATCACTCGTTGCCGAGCCCTCAGATTAATCGAATCAATTTCCCGCAGAAACTCAAGGGATTGTTCAGCTCCCAACTCCTGAGAGCGGGCCATAAATGCTCGAATATCTTTGGGTAAGCATCCGCCACCAAATCCAATGCCGGCTTGTAAGAAACGTGAACCGATTCTGGGATCGTAACCAATTGCTTTTGCCAGAACCGTCACATCTCCGCCAGCAGCTTCACATATCTCTGCCATTGCATTTATGAAAGATATCTTGGTGGCAAGAAATGAATTTGCTGCAACCTTAACTAGTTCTGCCGTGGGTAAATCTGCTCTAATCCATGGCACATTATTTTTTAATAATGATTGATAAACCTCTTGCAAAACCTTTTCAGCTTTGTCAGAGGTAACTCCAACCACTAAGCGATTAGGACGTAAGGTGTCTTCAACTGCAAAACCCTCTCGAAGAAACTCTGGGTTCCAAGCTAGTTCAAGAGTGGGATGAGAATTGGCTAACTCACTTTTTATTTTTTCAGCGGTTCCAACCGGGACCGTTGATTTTCCAACCAAAAGCGAACCAGCTTTTGCGTATTTAGCTACTGAGTTGAAAGCTGCATCCACATAAGTTAAATCAGCGGCGATACCATCTTTCTGTTGAGGGGTGCCGACGCAGATAAAGTGCACATCACAATCACTTAGCTGTGAAAAATCTGTTGTGAATTTAAGACGCCCACTGCTTAGCTCTTTTGAAAGTAGCTCCTCGAGATGTGGTTCAAAAAATGGTACCCGGCCACTTTGTAATTGAGCGATTTTTTTGGAATCGACATCTACACCTACGACCTCAAAACCAAGGGAGGACATTGCAGCGGCGTGGGTAACCCCCAAATAGCCGGTTCCCACTACAGAAAGCTTAAGCATGATGCGAAAAGCCTAGCCCTTACAGGGGTTGTCGGCGGCACTACCAGTCTTGAACTTATCAACGATGCTTGGCGAAGCGGAGGGGTCAGCCTTTACCTTGTCCAATAAGGCCTCATCATTTTTGATTCTGTTGAACAACTCTGGAGCGAGCACTGGGTCCCATAGAACCGCGCCACTGACACCATTCTTACTGTAGTTGTAATACTTCAAAGGAATAGTCAAAGTTCTGACATTTGATGCAGAAAGATTGCGAAGTTGCTTACCTAGAGTCAATAGATCAGATTGATTTAATCCCTCATCAGTTACAACACTATCTAAAGCAGATCCAATGAAATCAACCATCTTTACTGGGTTTAGTAAGACTCCCGCGCTGGTCGCTTTCCTTAACATAGCTCCTGCAAACTCTTGCTGGCGCTTCATTCTTCCCAAATCACCTAATCCATCAAAGTAACGAGTCCGTACATATTTTAATGAGTCAAGCCCATCTAAAACATGTCGTCCAGCCGGAAGCACCAAGTGGCTCTTAGGGTCATCGATGTCTCGCTTAGTGCAGATTTCCACTCCACCGAGCGCATCAACCATTCTTACAAAGCCCACAAAATTTACTTCAATGTAGTGATCGATCCTTAGTCCCGACATCTCTTCAAAGGTTTGAATCAATAATGGCGCGCCACCCCAGTTAAAAGAAGAGTTAATCTTTGAATAAGCAGCGGGGATTAGCTTGCCTTGCGAGTTCTCATGCTCAGGAATTTGGGCATAGGTATCTCTTGGAATCGAAATAATTGCGGCCTTATCCCGCTTTTTTGAAATATGTACTAACAGCATGGTGTCAGAACGCTTTCCAGCCGCGACCTCGGTTCCACCCACCTTTAATTTTTTAATCTCAGCCCGCGTTAGACCTTCACGGGTATCGGAGCCCACGATCAGATAATTAACTGCACTGGACTCTCTTTTTGGTCGGTCATCCAAGCCAGCAAAAGCATCAACCTTGGGAATTGCCGCTGTAATTTGACCCAGCCCCACCCATGAGATTGCGGAAATGGCCACAATACATATGGAGAGAATCGTAAAGAAACGAATTGCCCGAGGTGATTTCACAGGGCTTAGCGTAATTGGACGATAGCGTTTGAACGTTATGACCACTCAATTTCGGCACGGTGATAAACCCCACGAGACAGATTTCCCCCCTGTCTCAATCATTCTTACTGTACTCAATGAAGAAACTCATCTGCATAGAGCTATTCAGGCCGCTCTCAACTCTGATTATCAAGGTGAGATTGAGATTGTCATCGCGGTTGGCCCTTCTAGGGATCAAACTATGCAGATTGCGCGTGAAATAGCTGCGCAAGATATTCGAGTAAAGGTCATTGAAAATCCTTCAGGTAAGACACCGTCGGGGTTGAATGCAGCGCTGCAGAATTCGAACCATGAAATTGTGGTCCGTCTCGATGGTCACTCTGAGATAGAGGTTGATTACATAAGTAAAGCGGTAGCAACACTAAAGCGAACTGGTGCAGTTAATGTCGGGGGAATCATGGCTGCAGAAGGTGTTTCCAATTTTGAGAGAGCAGTGGCGCGAGCTATGCGATCGCCAATTGGCGTTGGAGCGGCGAAATTTCATAACGGTGGTTCTGAGGGCGCAACCGACACTGTTTATTTAGGAGTTTTTCAACGCAACGCAATTGAAGCAATTGGAGGTTATGACGAAAAGTTTGTCAGAGCCCAAGATTGGGAGATGAATTTTCGGTTACGAGAGAAGGGTGGGGTTATTTGGTTCAACCCGGAACTGAAGGTGACCTATCGACCACGCAACTCAATAAGAAAATTAGCAAAGCAGTACTTTGAATATGGTCGTTGGCGCCGTATAGTTTCCAGAACTCACAAGGGAACGATTAATTTTCGATATTTGGCACCGCCGGTAAACCTCGTTATCAATCTTCTCTCTCTCGCTCTAGGAGCATTCATAAATCCCATGTTTTTTATTCCAAGCATGACTTATGGTTTGGCAATCCTCTTGTCCTCCGCATATCTTGGAAAAAGTTGGGCGGAGCGAATCAGATTGCCAATAGTTTTGACTACTATGCATTTTTCCTGGGGATTTGGTTTCATTTCATCTACACGCAACCTAATAAAACGGTAAAACCTTGGCTCTGCGGTACTCTAAGAAATATGAGTAAAAGAGTTCACTTCCTCACTTCTTTTACAGTGCTCATCACTGCATTGTCACTACTATCTGGAGTGCCGTTTCTGAGCTCGGCGCAGGCGCGCAGCAATATTCCTACAGAGTTTCGGTTTTTTGGATCTGGTTATGGTCATGGAGTAGGCATGAGCCAAATCGGCGCTCGTGGTCAAGCGCTCGAAGGTAAAACCGCCAATGAAATTTTAAATTACTACTATCCCGGAACCTCGGTAACCCCATTTCCAGACAACCACTTAATCCGAGTTAATATCGCAAACTTAGTTAATTCCGTTTCTCTGAAGACTATAGAGCCAACTGGTCAGTTCACTTTGTATCGCGGAGATGTTCCGATGGGTGAAAATCCGGAACCATTTGGTGTCTATTCAGGAGACACTACGGCGCTATTTACTAATTTCGCTGGAACAGTTGTGCCAGCTTTATCATCGCCGACCGCGAAATTCGCGCCGATTAATCCGGAAACTGCTTGGACAGTTAGATGGGAAACCAGCACAACCACAATTGCATTTACCAATGGTGCGACGACTAGTCGATATAAGTATGGCCAGATAGTTTTCAAGAGTGTGAAGAATCTCCTAACTTCTTATCTTGCCGTAACAAACACCTTGCGGTTGCATGATGAGTATTTGTGGGGAATCGGCGAGGTTCCATCCTCATGGCCAGCCGCAGCATTAGAGGCGCAAGCAATAGCTGCCAGAACTTATGCACTAGGTAAGCTGAGTCGAATTCGCTCGGAATGTGATTGCAATATTTATAACACCACTGTTGATCAAAACTTCGTGGGATACGCCAAAGAAACTGAAGCCATTTGGGGAATCAAATGGAAGGAGGCTGTGAGTCGTACCTTTGTAGATGCGGATAACGCCTTTACAGTAACTTTAAATGGCCGACCAATAAGCGCCTTTTACTTTTCATCGAGTGGTGGGCAAACTCAAAATGTTAAAGATGTTTGGGGAAATCCAATTGATTATCTCCAAGGGGTTCCAGATCCATGGAGCTTAGATCCACAGATAAATAAAAGATATGCATTGTGGTCCCGGATTGTTCCACAACCAACTATGTCCCAGGCTTTTGGTCTACCAGATGTAGTTTTTTTCTCGATTGACTCTAGAACCGCAACCGGAAGCATCTCATCAATCACCGGGTTTTCATCAAATGGCGCAAAGGTGACACTCACTGGTGAGGTTTTTCGCTCGAGAGTAAAACTTCCTTCTACATGGATTCACAACTCAAGACCAATCATAAGGTTGCCATTGGTTGCCATCGATTGCCCAGAAATAACAGTACCAATGATGCCTTTATGTCGAATTTAAATAGTTTTAATTGGCATGTAAAGCAGCATTTAAGCCACCCCAGGTACCGGATTTAGGCGAGGCTTCAATTGCTCCAGTTTGTGAGTTTCTCCTAAATAACATTCCATTTACTCCAGACAGCTCTAGCGCCTTCACGATTGCACCATCAGGTAACTTAACCTTTGTGCCCGCGGTCAAATAAAGTCCCGCTTCAACAACGCAATCATCACCCAATGAGATACCAAGACCCGAGTTAGCTCCAAGTAAAGTTTTTTTGCCGATGGAGATAACCTCTTTGCCACCACCGCTAAGAGTTCCCATTATTGATGCGCCACCACCGATATCAGAACCGTCTCCCACAACAACCCCAGCTGAAATTCTGCCCTCAACCATTGAGGCACCCAGCGTGCCGGCGTTAAAGTTAACAAATCCTTCATGCATAACGGTTGTACCGCTAGCTAAATGCGCTCCCAAACGGACCCGATCAGCATCTGCAATTCGAACCCCTTCAGGAATTACATAATCAACCATGCGAGGGAACTTATCGACGCCGTAAACCGCAACATAACCATGTTTTTCCTGCAGCTTTAGCCTTACCTTTGCAAAAGTAGAAACTGCACAGGGACCAAAAGAGCTCCAAACCACGTTATTAAGCAGGCCAAAGATGCCATCCAGCTCTACATGGTGTGGTTTAACAAATCGGTGTGACAATAAATGAAGTCTTAAATAGGCATCCGAGACATTGGCAGGCGGAGCATCTAAATCAATCTCTAACGCAACAAATTCCTTTGTAACTTCCCGAACCGAATCCGAATCTAACAACACACCCAAATCTGGAGTTTTTGCTTTATCTAGTCCGCCCAGCCCCAGCACCGGAAAAAACGTATCTAGGACTGATCCATCTGAGGCAACGGTCGCTACTCCAAAACCAAATGCGGTGCGGTTAATGCCCTGTGATTCAACCATGGGCAAACGCTACCAATACGGTACCGAGATAACTCAATCAAGCATCTAGAGTTGAGTTATGAAGATAGCTGTCTATTGCGCATCATCAACCGCGGTATCTCCTGAGAATCTCCAATTAGGTTTTGATTTGGGAGCGGCAATTGCCCGACAAGGTCATGAGTTGGTTTGGGGCGGTGGCGCGATCTCTGTTATGGGAGAGGTAGCCAAAGGTGCCCGCCAATTTGGCGGCAAGACCATTGGGGTAATTCCAGAGAGATTGATGAACGTTGAGTTCATAGATCATGACTCGAGCGAGATTCATGTTGTTGCGGATATGAGAGAGCGTAAAGGATTGATAGAAAAATTATCAGATGGATTCATCGCTCTACCTGGTGGAATTGGAACCTTAGAAGAGTTTTTTGAAATCTGGGTGGGACGTTATCTAGGCTTTCACAATAAGCCGATTGCAGTGCTTGACCCTGCAAGTGTTTATCAAACATTGCGTGCGGCGCTAGATGATTTGACCAATAAGAATTTCATGAAGCCAGGACAACATGAGTTAGTCGAATGGTGTACCGAAATCGAGCAAGCGCTGCATCATATAGGTGGGACAACCCAGTTAGCTCGATAAATTTCTACCAAAAGTAAAGCAGGAGAGTTAAATGTTAGAAGAGTTTAGAGTTACCGTGACTGTTAATGGATATATTGACAAGGTTTGGGAAAAGTTGGTTGATTGGAAATCTCAAGGCGAATGGATGGCGTTAACAGAAGTTAACTCTAGTGTTGATAACGGTGGAGCCTCTGGAGTAGGAACAGAAATCTCAGCCTTCACCGGGATTGGAAAGTTTGGCGTGTTAGACAAAATGCGGGTTACCCAATGGGAGCCGCCAGAGTTTTGTGCAGTTGATCATTACGGCAAATGGATTAAGGGTGTCGGGGAGTTTCGTTTGACTCAAATCTCACCGGACAAAGTTAGATTTGATTGGTATGAAAAGATTGCTGCTCCAAAGTTAGTGATGGCTTTGGTCAAGCCCGGCATAATCCTTGCTGTTACCTATTCCCTCAGGAAGTTCGCACGTAGCTGCGCCACGAGTTAACTACCTGTTTCCACGCCAGCCAGTAACCTTAAGGTTGTGGGAACGCCGACATTGACAGAGTTAATCGACTCGCTACCTGAAGAGGAGCGGGTGATTTTGACCCTGCACTACATGCGCCAACTTTCCACCGCTGAAATTGCAGGCAAAATCGGGGTACCGGAAGGTGCTGTGAGCGCAGTTCTGGCGTCAGGCAGAGCACGATTGAGCTCAGCTTTCAATTTCCCCTTAGGTAGCTAGATACGAGATAATTCGCATCTTGCCGAGAGTTAGCGCAAGCTAATCTAGAGAAAGGGCCCCACCAATGGCAGCCATGAAACCCCGCACTGGCGATGGACCAATGGAAGTTACCAAGGAAGCCCGCAGCCTGGTTATGCGCATTCCACTAGAAGGTGGCGGAAGACTGGTCGTCGAGCTAAATCAAGAAGAGGCACGAAACTTGGCTGATGTACTAAACGCCTCGATTGCACTTCTAAAGAAGTGAACCGACCGATTCCGAAACTCGGATCGGTCAAGAATCCGAAACAACTCTCGGAGCAGTTTTTTAAGAGTTTTACCCATATCGCACTACCTTTAATTTCAGAAGAAGGCGATCTGCGGGTCGATAAAAGCAAAAAAGAGATTAAATCTTTAGAGCAAATCTTTAATATTTCCTTTGCCAACGAAATCAAGAAACATGGAGCCGGTATTACCGGCAAAGCTGGAGAGTTAATAGATATTCCCGTTTTAGAAGATGAAGTAAAGAGAATCATTTTGGTTGCGGTCGGCAATCGTTCAGAGACTGAAATTCGAAAGGCAGCAACCGCTTTAGGACGAAAGGTGAGGGCAAGCAAGTCTAAATTGATTTCGTTGTTAGCGGAAAATGATACAGAAGCGCAGGTTCATTACCTAGGTACAGCTCTTGCAACTTATTCCTGGAGCCAGAAAAGTTCTCCAAAACCAGATACACCAGAGATTAATTTGCTAGGGGATTTCGCTCCAGTTTGTGAGCGTTCCGCAGTGTTGCTTGAAGCTACTTGGAAAGCTAGAGATCTAATCCACACTCCATCAAATATTAAATCTCCAAGTTGGATGGCGGAACAGGCAAAGAAGTTTGCTAAAAACAGTGCCGTGTCTGTAAAGGTTAAGTCCGGGAAAGAGCTGTCAGAGTTTGGTGGTCTTCGTGCGGTAGGAAACTCAAGTCAGAAAAACCCACCAAGATTTGTTGAGGTTTCCTATAAGCCGCGCGGAGTTAAGAATCCGCTTCATGTCGTTTTGGTAGGCAAGGGAATTACCTTTGATACGGGTGGAGTTTCATTAAAACGCCCGTACGACACTATGACTGCGATGAAAAGCGATATGTCTGGTGCCGCAGCTGTATTAATGACCACTATTGCCGCCGCAGAGTTAAAACTACCCGTGCGGGTGACCGCCTTATTGATGCTGGCTGAAAATGCACTTTCTGGTACATCGCAAAGACCATCTGATGTCATTACTCATTATGGTGGAACAACGGTAGAGGTAATAAATACTGATGCGGAAGGCCGACTAGTTTTGGCAGATGGCTTGGCTTATGCTGATAAAAATTTAGATCCTGATTACTTAATCGATGTTGCAACATTAACCGGTGCGGCGACTCTTGGGTTGAGCCGTTTTTACGGGGCGATGTATACCCGGGATAAAAAGCTGGCTAACCAACTTTCATCTCTAAGTGATTTCACTGGAGATCGAATTTGGCATATGCCACTCGTTGATGATTACGACGTTGCATTAGCAAGCGATATAGCTGATTACAATCACACTGCCGATAAATTTAAGTTTCAAGGTGGCTCCGTTACCGCCGCGCTATTCCTTGAGAAGTTTGTCGGTAAAGGTAAGTGGGCGCATTTAGATATTGCCGGACCGGCCCGTTCAGAGGTTGATGCTGGTGAAAATGTTAAAGGTGGAACCGGATATGGAGTCCGCTTGCTAACAGAGTGGATTGCCGGACTGTGATCCCCGAGATTGGCGACAAAGCCTTTACAGAAAGGCTTTTGGCAAACCGTGGCGATATGAAGCCATACGCAAACTCTTTTGTGCCAGAAACTGAAATAATGCAGCGGGCCCGTGCGCGTGGCGCAGATATCGGAACCTATGACACAACTCCCGCTGTTGGTTCTTTACTTCGATACTTAACCCACTTAATTGGGGCGCATGCCATAGTTGAAGTTGGAACAGGTGCTGGCGTAAGCGGATTGTGGATCTTTCAGGGTTTGGCGCAAAAAGGTTTGCTGACCTCAATTGATGATGAAGTGGAAAATGCAAAACTTGCAAAGCAAGCATTTGATGAAGCTGGTATTAACTCCTCTCGCTACCGCTTAATTACCGGAAATAGCCGTGAAATAGTGGGTAAATTGGCGGATAGTCTTTATGACATATTTGTTTTAAGAGGGAGCTCAGATTTACTTGAGAGCGTCGAAAACGCTTATCGCTCACTTCGCCCCGGTGGAGTTTTGGTTATTGATCGAGCTCTTCTTGCCGGCAAGGTAGCTGATCCAACCCAACGTGATCCAGAGACCATCGCTTACAAAGAGGCAATAAAGGTCATTAAAGAGTCGCCAAATCAATGGCTACCGATTTTGTTGCCGGTGGGCGATGGAGTACTAATTGCTACAAAAGTCGAATCAATAGGATAGGCAGATGTTCGGAATTGGAATGGGGGAGTTTCTGGGACTTGTTGTCCTTGGACTATTCCTAGTTGGCCCTGACAAACTTCCCAACGCAGCTCGAGATTTCGCTCGATTTTTACATAAGGTACGTAACTTCACTTCTTATGCCTCAAAGGAGTTGAAGGAGAACCTCGGACCAGGTTTTGAAGATTTAGATGTAACAGATCTGACCCCAAAGAATTTGGCAAAGAAGGTTATTGGCAGCGCGATGGATGATGTTAAAGGCGAAGTAAAACCTGTTGTCGGCGAGATTAAACGCCAAAGCAAGGACATTAAAGAGGTTGCCAAAATAGATCCGGACTTATTGTGAGTTCAGTTGTAATTCAAGAGATTAATGCTGCTCTAGCAACGGTTTCAGACCCAGAGTTACATCGACCACTGCCAGATTTGGGCATGGTAGAAAAGGTTGAATTTTCTAATGGCAAGGCTGAGATAAAAATTCTTCTGACGATCTCTGGCTGTCCAATGCGTGATCGTCTGCAAAAAGATGTCACTGAAGCTGTGCTAAAAGTTTCAGCGGTGAATCAAGTTGCCCTTGAGTTTGGGGTAATGAATGAAGCGCAAAGAGATAACGTAAAGAAATTACTGCGCGGCGGAAGAGAGAAATTTATTCCATTTGCCCAGCCCGATTCATTAACTCGAGTCTGGGGCATCTCCTCAGGTAAAGGAGGAGTTGGAAAATCCTCCGTTACGGTAAATCTTGCGGCCGCACTTTCCGCACGTGGATTTAAAGTAGGCGTGCTGGATGCTGATGTCTATGGACATTCAATTCCTCGATTGTTAGGCATCGAAGGGCAAAGGCCAACCGCAATAGATCAAACATTTATCCCAATCGAAGTTAATGGCATCAAAGTGGTCTCCATCGAGATGTTTAAGCCGGATCGAGCCGATCCAGTTGCCTACCGTGGACCTTTGCTACATAGAGTTTTGGAACAACTGCTAAGTGATGCTTACTGGGGCGATTTGGATTTTCTACTTCTAGATCTACCTCCAGGTACCGGCGATATTGCAATCTCTCTTGGTCAGTTAATCCCGGCCTCAGAGATTGTTGTTGTAACTACGCCACAGATTGCGGCCGCTGAGGTTGCCGAAAGAGCAGGAAGAATTGCCCACCAACTTAAGCAGCACATCATTGGGGTTATTGAGAATATGTCTGCGTACACAGATGCAAATACTGGTGTGAAAGTTGCGCTCTTTGGATCAGGAGGCGGGAAAGAGACCGCTAATCGACTCAGTACCTTGGTGGGCGCCCAGGTGCCTTTGGTTGGAGAGATTCCATTTGAAATACAACTTCGTGAAGGTGGCGACTCGGGCAAACCAATAGTTTGGCAAGATCCAGACTCACTGGCGGCTCAAGAGTTCTTCAAAATTGTTGATGCGTTAGCACCCAGGAAAAAATCACTTCTTGGTGTCCGACTGGGTGTTAGTACCTGATTTTTCCTCCAGTAACTCCTTAATCTCAGCTACTAACTCCTTACGCATCGCAGCAATCTCTCGAACCATGAACTCGGTAACGGCCAAGTTGCGCTCATCTCTAGCTCTATCTTCTTGAGAGGTAACTCGATCACGATCTGCTTGACGATTTTGCGCCAAGAGAATTAAGGGAGCGGCATATGAAGCTTGAAGTGAAAGAAGCAGAGTTAGGAAGATAAAAGGGAAGTTATCAAATCTAAGATCAGAAGGCCCAAGTGTGTTCCAAAAGACCCAAACGGTCACAAAAACCGTCATATAAACTAGGAACCTGGCGGTTCCGATAAATCTGGCAAACTTCTCAGAGATCTGTCCAAAGGTTTCAGGATCATAATTAGGACGCAGGGCGCGACGTGATTCGCGCGGAGTCTCTAATCTAGAAATACGAGCCATTACATTCCCTCCCTTTACGCGCTGCGCCAGTTCGCCGGTAATAGGTGATCAAGTACATCATCAACGGTTACCGCTCCCAGTAATCTTTCATTTTCATCAACCACTGGAGCTGCAATCAAGTTGTAATTAGCTAAATGCTTCACAACATCATTTAACGAGGAGTCCGGAGAAATAGCGTTGGTATCCTTTTCAGCAACTATTCCTAGGGTTAAAGCCGGAGGTTCGCGAAGTAAGCGCTGTACATGAACTACTCCAACCAATCTGCCAGTTGGGGTTTCAAGGGGAGCGCGGCAGACAAAGACCTGCGCTGCTGATGCGGGAGCCAAATCCTTGTTTCTTACGGCGGCTAACGCCTCTGCAACAGTTGAATCGGTGCTAAGGATGACGGGATCTGTTGTCATCATGCCGCCTGCAGAGAAATCTTCATACTCCATTAATCGGCGTACATCTTGTGCCTCATCCTCCTCCATCAGATTGAGAAGCGACTCTGCCTTCTCTGCACCAACCTCACGTAAAACATCGGCCGCATCATCCGGTGCCATTTCTCTCAATACATCAGCGACTAATTCACCTTCCAGTTGTGACACTAGCGCAACACGATCAGCATCATCCATCTCTTCTAGAACATCAGCTAATTTTTCATCATCCATCGTGCGAGCGATTTCAGTCTGACGCTCAACATCTAATTCATGAAGTGCGGCTGCTACCTCTTGCGCCGGCAATAGATTTATGTCCTCATCGACCGCTGCCAAATTAGCTGTGTGATGTGCGGAATCAAACTCAACATCAGACCAATTAACCGTAGTGCTGATTCCACGACGGAAGGTTCCAGCTCGCTTCAAGACATGAATATAGGAGGCATACCAATCTTTGTTTTCTTTACGCTCCATGCCAATATCTTCTATAACCACAGTCTTGCCAGATTCCAGTAAACGTGTGGGGTGATCCAATAAAGTTTCTAGTAATAACAATTCGCCATGACGTTTTTGATATCTGCGAATATTTAAAGACCCCGTGATGAATACTCCACCATCATCAATTGAGGTAATGCGTGTGATAGGAATAAAAATCTTGCGACGTTGGGGAACTTCTACAATGAATCCGAGAATTCTCGGCGCTTGGTTGTCTTGTCTGATAGATGCAACGGCATCACGAATCTTGCCGACTCTTTCAGCGTTGGGATCAAATACTGGAGTACCAGCCAGCTTGGCCAGAAATATCCGTGTTAACTCTGCTTGGCGCATCCGGTACCTCCATGGGTAAAGGCTAGCCGATAGTAGGTTTGTGCCATGACCACCTCGAATTCGGGAAAATCTCTTTCGAGTAATTTCCATACTCAACTTCCAGTTGGCCGCGATATCCCACTATTAATTTTGGGAATTATCGGCATAGGAACCTCGGGTCCAGTCATTGCCCTAAGTACTATGCCAATTTTGGCTCTGATTTTTTGGCGCAATTTAGGTGGATCACTTTTAATGCTGCCATTTGCGTTACGAAAAGCAGAGTGGAGTGATGTCAAAAATCGTGAGGCTATTAAGTGGTCTGCCCTAGCCGGTGTTGTGCTTGCCTTTCATTTCATAGGCTTCTTTATCGCTATGCGTTTCACCAGCGTTGCGGCAGGAACCGCTCTAACCGCATTACAACCAATTTTTGCTGCGTATTTTGTGAAGCGAACCGGAGGTCACATCCCGCGCCAAGCGTGGCTAGGAATGGTAATCAGTTTTGTTGGCGTATTGATTATCACTGGTGTTGATTTTCAAATATCAAGGCGAGCTTTTCTAGGAGATTTAGCGGCTATTGCCTGTGCTGCTTTAGCTGCGCTGTATGTCATGTTGGGAGCGAAAGCACAGCGTCAACTCACCACATCCACATACACCTCCATCTGCTATTTTGTTTGTGCCGCAACAACTCTTCCAATTGCAGTCTTTTCAAGCACAGAGTTAATTAGCTTTTCGGCAAGAGAGTGGTGGCTACTACTTGCTCTAATTGGTGGTGCTCAGATTTTGGGACATACGATGTTCAACTTGGTGTTAAAGCGGGTTTCTCCAGCTGTGGTATCTCTGATCGTGTTTTTCGAAGTTCCGGTTGGTGCGGTGTTGGCTTATTGGTGGCTGGATCAATTACCACCCGCAGGAACAATTCCCGGCCTTGTTCTTTTGTTGATTGGTTGCGGAATATTCGTATTGCGAAGTAAAGCGGAGGATAAGCGGTAGCCTTGCTCACGTGTTGATTGATCTACATACCCACACCAATGCCAGCGATGGAACTGATTCTCCATCGCAGTTAATTGATAAGGCGATCAACAAAAGAATTGATGTGCTTGCACTTACCGATCACGACACGATACGTGGTTGGGCTGAAGCCTCATCGGCGCTACTTAATCACCCCTCAAACTCCAGTATGCAGCTGGTATTGGGTTCGGAAATCTCCTGTCAAGATGAGAACGGCATCAGCATTCACATGTTGGGTCTTCTATTTGATGGGAATCACCAACCTTTAATTCAAGAGCTGGAAAAGACCCGCGAAAACAGACTGTCTCGTATGGAGAAGATAGTTGCCAGGTTAAATGAGGCTGGAATTGAGATCACTTTGGCGGAGGTTTATGCCCAAAAGAGAGACGATGCCACCCTTGGTCGTCCTCATTTAGCTGATGCATTAGTAGCACGGGGACATGTTGCTTCTAGAGAGGAAGCTTTTGCCGCCTTGTTACACAACAAATCCAAGTACTACATAAACCACTACTCGCCATCTCCAATCGATGCCATTAAATTAATTAAGGCCGCTGGGGGAGTTGCGATTATTGCCCATCCACTTGCCTCTCAAAGAGGTAGAACAATAAGTCTGGATTTGTTTGACCAATTAATTGCCGCAGGTTTAGATGGAGTTGAAGTAGATCATCGGGATCATTCTGAATTAGAAAAGAGTGAGTTGTTGAGGCTGGCAATCGAACGAGATTTAATTGTCACTGGCTCTAGCGACTACCACGGCACAGGTAAAATGAATCAACTTGCTGAAAACACAACAAATCCTGCTCAGTGGGAGGCGTTAGAAGCCAGAGCAAATGCGAGAAGGGTTATCTTCAGATGAATGATGTAACAACAATTACCTTTGGGTTGCAGGCTTTTGTTACCTTACTTGTAATTCTTGATCCGCCCGGAGCAACTCCAATTTTTCTTGGGGTTTTGGGAAATCGCAGTCGAGCTGAGCGCACCTTATTAGCATGGCAA
Organism: Candidatus Nanopelagicales bacterium; assembly: GCA_030830475.1. Lineage (GTDB taxonomy): Bacteria > Actinomycetota > Actinomycetes > Nanopelagicales > Nanopelagicaceae > MAG-120802. The sequence goes on from JAURMX010000020.1 coordinate 42,759, forward strand.
GCAGCTGCTACCTCGTTGTTTGTAATTACTATATTTGCCATTTTCGGTCAGTTTATTGTGGGTTATTTAGATATCTCAATGCCCGCCCTTAAAGGCGCTGGTGGATTGCTTTTGCTTTTAGTGTCACTTGAGTTACTAAAGGGCAATGATCACAAAGATGATGAGGGCGCAAAGAAGAATCTGGCTCTAGTTCCATTGGGAACCCCACTTCTCGCGGGCCCGGGCGCAATAGTTACCATCATGCTTTTTGCTCAGGAGGTGGAAAGCACCTCCATGACCCTGGCCCTGTCCTTAGCTGTTATTGGAGCGCATTTAATTATTGGGCTAACTCTGATGTTCTCCACCCATGTTGTCTCCCTGATTAAAGAGTCAGGTGTGATGTTGCTTGCCAAGGTAGCCGGACTTTTAACCGCGGCGATTGCTTTCGAGATGCTAATGACAGGAATTAAGGAATTATTCTCGGTGTGACCGAGGGATATTTCACTTCAAACTCCGTAACTTGGCGGGTTCACTCCGATACCGCCATGTTTGTAGGTGGAATCAGAGCACTTCTAGAGCAGGCTCTGCATCCCAAAGCGATGGCTGGAGTAGCTGCTCATTCCAATTTCCGTGAGGATGCTTGGGGTCGATTACAACGCACCGGTGATTATGTTGGAACTCTAACCTTTGGCAGCAAGTCCGAAGCAGATAAATTAGCGGCACGAGTTCGAAGAGTGCATGAGATGCTAAAGGTTGATGAACCAGAGTTACTCCTTTGGGTGCATATGGCGATGGTTGATGCTTTTCTAGACACTGCATTGCGCTCCGGATTGAATCTCTCAAGAACGGAGCAAGATCTTTATGTTGATGAAATGATTGTCTTTGCAGAGTTAGTTGGAATAGAAAATGGGTTAGTTCCTAGAACTGTGCAAGAGATGAAAAACTACTTCCAAGAAATTATGCCCAAGCTCTCTGCATCCGATGATGCAAAGAGAGCCGCGTTATTTATCGCATTGCCACCACTGCCGCCATTACTAAGATTTGGTACCCCAATTGCGCCACTTTGGGGTGGAATTACCTCATTGGCGGCTGCGGCATTACCGCAATGGGCTAGAAAGTTATATGGCTGGCCAACTGTTCCTGGCCAAGACAAAACAACAGATCTGGCTTTGAAGGCCACAAGAAAGGCTCTGCTATTTCTTCCTGAATCACTCAGACAACCTCAAAATTTCAAGATTGAAAGAGTTAAGGATCAAAGCTCATCATGAAGTTAATGCTCGTAACAAATCTAGCTGGTGGAGTCGGAAAAACAACTTCTGCTTTGGCATTTGCTGTTGCTGCAACTGAATATGGAAAGAAGGTTTTGATAATTGATGCAGACCCCAATGCTGCTTTGACCTTTATAAATGGCATTGAAAACCCTCGGGTTACAACAAAGGAGTTTTTATCCGAGGAGTACCCGCTGGAAACAGCTTTGATACGCACGGGGGAGCGGGTTTCTTTACTGTCATCATCCTCTCGACTCAGTAACCTCGAGTTAGAAAAACTGATGTCACCGGAGAGATTCCGGGAAGTAACCAAGGATTTTGATTTGGTAATAATCGATACTGCTTCGGCTCCAGATCACCTTTTGCAGTATTTCCCTCAATTGGCTGACTTAGTGGTTATCCCCACGACTCTTGAGATCTTGCCAATCCGGGGTGCGCTGCACGCCAAAGAGTTTGTAATTGCCGGTGGATTCCAGAAGAAACCTCATCTATTAATCACGATGCAGCTTAACTCTGAGAGTTTGGAGATTCCGGAGTATTTAGCAGAGGATTTTGAAGTTCTTGAGCCCACATTGACTAGAGATAAAACGGTTGATGATTCACAAGCTTCGGGCAAATCCTTTTTAACTACCTCGAATCACAGCGAGATTTCAGCCCAATATAGGGAGGTCACTTACACCTTGCTGGAAGAATTAAATTTGATTTAAGCGCCGGCAAACCCGACGCGACGCTCAGAGATATCGCCAATTTCAACTGAACCAATCTTGTTGGCTGGAACAACGTATTGGCGGCCACGAGTATCTGTGAGAATGAGTGGTTGAGCTGCATCTAATGCTTTGGTAATCAAAGCAACTACCTCTTCACGATCAGCTGCCGTTTCTATGGTCAACTCTCGTACTTGATCGGCAACTGAGATGCGAACCTCAGATTTGGCGCTCTCGCCTTTGCCGGCTGCAATCTTCTTTGTTGTCATAGACCCATCCTAAAGATTATGTGAAATTTACGCGATTTAAAGCTTTAACTCTGTTTCGGGAATCCAGATATACCGCGCCACATGAGATTGGTGACCATGGCCGAGGCCTTATCTCGATCGATTTTGCCATCCTTTTCTAGCCAGTGGCGGGCAGTTATCTGAACGAGACCAATCAGACCAATAGCCAACATCATCGATTCCTCTTTTGGTAAGCCAGTATCAATCGAAATGACAGCGCTAACTGCAGCCGCGCAGTCATAAGTCATACGGTTTAGCCGTTGCCTAACTTGCGGTTCAACATTCATATCACTTTCGAAAAGTAATCTGAAGGCTTCACCTTCTGAATCAATAAAACCAAAGTAAGCATCAACCGTTGCTTTAACGCGATTCTTGTTTTCCTTGGTGGAGGCAATTGCTTTCTGAATCGCAAAAACCAGAGAATCAATATGGAGATCTAAGACCGCTAAATAAAGATCCAGCTTCGAAGGAAAGTGTTGATATAGAACTGGTTTACTAACTTCTGCACGATCTGCGATGTCATCCATTGATGCAGCATGAAAGCCCGAGACTGTGAATACCTCAAGTGCGGCAGATAGCAGTATGGCGCGCCGCTCATCCCTTGGTAATCGAGCGCGGCCATCTAATCTTTCAGAAGTGCTCATCGGCTTTATCGTACGAGATTGAATGGGAATTAACTAATAGGAACCAGTACGCTTTGTTCCCATAATGGAAAATCTTCGAATTCTACTGGTACACGCCCACCCGGATGATGAAACCATCAATAACGGGGCCACGATGGCGCTCTATGTTGAGCGTGGTGCAAAAGTTACGCTCGTGACCTGCACGAGAGGTGAAGAGGGAGAGGTTTTAGTTCCAGAACTGGCACACCTAGCTAGTAATCAAGAGGACAAACTTGGTAAGCATCGCGAAGGCGAACTTGCTGATGCAATGGCAGTATTGGGTGTAAAAGATTTTCGCTTTTTAGGGGCGCCACACAAAACCTATAGAGACAGCGGAATGATAGATACGGAACCCAATAAGCGCTCCGATAATTTTTGGAATGCTGATTTAGATGAAGCCGCTGCGCACCTGGTGGAGATAATCCTTGAGGTAAAGCCACAGGTAATGGTTACCTACGATGAGATTGGTGGGTACGGACATCCCGATCACATACAGGCCCATCGCGTTGCTATGCGGGCTGCAGAGTTAGCCCGGACAAAAGGATGGGAGATCCAAAAAATCTACTGGAACACTATTCCGAAATCTGTTATTGAAAAGGGAATAGAGGCGATGAAGGGCACGGGCAACCAGTTTTTTGGCGTTGATAAAGCGGAGGATTTTCCATTCGCCCAACCTGATGATGTAGTAACAACGGTAATTGACGCGGAAAAATATGCGGAGCAAAAAATGCGGGCGATGAAGGCGCATCCAACTCAAATATCAGTTGATGGACCCTTCTTTGCGCTTTCAGATAACTTGGGTTTCAAGGTGTGGGGACAGGAGTTTTACCGCTTGGTTTATGGAGAGAAAGGGCAGGATCTCAATGCTGATGGCCGCGAGATTGATCTCTTCTCCGGAATCTCTGATTCAGGTAATTAGATATGAGATTTTTATTAAACCTTCTATTTGGTGCATTAGTTGGAGTTTCGGGAACTTTTCTGCATAACTCATACCGCCCTGCCGGTTTAGTAATCTCTATTTTTGCGCTTTTGCTGGGTCTCAAAATGGTTACCAACATGAACCGGAATAAGGGCTCTCAAGTAGCTTTTATCTTGGGCTGGCTTGCGGTAATTGTCCGCGCCTCAACTTTAGGTAATGGGGGAGAGGTTTTAATTCAAGCTAACCTCTATGGCAATACTCTGGTATTTGGTGGAATTTTAATTTGTTTTATTATTTTGATTCGTAAAATTAAAATCTGATCCACTTCCAACTTTGGCCCGCGCTGGTATCTCTTACCTCAATACCATTTTCGAGCAGTATTTCTCTAAGCTCATCGCTTCTAGTGAAATCCTTGGCATCTCTCGCTGCAACTCTCTCTTCCAGAAGTTTTTTGAGCTCCGCGCTTAACTCTCTAGTCGGAAGCTTTAGCAGTTTTAGCCCAAATAACTCATCGACTGACTCAAAAATATAGAGTTTTTCACTATCCTCTAACTCAAGCTCCTTCTCCACCGCTCGTAGTTTCAGCATGGCTCTAGGGGTATCAAGATCATTTAGAAAATCCTGCAACATAGCCTTAACCAGCTCTTTAGCGCGGCTGGTTTCGATTGCGCCAACAACCCTCCATTGTTGATACTTTTCACGCCAGCGTTGCAGAGTTGTATAGGCGGCATTGATTGAAGCCCAAGAAAGATCCATCTGGCTGCGGTAGCGGTTCTCCAAAAAGCAAAATCTGACGGCAAGCGGATCGATTCCTTTTTGTATGACATCACTAACTAAAACCACATTTCCTGCACTTTTGGACATTTTGCGCCCTTCAAAAAGAAGATGTTCCCCATGCAGCCAAAGTGAAACCGCTTCAGAGTTGCCAGAGCTCTCTTGCACTAAAGGGTTTGATTGAGCACGTTCATTTTCATGATGCGGAAAACGAAGATCAATGCCACCGATATGTAGATCAACATGTCCATTTAAATAATGTAATGACATTGCGGAACATTCGATGTGCCACCCCGGGAACCCCTTTCCCCAAGGGGTATTCCAAATCATCTCGGTTCGATTGCCAGCAGCTTTCCAAAGCGCCCAATCTGCATGAAATCTCTTAGCACCACCTTCGCTGTACTCATATCTGTGTCCTGGCTTGAGAGCATCTAGGCGATTACCACTCAACTCTCCATAGCTGGCAAATTTGGCGGCGGAGAAGTAAACCGAATTATCATCTCCAACATAGGCATAATCCATAGCAATCAGTTTCTTAATATGCTCAATCATTAAATCAATGCATTCACTAGCACGGGGATATTTATCTGCAGGCAAGATATTAAGTGCTGCTAGATCGGTATGAAATCTGGCCTCGTAATCCCTAGCAATCGCAAATGGGTCGCGCTTTTCTAATTTTGATTGGGACAACATTTTGTCCTCTTCAAAATCATCACTCATGTGGCCGACATCGGTAATGTTTTGAATTAACTTGACTTTGTGTCCGGAAAACTCCAGGACGCGTTTTACCAAATCTCCTAATAGAAATGTTCTTAAATTTCCAACATGAGCATCTCTGTAAACCGTCGGACCACAGCAATAAACGCGAATGCTTTCTCCGTCAGAACTGCTTACCCCAGCTATCTGCCTGGTTAGGGTGTCATAAATATTCAGCGTCAGGGGCTCCGTCATCTCGCGCTTCATACCCGCCTATTCTGTAGGATATGGGCCGTTGAGTCACCAAAGGCCATTCCAAAATGTCCATCAATTGTTTGAGGAGTAGAACATGACTTATGTGATTGCGCTTCCATGTGTGGATGTAAAGGACAAGTCATGTATCGAAGAGTGTCCAGTTGATTGCATTTATGAAGGCGATCGCATGATGTATATCCAGCCTGATGAGTGTGTGGATTGTGGGGCTTGCGAGCCGGTGTGCCCAGTTGAGGCTATTTATTATGAAGATGATGTTCCCGCTCAATGGAGTGATTACAAAGAGGTAAATGCAGAGTTCTTTGATGAAGTCGGATCTCCTGGTGGTGCCAGCAAGGTAGGGCCGATTTCAAAGGATCATCCCAAACTTCTTCAGATTCAAAAGAAGCCAGCTGAATAAGGGGTTTTTATCAAGCTTCCTGATTTTCCTTGGGATGCTCTAGCTCCATACGGGCAAAGAGCACGCTCCCACCCGCAAGGAATCATTGATTTATCGCAAGGCACCCCAGTTGATCCAACTCCAGAGTTCATTCAAGAGGCCCTTCGTGCCAACTCCAATTCTCCGAGCTATCCCGTAACTACTGGAGCTGCAGAGTTAAGAACGGAGTTGCATCGTTACTGTAGTGAGGTACTTGGTGCTACTGGAGAGTTTGATGTTTTACCAACTATTGGCTCAAAAGAAATCGTAGCGTTGCTGCCTTTTTTACTTCAGGCCAAAAGAGTTTTGATTCCCGAGATTGCTTATCCTACTTATCGAGTTGGCGGTATTTTGGCTGGTGCTGAGGTAGTTGAGGTAGATATAGATGCCTCTACTTGGCCCGTGGATCGCGTTGATTTGGCATGGATTAACTCGCCTTCAAATCCAACTGGCAGAGTGCATAATGATGCCGAGTTAATGGCTGCAATCGAGTGGTCACGAAAATCTGGTTCAGTGCTTGCTAGCGATGAATGCTATCTCTCTTTCCCAGATACCAAGCAGGGTAGATCGGTCTTATCTCTAGCTTCAGGAGATAACAAAGGCATATTGTCGATTCACTCATTATCAAAACGTTCAAATCTCGCCGGTTACCGAGGATCATTTATTGCAGGTGATGCCAAACTCATAAAACAATTGTTAGAAATCAGAAAACATATGGGGATGATGGTTCCACTTCCTGTGCAGTTAGCAACCGCTGCAGCTTTAAAGGATGAAATCCATGTTCAGCAACAAGCAGAGCGTTACAAAAAACGTCGTGCCGTTCTGCGACAAACACTTGAGGGTTTGGGGTTTAAAGTTGAGTTTTCAGAGGCTGGGCTATATCTGTGGTGCAGTCGTGGTGAAGAGGATTGGCAAACCGTTGCATGGTTTGCTGATCGGGGGGTGCTGGTAACTCCAGGAAGTTTCTATGGAAATAAAGGTGCACGCCACGTTCGCATCGCACTCACGGCAACTGATGAAAAAATAAATGAAGCTGCGAAACGTTTGAGTGCCTAATAATGGTCACTAAAGGTATTTTGCTAGTTGGCGGAAAGGGCACCCGTCTAGCGCCACTTACCAACAGCACACCAAAGCCGATGTTGCGAGTAGCTGGAAAGCCAGTTACTGAGCATCAGATTGTTAAAGCGCGTAACTCGGGTATTAAAGAGCTGGTGCTTGCAACCTCTTATTTAGCAGAGGTTTTTGAGCCGTATTTTGGGGATGGATCAAGGTTTGGAATCTCAATTACATATGCCGTTGAAGAGGTTCCGCTCGGAACTGGTGGCGCAATCGCAAACGCTGCAAGCAAATTGAATCTGTCCGATGATGATTCAGTCATAATCTTTAATGGAGATGTCTTAAGTGGTCACAATCTAAGTGATCAAATTGCATTTCATGAAAAGACTTGCTCCGATGTCACTCTCTACTTGACTCAGGTTCAAGATTCGCGTGCTTATGGATGTGTTCCTATCAATCAAGAAGGAAGAGTGCAAAGTTTTCTGGAGAAGATGGATAACCCAATTGCAGACACAATAAATGCGGGTTGCTACATATTTCGCAATCGAGCCTTAAAGCAGATTCCAAACGGGCAGATTGTCAGCGTTGAGAGAGATACCTTTCCCAAGTTGCTATCTGATGGATTTGATTTGTTTGGGTTTTTGGATAATGACTACTGGATTGACATGGGGACCCCACACTCTTTTATTAAAGCTTCTAAGGATTTGATTCTTAAACCAGAGTTATCGGCCGCTACAAGTGGGGTTGCAAATGGATGTTTGATTGGATCAAATGCCAAGATTCATCCCAGCGCCCATGTGGGAGAGGGTTCGACGATCGAGGATGGTGTGCTGATTCATGAGGGCTGCACAATCTCGGGCTCAATGATTTCCGCTTCGGCAAATGTTGGGGCGGGAAGCGAGATTCGAGATAGCTATATTGCATCAGGCCAAGTGATTCCACCTGGTAGCAAACTAATCGACGAGATAATCGGTGAATAAATCTCGAATTTGCGGTAATTGAGAGGTATCTCAACAAAATACCCCTAAAAATCTGATTTTTGACCTGGATTTCCGGACTTTGCGGCTTGACTCCTGGGAATAACACGCGTGTAATTCTCCCCATTGGGCCCGCCGTAAGGTGTGGGCCACTGTCATAGGAGTATTGCTAATGACTGATGCTCGTCGCATAGAGCAGACTTTCATTCCCGGTCCAAGCATCCAATTGGGTAATGGCGAAATCGTTGAACTGTCATGGCAGGAGCGAGCGCTATGTGCCCAAACTGATCCAGAAGCATTCTTCCCTGAAAAAGGTGGTTCAACCCGTGAGGCAAAAAGAGTCTGTCTCTCTTGTGAGGTCAGACAAGAGTGCTTGGAATATGCACTCGCTCATGATGAACGCTTTGGCATCTGGGGCGGTCTATCTGAACGCGAACGTCGTCGCCTCAAGCGTCGTCCCGCGTAAATACCTTTCATCCAAAAACCTTATATTTTCATTTAAGCAAGAGGCGGTGAGATGCCGACTTCCAAACAATTTGTAACTGCAATCATCGTTTCTCATGATGGTGCGCTTTGGCTTCCTGAAGTTGTCGCATCAATTGCCAAGCAACGTCGTGTTATCGATCAAGTAATTGCGATTGATACCGGTTCACAGGATAGTTCTGTAAAACTATTGAAGAGCGCGGGCATAACCACAGTCATTACCGATAGAGATAAAGGTTTTGGAGCAGCCGTAAGTGAAGCACTGGCAAGCTCAAAATTGAAACCTGCTCCAAGTGATAACACGGAATGGTTGTGGTTGATTCATGATGATTGCGCTCCAGCCGCCGATGCGTTAACTGAGTTGTTGGCTGCGGTAGAGGAACGACCCAGCGTTGCCGTTGTGGGACCAAAATTACGTGGTTGGCATGATCGAAACCATTTGTTAGAGGTCGGTGTAAGCATCGCCGGCAATGGAGCGCGATGGACCGGCTTGGAATATAGAGAAGCAGATCAGGGCCAACATGACAATGTCAGTGAGGTGTTGGCGGTTAGTACCGCGGGCGCACTAGTACGACGGGATGTTTTTGAAGAGTTGGGTGGTTTTGATCCAGAGTTAACTCTATTCAGAGATGATGTTGATTTTGGTTGGAGAGTACATACTGCAGGGCATACGGTAATCGTTGCACCTCAAGCCGTTGCCTATCACGCAGAGGCAGCCGCAAATGAACGTCGCAGTATCGATGTTTCCGGCACCTTCTTGCATCGTCCCCTGTTGTTGGATCGAAGACATGCTGCATACGTAATGCTCGTCAATGTTTCTTGGTGGATGATGCCACTAATTGCTTTGCAACTGCTAAGCGCTTCATTTGCGCGCGCAATTGGGTATTTGCTGGCAAAGTTGCCGGGCTACGCACTTGATGAAATAGCAGCGGTTGGTTTATTAATTTTGCAACCGCAAGATCTAATCCGCGCTCGAAGAAACCGACGCAAGAATCGCTTGGTTTCATCGCAGGTAATAGCTCGCTTTGTTCCACCGCGTGGCTCACAACTGCAGTTAGCAATAGAGAGGGCGAGAGCTGCGATTTCTCGGGCTTGGCGAAATAGCTCGCTACAAGATGATGGGTCTACCCATACTAGATCTGCTTTGGATTTAAATGACGAAGCTTTAGAAAATGCAGATATCGAACTGGTAAAACCGCCTTCACCTATTTCATGGCTACTCAAACATCCGATCCTCTCAATTTCAATTCTGGTTTTTATAATTACTTTGATCGCATCTAGATCACGTTTTGGAACAATTGTCGGCGGAGCTTTGCCTGAAACACCTTCCAGTGCTTTAGATTTATTGAGCGTTTATTCAGATTCCTGGCACACAGTCGGTTTGGGCTCCAGCGCAAATGTGCCACCCTGGGTAGCCTTCATTGGCATTGCAGCACTTCCTTTTGCTGCCAACTCATCATTTTTTGTTACATCGTTATTTATCGCAGCGGTTCCATTGGCTCTCTGGGGTGCTTACTCACTTGCCCGAAAGTTTACTGAAATGCATTTTCTTGCCCTCGGGGCGGCATTGCTTTATGCCTTCTCTCCCACAACATTGGCGGCCATAAATAGTGGGCGACTGGGAACTGTGATATTGGTTGTAATCGGACCTTGGTTAATTCGGGCACTATTTGGATTAGAACAGTTAGAGAATTTAGGTTGGAGAAAAACTTGGTGGCTTGCACTTTTGCTATCTATTGTCTGCGCTTTTTCACCATTGGCTTTCATGACAATAGTTTTGTGGCAGTTCATTCTAGTTATTTTTGATGTTGTGGCGTTTAATTCAAAAATTAATCCACTCAATAAAGAGATATTTGATGGGAAAAATTCACGTCGAATAGTACTTATCGCCACGCCAATACTTGTTAACGCGCCTTGGTCTCTAGAGTTCATTTTGCATCCATCCAGAATTCTGCTTGATCCAGGTGTAACTATTGGGGGAGGCGAGGTCTTCTCTCTACTGTTGGCAAATCCAGGTGGATTGGGCGCGCCACCTATTTGGATGTTGTCTCCAATACTTTTGATTTCATTGATTGCTACCTTCGTTAGCAAAACCGCCCGCCTTGGAGAGATCGCATTATTTTTTATCGGATTCGCAGCCATTTTAGGTTCGAGACAGGTTGCGGGACATGGCAGCTTTGAAGCTGAGAATCTATGGGTTGGTTCTTTGTTGGTGATTCCCACTCTAGTGGCACTGCTAGCTGCAATCATAATGGTCGATCACTATGTTCCTAAGCTGTCAGAATCAAATATTGACTACCGACACATCTTGTTGGGAATTACCAGCGTGATAGCAACTCTTTCAGTATTAACTACCGCAACTTGGTGGGTATCCAGTGCCGTGAGCACCCCATTGCACACCAAGCAGAACTCAGCTCTTCCGGCGTTTTTGAGCGCAAATGCCCAGACTGCAGATAAGTTTAAAACCTTAGTAATTAGAAACAAAGATGGTCGGATTTATTATTTCATTGCAAGAGATAGGGATCTAAAACTGGGAGAACCAGATGTCATTACAGGATTATCTCCAGTTGTAACCAAGGCGATCAATGACTTGGTTTCTGGATCTGGAGTAACGAGCAGTCAAGTATTTGCAGAGTTTGGCATTCGCTACATTTTTATGGCTCGCCCTTTGAACTATGATTTAGTTAGAACTATAGATGGAGCTGGAGGGTTCACCCGAGCTGCTGATACAAATGAAGGTATTTCATGGAAAGTTCCGGGGGCGCTGGGACATATCTCATTTCTGTCAGATGATGGAATGTACTCAGTATTGCCAAGCGGCGATATCGGCGCTCAAGGTTCACTAACAACTTCAGGAACAATTGTAATTACAGAAAAATATGATGATCGCTGGAAATTATTACTAAATGGAACTTATGTTCAAGCAACAGTTACCGAGAGTGGAGTTCCAAGATTTAGGGTGTCAGAACCGGGAGAGTTCATAATTTTTCATGATGCAACATCTCGTCGCGGTTGGATTTCTCTGCAGTTAATCACCTTCGTCACTTTGATCATTCTCGCCCTGCCAGCAAGACGCAAGAGAAGTCAGATGCGAGAGGAGGAGTTGGCATGAAAGAGACCAGAGCCTCCTTTGCCCTGCTCTTCTTTGTTGTCGCAGCGCACATCGCGTACTTGTTACCTCAAAACATCTCTTCAAGGGAAATTACTCAAAGCTACTCAGCAACGGTTTGTCCGGGAGCGGTTGGAGATTCGCGGACTACAAATCTGCTCCCTAGCAAAAGTACCTTGATTCGTGAACTTGCCCAGCCAAACGCCAAACTTCGCAAGAACGGTCAGGGCAGCTACTCCATCTCAAAAAACGCTCTATTTATTGAAGGAACTCCTACCAACGTTAATCAAATTCAATCGAGCTCTAATCGTTGGACGGCGGCTCTTACCTGTGCAGATAGCAGCAAAACATCTTGGTTTGTTGGTGGCACCGCAAATGTTACGAGTCAATCTAAATTAATTTTGGTAAATAGCGGCCTGGGAGATGCGATCGTAGATGTGACAAGTTTTTCCGAAAACGGCCGAGGCGCGACAGTTCCGATTACCATCAAGGCCTCTTCAGATAAGGTCGTGCGAGTTGATAGCTTTGATCCAGGTGCAAATCGAATTGTGTTGAAGGTTGAGACCAGAAGTGGTCGGGTAGTTGGCTATCTATTGGATGAGAGAGTACGTGGTCTAAACAACTTGGGTGCTGATTTCGTAGCCCCAATCTCTAAGGCTGAGGAGTCTTTGGTAATTGCATCACTGCCAATTCGATATGGCGGAAACAATAGGGCTGCTCACAAGATTAGGATAATGAGCGCTGGTCAAGTGGATGCAAATGTCAGTATTGAAGTTGTATCGCCAGAGGGAGTATTTATTCCAGTTGGATTTGATAACCTTCAAATTGAGGCCCAACAGGTAAACGACTTTGATTTATCAGAGGTGGATTTAGGTGGCAAAACATTTGCACTCAAGATTTCTAGCTCTGCGCCGATAGTGGCCAGCGTATTCACTACAGTCAGGAGTGGTTCGGTATCTGATTTTATGTGGAGTGCACCCTCACAAAGTTTCGGAAGTGTTTCCATGAATCTTTATGGACTTGAACCTAGGGTTACCTTTGTAGCTGAGAGAATTCAGGTAATTGTTAATTGGCGAAATAACAGAGGAAAGCAATTCAGTAGGAACTTGATAGGTGAGGAAGTTTTAAGTTGGAAAGTACCGGCTAACACCAGACTTATCACCTTTACAAATCAATCTGGAGCTAAGGCTGCCATGAATTGGATCTCAAGAGATGGGGTTACACATCTACTCCTAGCCTCTGGAGCTAGCCTGGAGAGCGCTTCTAAGCCAATACCCGATATTGCGGTGATTCAGCCAACCAGAAAAACAAGTTGATTAATTTGAATTGGTAGAAATGCCCAACAATCCAACTTTTTAATAGATTACCAGACTAATCTCACGCCATGACCAACAACAGCGGCGCCGACAGCAATCGGAGCAAATCTCAGATTCCTAGCGTTGTTGGTAGACGCTGTACCAGATCAGGATGTCTTTCCAATGCAGTTATGACATTGACCTATATCTATGCTGATTCAAGTGCTGTACTAGCACCTCTTTCCACCTATGTAGAGCCTCATGCATATGATCTTTGTGAACAACACTCTGAAAAACTAACTGTGCCAAAGGGTTGGAGCGTTATACAGAATAAGTCTGATCACCCTTCTCCCAAGCAATCTCCGCAAGACATTCTTGCCGTTGCTGAAGCAATCCGCCAAGTCGCAAAACAGGAGAGTGTTTCACATCCCATAGCTCCTGAAATTGGCAGGAGAGGGCATCTTCGTTCAATCCCAAATCAAGATTGATTACAAATGAACCTTGGAATCATTAACAAAATAATCAAGGCCTACGATATACGCGGCTTAGTCGATGATGAACTTTCTGCTGATTTTGCTTTTGCATTGGGAATCGCATTTGCCAAATTCGTAGAGAGAGAGCGTGAGCCGGCGACAGTGGTTGTCGGAGAGGATATGCGCCCATCTTCACCAGATCTGGCAACCGCATTTTCTGACGGAGTAACCTCACAAGGATTAGATGTAATTAGAATCGGATTATCCTCAACAGATCAGCTTTATTTTGCCTCTGGCCACCTAAATCTCCCCGGTGCAATGTTCACAGCGAGCCACAATCCAGCTGCCTATAACGGGGTTAAATTGTGCAAAAGCGGCGCTAAGCCAATTGGCCAAGAGTCTGGTTTGTTATGGCTAAAAGAACAGATAGTCGGCTCCTTAACAGAAGGTTTTCCGATACCCAATCGACCAGTTGGCAAAGAAACCCAACGTGATTTACTTCCCGAGTACGTCTCATATCTCTTTTCTTTATTTGCCAAAAATATCTTTGATAAAACCTTTCAAGGTCGTCCGCTAAAAATCGCCATAGATGCTGGAAACGGCATGGGGGGCCACACGGCTCCTGCGGTTATGAAACAGATTAATGCGCAGGTTGATGGAATCTATTTTGAACTAGATGGAACCTTTCCAAATCATGAAGCAAACCCCATTGATGCCAGTAACTTAGTTGATCTACAAATTTTAGTTAAAGAGAAGTCAGCTGATATTGGACTGGCTTTTGATGGAGATGCTGATAGATGTTTCCTGGTAGATGAAAAAGGTAATCTGGTCTCGCCATCTGCGCTCACCGCGCTGATTGCCGAACGTGAGTTAAAGAAGTATCCAGGTGCACCAGTTATTTACAACTTAATCTGCTCACGTGCAGTGCCTGAGGTAATTCTGAAAAATGGTGGCGAGCCACTTAAGAGTCGTGTTGGACATTCCTATATAAAGAAAATGATGTCTGATCATGATGCTGTATTTGGTGGAGAACACTCCGGCCATTTCTATTTTAAAGAATTTTGGTGTGCTGACTCTGGAATGCTTGCGGCATTACACGCTATTGCTGCCCTCTTGGACTCTCAAACTCCTCTCTCTGAGTTAATCTCTCAATACAATACCTACTTTCTAAGTGGAGAGATAAATACCCAAGTTGCAGATACACAAAGGACAATTGCTCAAATCCGGGAACATTTCTCCAATGCAGACCAAATCGGGGCTAATGAAACATTGCATTTTGATGAATTAGATGGCTTAACGGTTTCTGCAGCTAACTGGTCTTTCAATGTACGACCCTCTAATACTGAGCCATTGTTAAGGTTGAATGTAGAGGCAGGTTCTGAAGCCGAAATGATGAGGCTGCAAGAGCTGGTGTTGCGGCTTATGGCAAACCGCTAAACTAAGCCAAAATTCAGCGCTCTCGAAGGGGATTTAACCAAGTGAATCTAGCTACCCAAACAACGCCTAAACATGACATCGCTAACCCATCTCTAGCGGCAGAGGGTAAAAAGCGCATCGAGTGGGCAGAACGCAATATGCCAGTTCTTGCACAGATTCGAGAGAGATTTGAAAAAGAGAAGCCATTCACTGGAATTAGATTCTCCGCATGCATGCATGTGACTACAGAGACCGCTAATCTCATGCGAGCTCTGAAGGCGGGCGGCGCAGAGATTGCACTGTGTGCCTCAAACCCACTCTCAACTCAAGATGACACCGCTGCCGCTTTGGTACATGAATATGGAATCAGTGTTTTTGCCCGCAATGCGGTGGATCGAGATGGATATTACGCGCACATAAACGCAGCACTGGATATCGAACCTCATCAAGTATTTGATGATGGT
The DNA here is from genome assembly GCA_030830475.1 of Candidatus Nanopelagicales bacterium. Lineage (GTDB taxonomy): Bacteria > Actinomycetota > Actinomycetes > Nanopelagicales > Nanopelagicaceae > MAG-120802. The sequence goes on from JAURMX010000020.1 coordinate 58,012, forward strand.
TGCGACTTGGTAAATACCTTGCACACAACCCGCAAAGAGCTGCTTCCTAATATTGCAGGTGGTTGCGAAGAAACAACAACTGGTGTCATCAGATTGCAACAAATGGCGCAAGACGGAGCTTTAACATTCCCGATGATTGCGGTTAACGACACAGATACCAAGCATATGTTTGACAATCGCTACGGAACAGGGCAATCGACCGTTGATGCTATTTTCCGTGCGACTAACCAACTATTGGGAGGAAAGGTATTTGTTGTCGGCGGCTTTGGTTACTGCGGAAAGGGTGTTGCAGAACGTGCTCGCGGTATGGGAGCGGATGTTGTCATTACAGAGATTGATCCCACCAAAGCACTTGATGCACTAATGCAGGGTTATCGAGTTATGCCGATGATCGAAGCAGCAAAAATTGGAGATGTTTTTGTAACTGTAACTGGAAATCGCACCGTACTTACCGCCGAGCATTTTGCCGTTATGAAAGATGGAGCAATCTTGGCCAACGCGGGTCATTTTGACATTGAAATTGATGTGGCTTGGTTGGAAAAGAACACTAAGAAGAATCCAAGAATCCGCCATCAAACCGATGAGTATGTTCTTTCCAATGGAAATCGCGTCCTTCTTATCGCCGAGGGTAGATTAGTAAATCTGGGAGCGGCAGAGGGTCATCCTGCCGTTGTTATGGATATGTCATTTGCGGATCAAGCCCTTACAGCTGAGTGGTTGGTGAAAAGCGCCAAAAACTTAACCCCAGGTGTTCACTACGTTCCGACAGAGATTGATAAAGAGGTTGCTTCCTTAAAGCTAAAGAGCATGGGTGCAAAGATCGACACCTTAACTCCAATCCAGGTTGAGTACCTAAACTCCTGGAAGCACGGTAGCTAATGACCTCGGTAATGGTCGTTGATGACGACCAAGATCTAGCTGAAATGTTGGGCATCGTATTAAATGGTGTTGGCATTGAGGTAGATCTAGTAAGTCGAGGCGATGAGGCTGTCGAGGTATTCAAAAACAACCCACCTGATTTAGTTTTGTTAGACATAATGTTGCCAGGCTTGGATGGCATAGAGGTTTGCCGGCAGATTCGCAAACAATCGGTGCGGGTTCCAATTGTTATGCTCACAGCCAAAAGCGATACACATGACATCGTTAAAGGACTAGAAGCTGGCGCAGATGATTACATGGTCAAACCATTTAAGCCTTCTGAATTGGTGGCGCGAATCAGAACAAGATTGCGTCGTGCTGGTGGCGAGATTTCTAGTAATTTAACAATCGGGGATTTGGCTGTTGATATTGTTGAACACACTGTATCTCGTGGTGGAAAAGAGATTCCATTGACCCGGCTAGAGTTTGATTTGCTGGTTGCTCTAGCAAAAGAGCCTGGTCGAGTGTTTACCCGCGAGGCTTTATTGGGTGAAGTTTGGGGATATAGACACTCAACCGATACCAGGCTAGTGAATGTCCACGTTCAAAGATTGCGGGCCAAAATTGAACATGATCCAGAAAACCCCACAATTATTAATACCGTTCGAGGCATTGGTTACAAAGCAGGCACTACGGGCCATAGAGGCTAATTAGGAAACGGTATCTGCGTGTTTGTACCTAGATTCTTTCGCAGATCACTATTCCGCAGAGTTTTTGTTGTTTCGGGGTTCATCTCCATTGGAATCATCTATTTTCTGGGCTCAAATCTTTACGGTCGAATCTCTGATGGAATCATTAATGAAAAGATAAACGCCTCAATTTCTGAGGCTCAATCTGCCATCCAATATGCTGATTATCGATTCATAGTCACAGGGGTTAGCTCCGAAAAAGATTACCGTTCATTGATTTCAGAGATTGTTAAAACTAGCAATTTAAGCGCTAGGGAGTCAGGGCGTGAGGTTGCGCTCCTACAGAGTGAAGATCGCGAGTTGCGTGGGATACCTGCAGTTTCAACCTCAAACTTCCTGGAGCCAAGTTCAATCCCAGCGGGTTTCCGCGAAATAGTTCGGGAAAGTGATCAGTTAACCTGGCGAAAAACCAATTTACTTTATGTAAATGGTGAGAGTTTAAATGGTGTAGTAATAGGAACACTGCTATCTCTTCCAAATGTAGGCAAGTATGAAATGTATGTTTTGTTTGGTTTTGATGCTCAGCAACGCACTATTGACTTAATCGGTCGCTCTATGTGGGGAACCGGTTTGTTGTTGATTGCCTTAATCATGATTGTTGCATCAGTAGTTTTGCGAAGGGTTATCAGGCCCGTTAAATACGCAGCTGAAATTGCAGAGCAGTTAACCTCCGGGGATTTATCGAAGCGAATGGAGGTTAAGGGAGAGGACGAAGTTGCTCGATTGGGAGAGGCATTCAATGAAATGGCAGACACGCTTGAGCAACAAATTTCTCGATTAGAGAATCTCTCGCGGCTTCAACATAGATTTGTTTCGGATGTTTCTCATGAACTTCGAACTCCACTAACAACAATCAGAATGGCCTCTGATGTCATTCACTCCGCAAGGGATGGCTTTGACCCCAATATTTCCAGAAGCGCTGAATTACTAGTTTCACAGATTGATAGGTTTGAAAATCTGCTCTCTGATCTACTTGAGGTGAGCAGATTTGATGCTGAAGTAGCAACACTTTCATTGGATCAAATCGATGCCAACTTATTAGTGCGTCGTTGTGTAGAGGATTTAGAGATTGCTTCGAAGGGACGAGCTACTCAGTTTCACCTCAGCTGCCCAGCAGATCCGGTAATGCTTGAGGCTGATTCCAGAAGGTTTGAGCGAATTATGCGAAATTTATTGGCAAATGCAGTTGATCATTCAGAGGGTAAGCCGATACATGTAACCATCAAGGAAAATCAAGCAGCAGTCTCTATCTCAGTTCGAGATTATGGAGTTGGATTATCCCAGCCGCAGATTGAACGGGTATTTGATCGATTCTGGCGCGCTGATCCATCACGTTCTCGTGAGAGAGGAGGTACCGGCCTTGGATTGGCAATCGCTAAGGAAGATGCGATGTTACACGGCGGTGTAATAAGTGTATGGGGAGAGCTCGGAAAAGGATCCAACTTTGTTATCACATTACCAAAGGTAAGTGGAATTGCATTTTCTGATTTTCCACTTTCCGAGATTCCCACAATTTAGTCTCTCACTCTATTTCTCATCTCTGATCTGTGATCAGATCAATTACTATGATTTTGAATAGCCTCAAGGAAATTGCATCTGGCTTACAGACCCTGGTATTTCCTGAAAATTGCATTGTCTGTGAAAAAGAGTTGGTAGATATTTGTGAGGATTGCAAAGCGCCATGGCAAAGAGCCCCCCGAAGATTCACAATTGATACCTTAGAAATCCAATCGACAGTTCCTTATAGCAGTGAGGTTTCAGGTGTGGTGTTGAAAGCAAAAGAGGATGGGTTGAGAATTGCACAAAAACTCTTAGCTAAAGCGCTAGCCAATTCACTGATCTCATGGAGCAATCTCGTTGATTTAAACTCTTGCCTACTTGTACCAATTCCATCCTCTAAAGAAGCTTTGCGCAGGAGAGGTATTTCATTTCTACACCCAATACTACGAATCTCTACCGGCCAACTTAAGCAAGCAGGATTCCCCTCTGTGCAGTGGAAAGAGGCTTTGAAGCACAATAAATCAGTACTTGATCAATCCGGATTAAATTACCAAGAGAGAAAGAACAACCTAGATAATGCTTTTCGGCTCATTAAAAGTGAACGAGAGATCGAGGCAATGACCAAAAAACCGATTATCTTGATCGATGACGTTGTTACATCAGGAGCCACTCTTTTGAGCGCCGAATCAGCCCTTAGGGAGAGAAAAATGACAGTTTTAGGCGCAGCAACCGCATGTGCGTCCGCCCACCACCTACTAATACGATAGGCCCATAAGGAACCTACCTTGAAACAACCCATGGAAGGCTGACACGTGGTCGCAATTCTGGACAAGATTCTTCGCGCTGGCGAAGGTCGGGCTTTGAAACAACTCGAAAAGATTGTTGTAGAGGTTAACTCGCATGAACAAACCTTTGCTGCGATGAGTGATGAGCAACTGCGTGCCATGACCGATAAGTTCAAAGATCGTCTCAATCAAGGTGAAGATTTAGATGACATCCTCCCTGAGGCTTTTGCGGTCGTACGAGAGGCTTCAAAAAGAACTTTAGGCCAGCGTCATTACGATGTTCAGATAATGGGTGGCGCTGCCTTGCATCGCGGCAACATCGCGGAAATGCGCACTGGTGAAGGAAAGACTTTGGTAGCAACTCTTCCTTCTTACCTAAATGCCTTAACTGGTCTTGGTGTTCATATTGTCACTACCAATGATTATTTAGCAGAGCGCGACAGCGAGTGGATGGGACGTATTCATCGTTTCTTGGGTCTTAAAGTTGGGGTCATTTTGGCTTCAATGACTCCGGCAGAACGTCGTATGCAGTATGCCGCAGACATCACTTACGGAACAAATAATGAGTTTGGTTTTGACTATCTCCGGGACAACATGGCTTGGAATTTGGCGGACTGCGTGCAACGCGAACATAACTTTGCAATAGTTGATGAAGTAGATTCGATTTTGATTGACGAGGCACGCACTCCTCTAATTATCAGTGGACCAGCGGATAAGGCCACTAAGTGGTACGTGGAGTTTGCCAAAGTTGCCGATCGATTAATTCGCGGTGAGCATTATGAGGTTGATGAAAAGAAGCGAAATACTGGAATTCTTGATGCTGGCGTCACCAAGGTTGAAGAGATACTAGGCATAGAGAACCTTTACGAATCAGTTAATACTCCAATGATCGGATATCTGAATAACGCCTTAAAAGCCAAGGAGCTATTCAAAAAAGATCGCGATTACGTGATTATGAATGGTGAGCTACTAATAGTTGATGAACATACTGGTCGAGTTTTATCAGGGCGGCGCTACAGCGAAGGTCTACATCAAGCTCTGGAGGCAAAAGAGCGGGTAGATATCAAAGATGAAAACCAAACTCTGGCCACTATTACTTTGCAGAACTACTTCCGCTTGTACGAGAAATTGGCCGGTATGACCGGTACCGCCATGACCGAGGCAGCCGAGTTTCTGCAGATCTATAAGTTGGGCGTAATTCCAATCCCAACCAACAAGAGTATGCAACGTATTGATCAGCCGGATCTTGTTTATAAAACTGAGGCGGCAAAGTTTGAGGCGGTAGCTGATGACATAGTTGAGCGCCATCGCAAGGGTCAGCCGGTTCTTGTAGGTACCGTTAGCGTAGAAAAATCTGAGTTGTTATCGCAAACTTTGCGTCGCAAGGGAATTCCGCATGAAGTTCTCAATGCAAAGCAACATGAGCGCGAAGCTGCCATTATTGCGCGGGCAGGTACCACCGGCGCGGTAACAGTTGCGACAAATATGGCGGGCCGTGGAACTGACATCATGCTGGGTGGCAACCCCGAGTTCATGGCGGATTATGAATTGCAGCGTCAAGGAGTTTCTCCGGTAGACAATCCCGAGCAGTATGAATCTTTATGGCCGACAGAGTTAGCGAAGCAAAAAGCCGCGGTAGCCAAGGGGCATGATGAGGTAGTTGCTCTAGGTGGACTTTATGTTTTAGGTACCGAACGTCATGAATCACGGCGTATTGATAACCAGCTAAGAGGACGTTCTGGTCGCCAAGGCGATCCCGGTGAATCACGCTTTTACCTGTCGCTTCAGGATGAGTTGATGCGCCGCTTTAATTCGGCATTAGTTGAGCGTTTCTTAAACGCTGCAGGTATTCCAGAGGACACCCCTATAGAGTCCAAAATGGTCTCCAACGCAATCAAATCTGCGCAGACGCAGGTAGAAGCCCAGAACTTCGAGATGCGTAAAAATGTTTTGAAATATGACGATGTCATGAATCGTCAACGCGAGGTAATCTATCGGGAACGTCGTGAGGTGCTGGAAGGCGCTGATATCAAGGAACAGGTTTCTACATTTATTGAAGACACCATACGGGGATATGTTTCTGTCGCAACCAGCGAAGGCTTTCCAGAGGAATGGGATCTCGAACAACTTTGGACCGTTCTCAAATCAACCTATCCAATCTCGTTCACTTATCAAGAGTTGGAGAATGAAGCAGGTGGACGTACCGGCTTGGATTCTGATTATCTTGCTCAACGAATCATCGATGACATCTTTGCTGCGTATGAAAAAAGAGAGCAGGAGCTGGGCTCTGAAGTAACCAGGGATTTAGAGCGCAAGATTTTGCTTTCGGTGCTTGATCGCAAGTGGCGCGAACATCTATATGAAATGGATTACCTGCAAGAGGGAATCGGCTTGCGCGCTATGGCACAACGCGATCCATTGGTTGAGTATCAAAAAGAGGGTTATGAACTGTTTTCCGCGATGATGGATGCAATTAAGGAAGAGATGGTTGGTTTCCTATTCAACGTTGAGGTCAAGATTGAAAACCAACAAGCAGAGGCGAAGGGTGTATCTCAGCCGACTCAAGATCAGGCTCTGCGTTACTCCGCTCCGAGTGAAACCGGTGGCGTTGCTACTGCAAGTGGCGCATCAGGTGATGGTGCAACTTCAAGAAATGCACCATGTCCATGTGGTTCAGGTAAGAAATACAAACGCTGTCACGGAGCCTCATAACAGTTCAAGCTCGGTACAAAGCCATTTCCTATCTACACCTTCAAATCTTGCGATCAGTGCCCGAACTCGATCTTTAAAGCTCAGGATTGCGGTGAGCTCCACTACGCCCTCAATAGGTTGATTTCTATGGATACTTCTGATCTTTGGCAACTCTGTGACTGAACCTATGTTTCGTAATAAAGAGTTGTAGGTAAAGCGATGGGTGGAGCGGGAGAGTTGTTGTACTGGACGCCGTCCCGCCATTATCTCTATGGCGCTAACTACATAGGTCAAGGTCCAACGATCTAAGTTAGGAAGATCGGCAAGCGGAGATGGATTTGGAGCGAAATCTGGGTCATAGCTCTCACCATGGGTAGTGGGAACTAGATAAAGCTTGTTAGAGCGATGATACTTGCCAATTTCGCTCTCTGAATTGATAAAGAACTGCAAAGTGGGATGCGGGATGAAATCATCCAAGGTAGTTTGCAAGGTAGTTTGCAAGGTAGTTTGCAAGGTAGTTTGCAAGGTGGTTTCCAAAGTGATTTGGTTATTTTTCATCGGCACAGATTGGCCCAGCACAGTTTCGTTCACCTCATACTTAAGTATGAGTTAGGTAAGGGGCTAATAAACTACCTGTGGATAATAAATCTCTTGCTGTGTTAAGCGGTGTATCTATCTGCCATGAAGCAAAAAATCAATAATGACAAATCATTGAACCAATTCAGTTCGATCACTCAGTTCAAAGTTAACTTCAATCTAAGACTTGCTTTTGGTATTTTGCTGATCTGCACATCATTTGTTTCTGCCTATATTCTTTCGAGCTCTACAAATCGCATGGTCACAGTATGGAGTGCAACCAAGGATTTAGCTCCCGGCTCATTAATTAAAGATGAGGATATTAAGCAGACACATGTGCTTATGCCTAATAACGCCCAGTTCTACCTTGATGGCATGAACTCGATACTTGGCAATTATGTAATTCGCCCAATCGGAGCTGAGGAGTTAATTCCGGCCTATGCGGTTACTACCGAACCAATATCTGATTTGAGAGAGGTGCCTATCTCTATTCCAATCAACCGACTGCCATACCAAATCAAAACCGGTCAGATAGTTGATGTCTATGCAGTGCCCAAGCAGCAAACCTCACTCACTCAAGAGAACCTCAAATCAAAGGCGGCTTTACTGCTTTCTTCTGTAGGGATTTCAGGAATCGATTCAGAGTCTGGGAAATTAGGTGGCGAAATAGCGGTTACCTTGTTAGTTCCAGTGGGTTTGGTAAATGAACTGGTCTCAGCAATTGCCAAATATGATTTTGTTCTCGTAAAAACCCTATGAAAATTAGATTAATCACCGCTATCTCAAACTTTCAAGTCGAAGATGCGGTTATAGAGAGTTTGACTCAGAGAGAGTTCGAACTTCACTTTCGAGCCTTAACAGAAGGTGATCTTGAAGCTAACTTGAAAAGTTGTCAGGTTGAGCAGCGGTATCTATTAGTTATTGACGAGAGCTTTATCTCTAAGTTTTGGGAGCTTAAAAGATACCTCTCTGAAAACATCTCTTGCTTGGTTCTAAACGGGGATAGTGCACCGAGTCCAGGGGTATTGTTTGAGATGGCCTACGAAAGGCTGCGTCGCGTTGAAGAGGTTAAGCAGACCCATATCTCCCGCTCGACAGGAAACGCAATTGGATTTACCGGCAGCTGGGCATCGCCAGGCATTACCTCGGTAGCAATCAACATTTCTGCCGAGCTATCCACCTATCGTGAAGTTCTTCTTAACGATGTTAACCCGCTGCGCAGAGATTTGCTGCCCTTATTAGGCATGAAAAGAAATCAGCATCTGGTGAAGTTGAATGATCGACTATCTGTTGCGGAGCATAATTTTGGTGAATTTAAGGGATCGCCTAAATTACTGGGAGATAGACTAAATATTTTAGATATGGGAAGTGCTCCCGACATTGAAGTGAGTTTAAGCGATAGAAGAACGGCCGGCAGAATCTTTGCTGAATATTTGCATTGTTGCCGAGAGTTAGTTTTTGTGACGGGGTCTGAGAGCCATGCTCTGCAACAAATGGAGAGGTTTCATCTGCAACTCCAATCTCTCATGCCCAATATGAAGGTTACCTATGTTTTAAACAAAGTAGGCTCATCCTCCAGACAACAGGGCATAAAGCGAAGTTTCCAAAAGAAGGTAAATGAATTTAGCTCCGGTCAGAGGAGCTTTTTAATTCCAGCTGATTACTCGCTTTTGGATCGTGCACAAGGAAGATTCGCCTCAGTCATCGAAGTTTCTCCCCGAAGTGCCCTGCGACGTGCGTACCAGGAACTAGCGGTTTATCTGAACAAATAACTTTGAGTACGCTCTGCTCATGCCTTTTCGTCATCTTGTTGAGGGTTCAAATGCACTCTCTGTGCAGGATGTCGCGCGGCTAGGGGAGTTGGTTGCAGAATGGCAGCTTTTGGCAGATATCTCCTTTGCTGATTTAGTTCTTTGGATTCCGAAAAGAAGCGATGAGAAGAGTTGGCCAGAAGGACATAAAGCAATCGCTCAAATCCGTCCCATGACTGCCGCAACTGTATTTACCCATGATGTAATCGGCGAAGAGGTCGCGTGGGGCGTGAGGCCAAACTTGGATCACTCATTATCGACCGGCGAAATCATTCGAGAAACAGAACCACAGCAATTTGGTGAATTGAAAATTAAAGAAGAAACGATTCCAGTACTCTTTCAAAAAAGGGTAATTGCTGTTATTTCCCGACACCGCAACTTGGAGACGATGCGCACTCCATCTCGTCTGGAGTTAAATTATCGGGAGATTGCAAATCATATTTATCGCATGATTGCGGAAGGCAACTTTCCAGTTAAAGATTCAGTTTATTTGGCCGAAGCCGCACCTCGAGTTGGTGATGGATTAGTAAGACTTGATGTTGAAGGTTCAATAATTTTTGCCAGCCCAAATGCTCGCTCAGCATTTAGCAGAATTGGATGGGAGAGAGATCTAGAAGGTCACAAGTTAGGCGAGGTCCTTGACTCACTGACCCTAAAGAGTGAGGGCATGCAGCCACGTGAGGAAAACTGGCAGGTGGCTATGAGCGGTCGTACTTTGCGTCGTGCTGAATTTGAAAATTCAGGAGGAGCTGTTGATTTACTAGCAATTCCACTCACCGAAGGTGAAAAACGCATCGGAGCTGTGGTGTTGGTCCACAATGTCACCGAACTGCGTAGAAAAGATCGTGCATTAATCAGCAAAGATGCCACTATTCGAGAGATTCATCATCGAGTGAAGAATAATCTTCAGACAGTTTCAGCCTTACTTAGATTGCAGGCCAGAAGAATTGAAGATGGTGCGGCCAGTGCTGCAATTGAAGAGGCGGTGCGGCGCGTAGCTTCTATTGCTCTGGTTCATGAAACCCTCTCAAACACCGCCCAAAACTCGGTCCAGTTTGATGAAGTGATTAACAAGATTTTGCAGAGCGCTGTGGAGCTCAGTACTAGACCCAACCAAATCAAAATTTCCAAGGTAGGGGAGTTTGGTTTAGTGCCGGCACTTGTTGCGACCCCCTTAGCTTTGGTTGTTACGGAATTAGTTCATAACGCATTAGAACATGGGGTCTCTACTGAGGGTTCAAAGGTAGAGGTTCACGTTGTGCGAGATGCTCAGGTTATGCAGGTAGCAATTATTGATGATGGGGTTGGCGTCCCAAAGGGTTTCACTTTAGAAGAGGTGAATTTAGGTTTGCAGATTGTACAAACTTTAACCCAAAATGAATTGGCGGGCTCTTTAGAGCTGGTTCAATTGGAAAAAGGAACTGAGTTCCGAATCAAGTTTCCAATTAATCGGTAAGAGTTTAATCGTTGGGCTGGTTCTCCATGAGACGGGCACGATTTCGCGCTGCACGTCGTTTCATAGCTCGTCTTTCATCTTCAGACAATCCGCCCCAAACACCAGAATCTTGACCGCTCTCTAACGCCCACTGTAAGCATGGTTCACGCACTTCGCAGCGCACACAAACTTTCTTAGCCTCCTCAATCTGTGCGATCGCTGGCCCAGTATTTCCAACTGGGAAGAACAACTCAGGATCCTCATCGCGGCATGCAGCGCGATGACGCCAATCCATTGTCATATGTCCTCTTTCATGAACAGCAGGCAGCAAGCCAACGAAATCAAACGTTTGAGCTTGATGCCCGAATGGGCTTAATTACCGAGCAATTCTCCCGCGTGAAAGTTTTTAACTCAAGGGATTGTGAGGGAAATTTGAGAAATTTAAAGGTGAATTACGCCATTGATGAGTGCCCCCGACAGGATTCGAACCTGTGCACCCGCCTCCGGAGGGCGGTGCTCTATCCCCTGAGCTACGGGGGCGCTTTCGACAAGATTATCAGTGTTTGTTCATGCGAAGATTCGCAAATGAAGCAGAGAGCCTATTTCGCCACCGGGTGCTTCTGGGGCGCCGAAAGAAGATTCTGGAATATGCCGGGCGTAGTTTCGACCTCAGTTGGATATATGGGGGGAACAAGACCCGCGCCCAGCTATGAACAGGTTTGCACCGGCACAACTAATCATGCCGAAACCGTTGAGGTTGTTTTTGATTCCTCGCAAATTTCTTTTGAGAGATTGCTAGAGGAGTTTTGGACCATGCATGATCCAACCTCACTCAACAAGCAGGGGGGAGACATAGGGACCCAATATCGCAGTGCAATCTTCACAACAACTGAGGAACAGATGATTGCAGCAGCTAATACCCGTGAGCTCTATAACGATGAGTTAAAGAAACTAGGTTATGGCGAGATTGTCACGGAGATTCAAGATGCTGCGCCACACACTTATTGGCTGGCCGAGGAGTACCACCAGAGATATTTAGAGAAAAATCCAAATGGATATGACTGTCATTCCTCCACTGGAGTGTCATTTCCCAAAGTAACAAAATAAATAGAGGAGAGAAGATGCAACCAGGTGCAGATTTGCCAAAAATCAACCCTCTCACCGGTAAACCATTTCCGGTTCAGGTTGATGATGGAAAGTTGCAGGTGGAGTTAGATTCTCTGTCTTATGAAGTTTTGCGCAAAGCGGGGACTGAGGTCGCATTCACTGGCCAGTATTATGAAACTGAAACTATTGGTGTTTATAAATGTAAAGCATGTAACGCTGAGCTATTTAGAAGTGATGAAAAGTTCCATTCCGGCTGTGGTTGGCCCTCTTTTTATGCGCCAACAAAGGATGATGCGGTAATCCTTCTAGAGGACAGTTCACTTGCGCCTCGGATTCGCACAGAGGTGCGCTGTGCCGCATGTGGCTCACATCTTGGACATGTATTCGAGGGTGAGGGATATGCGGTTCCAACCGATCAGCGTTGGTGCATAAACTCAGTTGCTTTGGTGTTGGAGCCCAAAAACACATAATTGCATTCGCTATCTAGCTCCTGGCCGGCAAAACCTCATTCGCTCTCCAGCAATACCAAGCTACATGGCTGCGATAAGGAGAGTATGACTCTCCTTTTTTGGATAACGCCTCTGGAGTAATCTCATCGCGCATGCGATGAATACGCTCCCAACCTCTTCGAACCCCTAAATCTCCAACTGGCCAAACATCAACTCTCTCTAGTTGAAACATCAGAAACATCTCTACAGTCCATGTACCAATTCCATACATCGGCAAAAGATGTTCCATGATCTGTTGATCACTTAAACGATGGAGATTTCTCATTGGAATTTGGTTACTTAGAGTTGCATCTGCCAACTCTCTGACCGCACGAGCTTTTGAATTGGAGCAGCCCGCTGCTCGCAATTTTACGGCAGACACTTCAGCCAATTTCTTGGCTTGTAAGCTTCCCCCGCAAATTTCCTCTACTCGACCGATGATTGTTGCAGCGGCTTTCGTGGAGAGCTGTTGCGAGAGAATTGATGAGGCCAGGGAAGCAAAGTTTGATTCTCGTCTTTTATTGGAGTTTGTTCCGGCAGTTGAGCGCTTATCAACTTTAGTACCGATAGTGCAGAACCCAGAGCGCTCGATTACCACCTCAAACCGGGGGTTTACTTGAATTATGTGGGATGCGATCTTCCGCGCACTAGGTAACCTCTGGGGCATAAACCGCAGGCTAGCAGTGTAAATTTTCAGAAAGCTCTAGTCTTTTTCAGTTTTGCAGTCTATTTTTAGCCACTTGCAGTCGGTTGCAGCGTCAAAAAAAGCTTTTGCAGGGATGGAGGTTAGTGGTGAGTAACGGAAAAGTTGGCATTAAAGAGGTCGCCACAGAAGCTGGGGTTTCCATAGCAACCGTTTCTCGGGCTCTGCGAGGTTTGCATCATGTTAATCCTGAGACTCGAAACAAGATTTTGAATGCTGCCGAAAAATTGAATTATGCGATTCCACAAGCGACCGCCAAATCTATCTTTGGCCGAACCAATTCAGTTGGAGTTGTGGCTCCATACATTTCCCGTTGGTATTTCGCTCAGGTTATCAATGGCGCTGAACAAGCTTTACGTGAGGCTGGTTTAGATCTCCTGCTCTACAACTTCTCTCAAATGAAGGGAAGGGAAAGGTTATTTCAACATCAATTGTTGAAAGGACGAGTTGATGCTCTGGTTGTTATCAGCTTGCCACCCACGGAAGAAGAGTTTGAATCGATGCTGGGACTTGGAATTCCAATTGCATTGGTAGGAATGCATCACGCGGATTGTTCAAGTGTTGCAATTGACGATGTTGCTGGCGCCCGAACCGCAACTCAACACCTTGTAAATCTTGGCCATAAAAAGATCGGTTTAATCTCCGGACGTCCAGATGATCCTTTTGGATTCAGCGTTCCGCAAGATCGCAGAAATGGCTTTATGCAGGTATTGGCTGAGAGTGGTTTAGAGTGGAAACCGTCACGCGAGGTTTATGGCGATTTCACTATGTATGGCGCTAGTAGGGCAATGGATGATTTATTGGCCCGGCCAGATCGTCCAACAGCAATCTTTGCTCAATCAGATGAAATGGCGTTGGGAGCACTACAGGCAATTCGAAGAAATGGTTTGAAGGTGCCAGATGACATCTCAATAATCGGCTTTGATGGCCATGAAATGGCTGAGTTTTCCGATTTAACTACGATTGAACAACCCGTTCAATTGATGGGTGAAATGGCGGCGTGGTCAATAATGGAGCGACTGAAATCTCCGAAGAGTGAATCTCACTCTTTAACTTTGCCGACTACATTGGTAGTTAGAGACTCGACTCGCAGGTTAGATATTTAACAGAAAAAAGTTGGTTCCAGTGAATAGAAAATCTTTGTTGTGGTGGCAGGAGGCCGCTATCTATCAGATTTATCCAAGATCTTTTCAGGATTCCAATGGTGATGGAGAGGGAGATCTTCCCGGAGTTATTTCACGATTGCCTTACCTGAAAGAGTTGGGAGTTGATGCAATTTGGCTGAGCCCGTTCTACAAATCGCCAAATAAAGATGGTGGATATGATGTTTCAAACCCAAGAGATGTCGATCCCAGATTTGGCAAAATGTCTGATGCCAATGCACTAATTGAAGAGTCCCACAAGCTCGGATTACGAGTGATTGTAGATATCGTTCCAAATCACTTTTCAACTGAGCACGTTTGGTTTAAAGCAGCACTAAATTCCAAACCTGGTTCTAAAGAGCGAGACCGTTTTCATTTTTTTGATGGGCGAGGCGACGAGGGAGAAATTCCGCCAAATAATTGGTGTTCGATTTTTGGCGGACCGGCTTGGAGTCGGGTAACTGAATTAGATGGGAGACCTGGTCAGTGGTACCTACATCTATTTGATTCAACACAAGCCGATCTGAATTGGAAAAACGAGGATGTACATAAGGATTTTGAGGAGAGTTTGAGATTCTGGCTAGATAAAGGGGTAGATGGATTTCGGATTGATGTTGCACATGGCTTAGTGAAAGATGAGATTTTGCAGGATCATCGAGATCCCGAAGGTCTTACTCGAGCCTTGCGACTTGATGTTAGCGACATGCCACGAGAGCAAAGAGAATCACTGCTCTCTGATGTACCGTTTTTTGATCGGGATGGTGTTCATGAAATTTATCGAAAGTGGCGCAAGATTTTTGACTCATACCCCAATGATCGAATGAGCGTTGCGGAGGCATGGGTACATCCGAGTTACAGAGCAACCCTCTATGTGAGACCAGATGAACTGCATCAAATATTCAATTTTGATTTCTTGATTGCCGAATGGGATGCAAAGTTTCTAGCCAATGCTGTTGATAAAACTTTGCAGGAGGTCGCTGCGGTTGCAGCTTCACCGACCTGGGTGCTTTCTAATCATGATTCACCTCGCTTGGTCAGTCGAATGGGGGGAGCAGAGTCAGGAGAGCGAAAAGCACGTGCAATTGCGCTGCTTACCCACGCACTGCCTGGAGGTGTTTATGTTTTTCAGGGCGAGGAGTTAGGGCTTCCAGATGCACCATTGTCGGATCAAGATCGACAAGATCCAGTTTTCTTTAGAACCAATGGCGTAGACAAAGGTCGTGATGGCGCCAGAGTTCCTTTACCTTGGAATTCAAACCAAAGCCAGTTTGGATTTACCACCAGTAAGCCATGGCTGCCAATTCCGAGTGATTGGAAAGATAAATCAGTTGATAAACAAGCGCATTCTACCGATGGAAACAACCTTTCATTTTTAAGGCTTTATCAAAAATCTCTTCGGCTCCGAAAACTCTTCGCTGATTCAGAATTCCATTGGCTGACAAGATCAAATGAGGTTATTGGCTTTATTCGAGGAAGCGAGTATGTGATTTATTCAAATACCTCGGGACAAGCGCAACAGGTATCCCTGCCGGAGTCCTTTAGGGCCTTTGAGATTATTCTCTGCTCAGCCCCTAACGATTTGGCTCCAGGGCCAGGGGGTCTTTCGCTGCCACCACACAGCACCACCTGGGTCAAAAGCGTGCGGTAGCCCACCAAGTAAGCACCCTGAAATCGTTTGTAGTTAATCAAACCGTTAATCATTTGCAGAGTTTTTACATGGCTTAACCCTTGCCCAAACTCGAGGCTGAGAGAAGACTGTGCGGGATTCCTCGGAGCAATCTGAGGATTTTTGTAGTCCTTTCGAAAGGGGAAAACTATATGACCGCAACTTTGCGGCGTCGTCGATTTATTTTGGCGACATCAGCCTTTGCTGCGTTAACTCTAATCCTTAGCGGATGTTCAAGTTCAGATGACTCTGCTAGTGGAGCTAATTGCGATGCGTATGAGGCATACCAGGGAAATGATGGATCTGAAATTGAAATTTATTCTTCAATCCGCAGTCCAGAGGCAGAGATTTATCAGGAATCTTTTGCTGAGTTTGAAGAGTGCACCGGCATCACAATTAACTGGAATGGAACTGCAGAGTTTGAAGCTCAACTTCCAGTTCGTGTTGAAGGTGGAACAGCACCTGATTTAGCAGTCTTCCCACAACCAGGCTTGCTAAAAGCAATGGTGGCAACCGGAAAGATGGTTCCTGCTTCTGATGATGTTTCTGCAGCTGCTGATGAGTATTACGGCGCAGATTGGAAGGCATACGGAACAGTTGACGGTACCTTCTATGCAGCACCACTAGGCGCAAATGTTAAGTCATTTGTTTGGTACTCACCGAAGACTTTTGCTGACAACGGTTGGACAATCCCAACAACTTGGAGCGAGCTACTTGCACTCTCAGATCAGATTGCATCTGAGGGCAAGGTTCAACCGTGGTGCGTTGGTTTTGGTTCAGGCGATGCAACAGGTTGGGTAGGAACTGACTGGATGGAAGATTTGATGCTTCGTGTAAACGATGCAGCTACCTATGATGCTTGGGTAAATCACACCATGCCATTCAACGATGCCAAGGTTGCTGCGGTTCTTAAGGAAGCTGGAAAGATCCTGAAGAATCCAAAGTATGTTGGCAATGTTTCAGCTATCGCTACAACAACCTTCCAAGAAGGTGGAGCGGGACTAGTTGATGGATCTTGCGCAATGCACCGTCAAGCCTCATTCATCGGTGGAATTCTTTCTGCTGACTACGGCGCAACAATCGTTACTCCAGAAGACACTGATGTAGAGGGTGGAATTACAACCTTCTACTTCCCAGGCGTAACCGCCGATCAGCGTCCAGCTCTAGGTGGCGGCGAGTTCGTTGGTGCGTTCAATGACAGCGGGGCAGCTCAGGCTGTTCAGCTATATCTAACTTCGCCAGAGTGGAACAACAAGAAGGCTGCACTTGGTGGCTGGTTCTCAGCTAACAAGGGCCTTGATGTTGCCAACGTGGCAGATCCGGTAAATAAGAATGCTGTTGAGATCCTAAAGAGCGCAACAACATTCCGTTTCGATGGCTCTGATGCGATGCCAGCTGCAGTTGGTGCTGGTTCATTCTGGAAGGAAATGACCGCTTGGGTTGCCGAGAACAAGTCCGATAAGGCTGTTCTTGATGCAATCGAGAAGTCATGGCCTAAGTCCTAACGGTTAGAGAGTCAGCTAGAAATAGTTGATTAACTAAATTGGAAAGAGGTGCGGTGTAATTTCACCGCACCTCTTTTGCAAAGTAGATTTGTACATAGGGAAATCTGATTCAGAGCGATATTTCAGAGGGGGTTGGAATGCTTGAGGTAGCAGCTCGGCAAACCCAACTCGAGCAGGCTTTCTCCAAATTAACTGGTTTAGTACTGACTGTTTTAATTTTCGCACTGCTTGTCATGTTGGCATTTTGGCTGGCCGAGCGTGCCTCAGAAAAAATTCAACGGTATGTGAAGTATCTGCTATTTCTAACTCCTGCATTAGTTTTCCTTTTCATTGGGTTGATTGGTCCAGCCCTCAGAACTCTTTACCTCTCATTCCGAGATGCCAGAGGAGATAACTTTGTAGGTTTGGAGAATTATCATTGGGCTTTTACACAGCCGGAAATTCTTGAGGTTTTGAAAAATACCGGCATCTGGATGGTGGTGGCACCGCTGGCTTCAACGGGTTTTGGACTAACTATCGCGGTATTAACTGATCGAATGCGTCGCCCGGGACTTGTGAAGTCATTGATATTTATGCCAATGGCGATCTCATTTGTGGGAGCCGGAATTATCTGGAAGTTCGTATATCAATTTCAACCCAATGATCGAGTAGCTGAAATTGGTCTATTAAGTCAGATTGCAGAGTGGTTAGGTTTTGTGCCTACCAACTGGATTCTTACCTCTCCCTTAAACACATTTTTATTAATTATTGTTTTTGTTTGGATTCAAACCGGCTTTGCCATGGTGGTCTTATCCGCTGCCATAAAGGCCATCCCTGATGAAATTCTGGAAGCTTCGATGTTGGATGGGGCGAGTGGTTGGAAGCGTTTTAGCAAGGTTACCGTTCCCATGATTCGGGGGACCATCATCGTAGTTCTAAGCACCATCACAATTGGCGCGTTGAAGGTTTTCGACATAATTCGAACTATGACTGGTGGAAACTTTAAAACCAGTGTTATTGCAAATGAAATGTATAACCAGTCTTTTAGAGCCCTTAATTATGGAACTGGTAGCGCTTTGGCGATAATCCTTTTTATCGGAGTGCTTCCTTTAGTGGCTTATAACGTTGTCCATCTGCGTCGAGAGAGAGCAGAGCGATGACAAATATCCTAAAGCGGAAAAAAGTAAGAGATATCGAGAGTGTTAAGACACATCTATCCAGCCCTTGGGCAAGCTTTGCTGCGATTTTATTGGCTACGATTTGGACTATTCCCACCTTTGGATTGTTTGTAACCTCATTTAGACCTAGTACTGGCATAAATACTTCAGGCTGGTGGACGGTACTCACGAAACCAGAGTTCACACTAGAGAACTACTCACGAGTTTTATTTGAAGGCAGAGGGGCAACCCCGCCTTTAAGTCAGTATTTTTTGAATACTTTTGCAATCGTGGTTCCTTCAACAATAATTCCAATCACCATTGCCATTTTTGCTGCATACGCAATCGCTTGGTTTGACTTCAAAGGTCGCAACTTCATCTTTTTCTCGATATTTGCGCTGCAGGTCATCCCGCTTCAGATGTCTCTCATCCCTCTTTTGCAGCTATTCTCAGGTGGTTTACACATAGGTAGCGTTACGGTCATTCCGAGTTTTGGCATAACTGGAACCTTTATTCCTATTTGGTTGGCCCACACAATGTTTGGACTTCCCTTAGCAATCTTCTTGCTACACAACTTCATAGCCCAATTACCTCGAGAGTTGATTGAGGCGGCACGAGTCGATGGAGCCGACTATTTCAAGCTCTTTCGTCAGATAGTTTTACCACTGAGTATTCCGGCGATTGCCTCATTTGCCATATTTCAATTCCTTTGGGTATGGAATGACCTGTTAGTGGCTTTGACATTTGGTGGAGGGAAGCGAGAAATCGCTCCGCTAATGGTGAGATTAGCTGAAATGACTGGAACCCGGGGCGGGGATTGGGAGTTACTCACCGCTGGCGCTTTTGTGTCAATTCTGGTGCCGGTGGCGGTCTTCTTTGCCCTGCAACGGTATTTCGTGCGCGGATTACTTGCGGGATCTGTCAAAGGATAAAGCTTTCAAAAAAACTTAAAGTTTTACTTAAAGTTATTGTCCCAAAGTGGCATACTCCCGTTTATGTCCAATTCGGCCATTTCTAGTTCGGCCAGTGCTAGTTCGATAAGTGCAATGTCTCTGCAAGATCTACGAAATAGAAAAAGTGTTAAGTGGCGACAATTCCCATCTGATGTGCTTCCTCTTCCAGTTGCGGAGATGGATTTTCCCATAGCAGAACAAGTAAAACTTGCCCTAAGAGACATGATTGAAAGATCTGATACCGGTTATCTAGGGCCGTTTCCAGAGATGTTTGATGCTTTTGCAGGGTTCGCTAAACATAGATGGAACTGGAATGTTGATGTTTCACAGATGCGAATTGCTACTGATGTTGGGGTAGGAACTGTAGAGGTAATCCGCACTCTCATTGATCCAGGAGATCGGGTAATGCTTAACTCTCCGGTCTACGACAATATGTGGCGGTGGGTTGGCGAAGTTAAAGCAAACTTGGTTGACGTACCTTTGACAGAGAATAATCTTGATTACTCTCTTGATTTAGATGCGATAGAAGCTGAGTATAAAAAAGGAATAAAGGTTCACATTCTGTGTCATCCCCATAATCCAGTCGGAGTTATCTTCTCTAAAGAGATTTTGGCGAAACTTGCTGAACTAGCCGTTAAGTATCAAGTCAAAATAATTAGCGATGAGATTCATGGCCCACTAACCTACGATTCCAACTCTTTCACTCCGTTTTTGGCGATTAGTGATGCGGCTCGCGAGGTAGGAATTACAGTGACTAGCGCTAGCAAAGGGTTTAACTTAGCCGGTTTGAAATGCGCACTGATTATCACTAGCTCTCAAGAGTTAAAAGAGAAGATCAACTCAATGCCGATTTCGGTGGCTTTTCGCGCCTCGCTTTTCGGCGCGGTCGCGGCGACTGCAGCCTTCAGAGACTCAGCGGCCTGGCTGGATGGAGTTTTAGCTACTTTAAATGAAAATCGTAAATTGATTAGGCATCTAGTAGAAACGCAATTACCAGCAATTGGCTATCGAATTCCAGATTTTGGTTACCTGGCATGGTTAGATCTTTCAAATCTGGGGTTAGGCGAGGATCCCACAAAACTCATTCTGGAGCGGGGTAAGTTAGCTATCAATGGGGGAGCCATGTACGGACCCAAGCACAAGAGCTTTGCCCGCATAAATTTCGGAACTAGCCCAGAGATAATTATTGAAGCCTTTAATCGTATTCAAAAAAGCCTTTAATTAGGTGAAAGCGTCTAGGTAAAGAATTGTGAAGTCAGATTACGACGCAATAATTATTGGAAGTGGTCACAATGGTTTGGTGGCAGCCTGTTATTTGGCTTTAGCGGGCAAGCGTGTTCTTATACTTGAAAAAAATGATTACATAGGTGGTGCAACCACAAGTATCTCTGCATTCAAAGGTATTGATGCCAAACTTTCCCGATACTCATATTTAGTGGCATTACTACCTGATCAGATAATCAAGGATCTGTCACTCAATTTTGAATGCTTAAGTCGCTCCGTATCGACATATGCTCCTTACTATGATGAAATCGATCAAGGTTTATTGGTTAATAGAGTTTTTGACCAGGAAAGCCATGAATCAATGGAGCTGCTCACCGGTGGCGGTGATGAGGCGCAAGCTTGGATTAATTTCTACGCATCGGTTCAGGATTTTGCTGCAACCTTAGCACCCACATTTTTGCAGCCACTACCGACATCCTTAGAAGTTCAGGAGATGGTAGATCCATTGACATGGGTGGAGTTGGTTGAAAATACCTTGGGTCAGACCTTGCATGATAATTTTTATGATGATCTAGTGAAGGGAATAGTTTTAACTGATGGATTAATCGGCACATTCACGAGCGCGGACAACCACGCTGCCAACATATGCTTTCTCTATCATCTAGTCGGAAATGGGACTGGAGAATGGAAGGTTCCTAAGGGTGGAATGGGTGCTTTGGTCGCCGAGCTAAAGAGACGTTGTGAAGAGTTGGGAGTTTTGATAAAAACAGAGACTGAAGTGGTATCGGTTATGGAAAACACAAAATCTGTTGAGGTAATAACGAAAGCGGGCGAAAGCTTCACCAGCCAAGTGCTG
This sequence comes from Candidatus Nanopelagicales bacterium, assembly GCA_030830475.1. Taxonomy (GTDB): domain Bacteria; phylum Actinomycetota; class Actinomycetes; order Nanopelagicales; family Nanopelagicaceae; genus MAG-120802. The sequence goes on from JAURMX010000020.1 coordinate 79,197, forward strand.
CTAGCAAACTGTGCGCCAAAAGTACTGGAGAAGTTAGCCGGAGTTCCCGCTCCAGAGCTTCTCGATGGTTGCCAATTAAAGATAAATATGGTTTTGCAGGAGTTGCCAAAGTTAAAGAGTGGAATAGATTCGAGGAAAGCATTCGCGGGAACTTTTAGAATAAATGAGAGCTTTTATCAATTAGAGCGAGCGTATGAACAGGCCCTAGAAGGCAAGATACCAAATGAAATCCCAGCCGAGATGTACTGTCACACAATTACTGATACATCAATAATGGATGAAACTTTGGTTAAGCAAGGTTTTCATACCTTGACTTTATTTGCTTTGCATTTACCTGCATCCCTATTTGATAAAGATCATGATGAGGTAAAGGAGATTACGGTAAACAGAGTTTTAGAATCTCTCAATGAGTATCTAGAGAAACCAATTCAGGATTACTTAGCAAGAGATAGTGATGGAAAACCGTGTATTGAAGCCAGGACCCCACAGGAGCTTGAGTTTGCACTTGGTCTACCCCGGGGCAATATTTTTCATGGCAATCTCCAATTTCCTTGGAAAACCGAGGATGATGATCGGAAATGGGGGGTCGAGACAGATTCAAAGCGAATCTTCATCGCCGGCTCTGGCGCGGTACGAGGCGGCGGAGTTTCTGGAATAGCTGGCCATAATGCTGCGATGGCAGCCTTGGAAAGTTTGGCGAATCTGGCGTAGGATTTATCTTGTGATTAAAGCTTTGCGCAGAATTACCGCATTTGTTGCATTTTTGGCGGTTGCTTTCAAGGGGGTCCTCTCCTTTTTGTCCTGGGTAGAGAAACAGGACGAGGCGCAGGCGGTTTGGAATGATGATGAGGATCGCGAGGAAGAGTTGGAAGAGGCTTTCTAATGAGCCAAACCAACACACCTGTCTATATCCCAGGTAGCTGCAATCTTGGGAAAGAAGAGACTAAACGTCGCCAATTAGTGGCAATTCTCGGACTAGTTCTTTCACTTTCAACATTTATTGGTTTAGTTGGTAGCGACGCGACTGCTTCCGCGCGTTGGGGCATGTTTATTCCGCTGATGGTTTTCTCGATCGGATTCATTCAATCCAGAAGAAAGTTCTGTTTAGCTTATGGTTTTATGGGAACTTTCAATCTGGGTAAGTTGGGAGATTTGTCACGGGTCCAAAATCCTGAGGACCGTAAAGCCGATAGGAAGACCGCGCTGTCGATTCTGTTGCAAGCGGCTGGATTGGCGCTGAGCATCACCCTGGCGCTGGTTTTACTCCCTTTATAAATCTTAATAATTTCCATTGAGTTCGACTCTCCTCGAGAGTACTGTCTTTCTTAAGAGTTATCAGAGTCAGAAGCTTTAGAGGTTAATAGCTTTAGGAGTAGAGATGCAGATAATTGTTCATAACCATGGTGTTGGCTTAGCAATTGATTTCACTGAAATCAGCAAGGAAAGACTGGATCGATTGACCCGGTTCAATATTCCGATTGACCGCATTGATGTCGATGTCAGACATGAATCAAATCCTCACTTTGGAAGAAAGTCCCATCGAGTAACTCTCACCACACATGGCACCGGTCCTCTATTCCGCGCTGAAGGCGAGGGATTTAATGACTTGGCAGCCTTTGATGAAGCCGCCGAAGCGCTAGAGCTTCAATTGAGAAAAAAGCATGAACGAACCAAAGATGTCGATCGAAAAACTCTGCGAAAGTTGCGGATAGCTAAAGGTTAAAAATCGGCAGGCGAAGGCTGATTTTTATACTCCAACTTTAGGTACTCCAGAGCACTCAAATACTCTTCATAGTAAGTGGAGTTCCAGGTGCCTAATCCAGGATCAAAGTAAGTACCTTCTATTGGGGTACTCCCACTAAGGAAGTTGATTGCGGTGTTGGTCTCCTCAATCATTCCAGGAATTTGTTCACGCTTACTTTGAGTGACACATTTTGGAAACTTTTCAAGCTCTTCATAAATTGTTAGATCATAACTGAGGACTTCTACGACCTTCAGTGCCATAGACTCAATTAGAGTGATTCGCTGCTCTGAATTCGGTGGTAAAGCGAGGAAATCATCAACTAAATTTCGATACTCTACCCACGCGGCTCTGCCAGAAAGCTCCTCTGAAATTATCAACTCGCGTACGGAATTACACTCAGCAGCCTCTTGCGAGGGTTTGCCAATTGGCCCAAAATGAATAGTCGCCCATAATGAAAGGACTGTAAGTGAAACAAGAAGGGGGACGAATATCCAAAAAATAGGGCGGGTACTTCTCACCACCGTAGACTAACGGAGTGATTTCCGATTTGGCAGAAGGGATTGTCAAAGCTCAGTCTCTTTTGAGTCTCCCGCAATCAATTGTCCGAATAGTCATCTCAGGCAAACAACGTAGTAAGGCGCCTCAATTCCTCAGGGTTGATATCCGCCCAGTATTGATTAAATCATTGATTCATTGGCAAGTGGTTAGCCATGATGGAAAAAAGGATATAACCAAAAATCTACTCCCTAGCGATCTAAATTTAGAGCAGTTCATAGAGAGTGGATTTGCAAACCTACTAATTGAAACCAATCAAATTGAGTTCACACTTCGTGTCACAAAGTCGGGTCAGGCCCAATCAAATACAAGGAGAATTCCTGCTTCGGACATTTCACAGCTTGAACGAAAGACTAATGAACTTTCACATGATCGGGTTAAAAGTAGATTGCTTGATGAAAACGAGGAATTATTTAAACATCTGGGAATAACTGATCACGAGGGAAAGCTAAAGCCGTCACGGAGCGATAAGTTCAAACAGGTTCAGGAGTTCCTAAAAAGTATTGAGATTGCAATTGAGTTTCTTAATCGGAAGTCTGAAGCACATATTGAGAGTAAACCTATTCGAATTGTCGATTTAGGTTGTGGTCATGCATATCTAACCTTTGCCGCTCATCGCTTTGTAAAAAAACTTGGACATAGTACAGAGGTTCTTGGTGTGGATGAACGCGCTGAAAGTCGAGATCGAAACAACGCTATTGCACAGTTGCTAGATATCTCAAATGAAATGAAATTCTCTGCAACTAAGATATCGCAATTACCTAAGCAAAGTACAGATTTAACGATTGCCTTGCATGCCTGTGATACAGCTACCGATGATGCAATTGCTTGGGCGGTAAAAAGTCAATCCTCTGTCATGCTTATTGCACCATGCTGTCAACATGACATCCAGAGCCAAATGAGTGCTGCGCCAACCCCATGGAACATCGTGACTAGATACGGAATTTTACATGAGAGAGTTGGAGACATAATTACCGATTCAATTCGCGCTCAGATCTTGAGAGTGCTTGGTTATCGCACTGAAATTATCGAGTTTATTGCTGGTGATCACACCCCAAGAAATCTCATGATTCGCGCCTTCAAAAGTAACAAAGATACAACCCTAACCACATCACTTAAGACTCAGCGAGCCCAAGATAGAGCACATGATTTACAGGATTTGGACAAGATGATTGCAGAGTGGCGGATAGCGCCAAAATTGATGGAATTGCTTCATGAGGAGCTGGAGCAGGCGCGCTCCGGCGCTGGTCTCAGTTAGGCTTGTCCAATGTCTTCCAACCCACCATCTGCCAATCAAAGTAATGGGAGTTCCCATGTTAATGCCGGCAAAGTCTTAGCATCTTTGCCAGTCGGCGAAAAAGTTGGAATCGCGTTTTCAGGCGGACTAGACACCTCTGTTGCGGTCGCTTGGATGCGCAGTAAGGGAGCTTTGCCTTGTACCTACACAGCTGATTTGGGCCAGTACGACGAAGGAAATATTGAAACAATTCCAGATCGTGCAAAAGAGTACGGAGCAGAGATTGCCCGACTAGTTGATTGCAAAACATCATTAGTTGAAGAGGGATTGGCCGCGATTGCATGTGGAGCCTTCCATATCCGAACTGGTGGACGTGCTTACTTCAATACAACTCCGCTGGGCAGGGCTGTTACAGGGACCTTACTAGTAAGAGCAATGCTCTCCGATGGCGTGCAAATCTGGGGAGATGGCTCTACTTACAAGGGTAATGACATCGAACGGTTTTATCGTTATGGATTGTTAGCAAATCCAAATCTAAGGATTTATAAACCTTGGCTAGACCAGGATTTTGTATCTGAGCTAGGTGGCAGAAAAGAGATGTCGGAATGGCTAACAGCACACAATCTGCCATACCGAGACAGCGTTGAGAAAGCGTACTCAACTGATGCCAATATTTTGGGCGCGACCCATGAAGCAAAACAATTAGAAGAGTTAAGCTCTTCAATTGAAATCGTAAATCCAATTATGGGTGTCGCATTTTGGGATCAGAGTATTGCTATTCCTTCGGAGGATGTTCGCATTACCTTTAAGCAAGGTCGACCAGTAGCGATTAATGGCAAAGATTTCTCAGACTCTGTTGCATTAATGAAAGAGGCAAATGCAATAGGTGGCCGACATGGCCTTGGCATGTCTGACCAAATTGAAAACCGGATAATTGAGGCAAAGAGTCGGGGTATCTACGAAGCTCCAGGTATGGCCTTGTTGTTCATTGCATATGAAAGATTGGTCTCTGCGATTCACAATGAGGACACGATTGCCAATTACCATGCCGAAGGAAGACGTTTGGGTCGTTTACTTTATGAAGGCAGATGGCTAGATCCACAATCACTAATGCTGCGGGAGTCACTGACCCGTTGGGTTGCCTCGGCGGTGTCTGGTGAAGTGGTTTTGCGTCTACGGCGTGGAGATGATTACTCCATCGTCGATACTAAGGGTGATGGTTTCAGTTATCACCCAGAAAAATTATCTATGGAGCGGACTGAATCAGCCGCCTTTGGACCAACAGATCGAATCGGACAGCTAACGATGAGAAATTTGGATATCGCCGATACACGAGCCAAATTGGAGTTGTATCGAAATCAGGGTCAGATTGGAAAAGGCAACTTTGATCTCGTCGAGTTAGAGGATGGTTCAAAGTAGTTATCAAAATCAAGTAATTTCTGGCGTAAGTCAGAGATGAAAATCAGAGACTAATATCAGAAGGTAAGACAGAAACGGAGCAAGCATGCCGAACAGCCCAATCTCAAAGATTCTGGATAATTTTATTGAAGAGGGAATTAAGCTCTCACCAATTGGCGCGACGATGCTTGGTGTGCCGGGACATGATGACAAGTTTGATGATTTTTCAATGGCGGGATATAAAAAGCAAGAGGAGTTAGCCAGAAATACGCTGAAAGCGATTCAGGCCGAAACTCCAATTAATGAGTTTGATCGAATCGCTAAGGATGTAGCGATAGAGCGTCTTTCCTCCGAGATTAAGCTAAGCGAGAGTTTAGAGTCCAATATTCTTTTTAATTTGATCGCTTCACCGGTCACCAGAGTTCGTCAGGTTTTTGAAATGATGAATAAGGAAAAGCCAGAAACTATCACCAACGTTACAAAACGTTTGAATGCGGTAGAAGAGGCCTTTACTGGCTGGCGTTCCGCTTTAGCCTTCGCCGCCGAACAAGGAAAGGTAAATTCCCGGCGCCAAGTTTTGGCAACAGCAGGGCAGCTAGAGACATTTTCTAAAGGCGCCTTTGTAGCGGTGGCTAAGAAATTTGATCCATCCGGTTCAATTCAAGAGTTAACCGCAGCAGCTACACGTGCTGAAAAGGCCTCAGGAGATTTAGCAAAGTGGTTGCGCGATGAATATGCTCCAAAGAGCGATCCTAAAGATGGGGTTGGGGCAGAGCGTTATCAGATGTGGGCTAGACACTTCACCGGTGCGGATTTAGATCTTAGAGACACCTATGAGTGGGGTATTGAGCAGTTAAAGATGATTAATGATCGCATGTGGGTCGCTGCTAAAAAGCTATATCCAGATGCCACATCGCTTCGTGAAGTGGCTGACCGTTTGGACAAAGATCCACGCTACACAGTGGAGGGCGAAGAAGAGTTACTTAAGAAGTTACGTGATTTTATTGCAGCTGCCGTGGAGAGATTGGATGGCAAAGAGTTTGATATTGATCCGAGAATTAAAAACTGCGAGGCTCGTTTAGCTCCAGAGGGTAGTGCATCTGCTGCTTACTACATGGGGCCCAGCGAGGATCTTTCTCGTCCCGGCACCACTTGGTTTCCGACAATGGGCAGAAAAGTTTTTGGTTGGTGGAACATTGTTTCCACTTGGTACCACGAGGCGGTTCCAGGGCATCACTTGCAGGTTGCCACCACAAAAGTTAATACTGAACGTTTAAATCGTTTCCAGAGAAATAGAGTTTGGGTTTCAGGATATGGTGAAGGTTGGGCGCTTTACGCAGAGCGATTGATGGATGAATTAGGTGCTTTTGAAGATCCAGGTTATGAAATGGGTTATCTATCTGCGCAGGGATTGAGAGCGGCTCGCGTTGTTGTTGATATCGGAATGCACTGCGGGTACACCGATTTTGATGGACAGGCATGGAATGCCGAGTCTGCATTTAAATTACTTCATGAGCGCGCCCTCTTGGATGAAATATCTGCACGCAGCGAAGTAGATCGTTATCTGGGTTGGCCAGGGCAGGCGATTTCTTACAAAGTTGGCGAAAGATTTTGGATGGAGTGCCGCGAAGCTGCAAAGCAAAGATTGGGCTCGAAATTTGAACTCAAGAAGTTTCACTCCTTCGCGCTCAATTTGGGTCCGATGGGGCTCGATCCCTTCAAGCGGGAAATGGCGCTTTGGGATGGCAATTAAGTAGAATTATGAGGTCGTTTCCGGGGTCGGTGTAATTCCGAACCGGCAGTTAAAGTCTGCGACCCGTTAGCAGCCAGTTAACGGTGGACTTGGTGAAACTCCAAGACCGACGGTTAAAGTCCGGATGAGAGGGAACGCGGGTACTTTCCTTTTGTACTTTTCAAGTACATTGGATTGAACTCCTATGTCATGTCATTGGGCGTGTTCATTTGGAGTCTATTTGGGATATCCCGTTTTTCGCCCCGGATTATTTTCAACCGGAGGGCGCACTTAATTGAAGAAGAAAATTGATACCTCAGCGGTCAATCTTGATCGTTTGATGTTGCGCGCCAACGAGCTGTCTAAAAAAGGTCTTGGTCTTACAGCGCCCAATCCAATAGTTGGTGCCGTTATTGTAGATTCAGATGGAAATGAAATTGCTTCAGGTTTCCACTCTGGTGGAGATCATGCCGAGATTGTTGCGCTGAATACCGCAATTAAATCCGGTAAAAAAGATTTTTCTGACTCTGCGATTGTTATTACCTTGGAACCATGTAATCACCTTGGAAAAACCCCTCCTTGCTCCGACGCCATCATTAAGGCTGGGTTCGGTGCGGTTGTTTTTGCGGTGGATGATCCAAATGAAATAGCTACTGGGGGAGCGGAGAAGATTTCTAACGCTGGAATTGATGTTTTTTCTGGAGTGCAAAAAGAGATAGTTGCCGCGACAAATCGAGCCTGGTTGAGTAAAGTTGAAAAGAACCGTCCCTGGTTTATCAGCAAAATCGCTGCGACTCTAGATGGAAAAATTGCCGCGCAGAATGGTGAATCAAAGTGGATAACCTCCGCTGAGTCACGGGCTGATGTCGCCACATTACGTAATCAATCCGATGCCATTTTGACTGGTACGGGGACCGCTTTAGCCGATGACCCACAACTAATCCCCAGATTTATCGACGCGAAAAATCCATCAGGGCGTAGCTCCAATCCAGAGAGAATTGTTATAGGTAACACCGCCATTCCGAACCACTTCAAGCTGCACGATGCAACTGCCCTTACCCATTTCCTAAAAACTCATGATTTTGAACGGGTTCTGGAGTTGGCCAATAAAAAAGGTTGGAATCAAATATTGGTAGAGGCAGGCGGTCGATTGAACTCCGCACTTCTTCAGTCTGGTTTAGTGGATGAGATACAGCTTTATTTCGCTCCGGCGATGTTGGGCTCTGGCACCAATTTCATCTCTAATTTAGAAATTACGAAATTGGCTGATCGAATGGAGCTCTCCTTTGGGGAGATTGAGAGGGTTGGCCCAGATCTAAAACTGCAGATCTTTACCAATTCTCATTCTGGGCCATCATTTACTGGAGATAATTTGAAAGGTGCACATTAAATGTTTACCGGATTGGTTCAAGGGGTTGGAGAGGTAGTCTCCATTAGTAAAAGTAAAGACTCAGCACTAATTACCTTTAATAGCGAACTAGCAGGGCAGTTGGCTGTAGGAGATTCAATCTCAATCAACGGTGTCTGTCTCACCGCTATCCAGATTAATGGCAATACCTTTACCGCTGATGTGATGGTACAAACTCTGAATTTAACAACACTAGGCAATTTAGTTTCGGGTTCAAAGGTTAATACAGAGTTGGCTACGAGAGCGGACGCTAGGTTGGGTGGCCACATCGTTCAAGGTCATGTTGATGGCGTTGCAAAGGTGGTAGTTAGCCAATCAGGTAATAAGTGGCAGCGATTTGTGGTTCAAATTCCAGATACTCTGCGTCGCTATGTAGTAAATCAAGGTTCGATTTGTGTTGATGGCGTTTCATTAACCGTTGGAGAGATTGATGATGAGACAAGTCAAGTGACACTTTGGTTGATTCCGGAGACCTTAGCGAAGACCACTTTGGGCCTTAGAAAAGCCGGCGATACCGTAAATATAGAGGTAGATGTACTTGCAAAATATGTAGAGCGCCTTGTGCAGGCTCAGAAACTTTCCCCGAACTCCAATCAACAGAGCTCGATAGGAGAAGAAAAATGACAACTCCTCAACTTGATGCAGCTTTGAAAGTATTTAAAGATGGTGGTTTTGTAATTGTTACAGATGACGAAGGTAGAGAGAATGAAGGTGACTTATTCCTTCTAGCCAGCGCAGCGATGACTGAAAAATTGGCATTTATGATCCGGTACACATCAGGTGTCATATGCGTCGCCATGACAGAAGCTAGATCGCGTCAGCTTCATCTGCCGCTCATGGTAAAAAACAATCAAGATAATAAACGCACCGCATTTACCGTTACCGTTGATGCAAAACATGGAATAACTACCGGAATCAGCGCAGAAGAACGCGCCATCACGATTAAAGCTTTGGGTGATACCTCTGCGACGGCAGAGGATTTTGTACGTCCCGGACACATCTTCCCTCTTGTTGCAAATGAAAATGGTTTACTGGCCAGACAAGGTCACACTGAAGCGGTAGTAGAGATGTGCCGCATGGTTGGCGCCAGTGAAGTAGGAGTCATCAGCGAGTTGGTAAATGAGGATGGTTCAATGATGCGAGGTGCACAGCTTGAGGAGTTTTCAAAGCAACACAATATTCCGATTGTCACCATTGCAGCTTTGCTGGAGCGTATCAATCTTGAAATAGAGAGCCAGAGCAAAGTCGATGCCGTGGAATCACATATCTCAGCTCAGGATCTACATTGGGCATTACTACCTAGGACCGCAGGAAATTCTCAAGGAACTACCAACTGGAAGATTTCTAGTTACATAGGTCGAGGTGGCGTTGACCATGCAATTCTTAAATTTGGCGAGGTATTGAGTGAGAAACCAGCTCTGGTGAGAATCCACTCTGAATGCCTCACGGGTGATGTTCTTGGCTCACTGCGCTGCGATTGCGGCTCTCAACTCAATACCTCATTAAAACTAATCGAATCTGCCGGTAGCGGCGTTGTGATTTATTTGCGCGATCAAGAGGGAAGAGGAATCGGTTTAGCGGAGAAAATTCGGGCTTATCAATTACAGGACCAGGGGTTAGATACCGTGGAAGCAAATCTGGCACTGGGGCATGATGTTGATGAACGGGAGTTTGATGATGCGGTTGAGATTTTAAAGCTAATAGGGGTTAATCAGGTCGAACTACTGACAAACAATCCAGTGAAATTAAAAACTCTACAAGATGCCGGAATTCAGGCTTCGAGCATTCCACTACCTGGAGAGATAAATAAATTTAATGAAAGGTATATCAAGACTAAACAAGAAAGATTAGGACATCGTTGAGTTAGTTAAGTTTAGAAATTTTAGAGATACGCGAAAAGAAGAGTTCAGCGAAGTAAATGACAAGGAAACGAAGTAAATAAGAAGGAGAACAGATAATGGCAGGGGTAGCTCCAGCGATTAAGTTAGAGGATATGAGCAGCTTTCGAGTTGCGGTCATATCAGCTAGTTGGCATAAAGAGATTTGCGATGCGCTAGTTGCAGGAGCGCAGCGTGCCTTAGATGCAGCAAAGGTGAAGTCCGAGCCAGTTATTTATGTTCCAGGCTCCTTCGAATTGCCACTGGCTGCGCAGTATGCATTGGATGCTGGCTTTGATGCAGCTGTGGTTCTCGGCGTGGTGGTTAAAGGTGAAACCCCACATTTTGACTATGTCTGCCAAGGTGTAACCGATGGCGTAATGAAGGTTTCTCTAGAGCGCAACAAGCCAATTGGTTTTGGTGTCTTGACTGTTGATGACATTGATCAAGCCAAAGTCAGAAGCGGTGTCCCTGGTAGCAAAGAGGACAAAGGCTTTGATGCAACAGTGGCAGCTTTACAACTACTTAAAGTTGCTAGCGGTTTTGAGGGAAGCCGAGGTTAATTCCACCGTGGCTAGGATCTAGCCAGCGACTAGTCACCACTTTGCCGCGGGTAAAGAAATGCACCCCTTCAGTTCCGTGAGCGTGAGTATCGCCAAATAGTGAGTTCTTCCAACCGCCAAATGAGTAATAAGCGGTTGGTACCGGAATTGGAACATTGATACCCACCATTCCAACCAAGACCTCATTTTGGAATTTGCGTGCAGCGCCACCATCATTAGTAAAGATTGCGGTGCCATTTCCATATTGATGGCGGTTAATTAGAGCCAATCCTTCCTCATAACTCTTTACTCGTAATACCGAGAGAACTGGACCAAAAATCTCTTCCTGATAAATACTCATCGCAGGTGTTACCTGATCAAACAAAGTTGGTCCCAACCAAAAACCCTCAGCAGCCCCATTTACTTTAGGATTTCTGCCATCAACTACAAGCTTGGCGCCCTCACGAACACCCGCATCTACAAAAGAGGCAACCTTGTCACGATGTACCGCGGTTACCAATGGACCCATATCGCTTTCAGCGGTTCCATCACCTGTTTTCAGACCACTCATTCGTTCTGCAATCTTTGCAATTAACGCATCAGCGATGGGTTCGACGGCAACCAGTGCGGAAATCGCCATGCAGCGCTCGCCCGCAGAGCCAAACCCTGCGTTAACAGCGGCATCGGCCGCCAAATCAAGATCAGCATCTGGCAGAACCAACATATGATTCTTGGCGCCGCCTAAAGCTTGTACCCGTTTGCCGTTCTTAGTGCCGTTTTCATAAATGTATCTTGCAATTGGAGTTGAACCAACAAATGAAATTGAGGAGACTCCGGGATGCTCAAGCAATCTATCAACCGCAACTTTATCGCCATGTACTACATTGAAAACGCCATCAGGCAATCCAGCGGCTTTCCAAAATTCAGCGATCAAGTTGATTGCCGAGGGATCTTTCTCGCTGGGCTTAATAATCACCGAGTTTCCAGCTGCGATTGCGATAGGGAAGAACCACATCGGAACCATGGCAGGGAAATTAAATGGCGAGATAATTGCGCATACACCAAGAGGTTGGCGGATGGAGTAAACATCAATACTGGTAGAGGCTCCTTCTGAGTAAGAACCTTTCAGGAGATGAGGTATGCCACAGGCAAACTCCACAACTTCCTGACCTCTAGTTACCTCCCCGAGCGCATCAGATAAAACCTTGCCATGCTCTGCAGTAATTAACTTGGCGATCTCCTCTTTACGGGAGTTTAGGATTTCTCGGAATGCAAAAAGCACCTGAGTTCTTTTAGCCAGGGAGGAGTTACGCCACTCTAGTTGCGCATTTGTGGCAACTTCGACTGCGTGATTTACCAACTCAACGGTTGCAAAATCAACTTTTCCAATTACTTGCCCCAAAGCTGGGTTGTAAACATCACCGGTACTTTGTGCTGGCTGGTTCCAATATTCACCATTTATGAAGTGGGTAATTCTTTTTAGCTCAGACATTTTTTCCCAATCTACTTCTTATCATTACCGGTGTAGTGCTTACCAATTAATGTAAAGGCTTTATCTAATATCTCAACACCTTCTGAGAACTCCGCCTCAGATATATTGCATGGCGGAACCACATGCATTCTGTTGAAATTCGTGAATGGCATTAAACCAAGCTTCTTACACTCCGCTACCAATTCATTCATCGCGGGACTAGAGCCAGCATAAGGTGCTAAAGGCTCTCTACTGCTGCGATCTTTTACTAAATCAAGTGCCCAGAAAACTCCCAGACCGCGAACCTCACCAATTACAGAGTGTTTCTTAGCTAACTCACGGAGCGCTGGTCCAATTACACGAGTTCCCATATCAGCAGCGTGTTCAACTATCTTCTCTTCTTTCATTACATCGATGGTTGCTACCGCCGCTGCGCAGGCTAAGGGATGGCCTGAGTAGGTAAGTCCGCCAGGGAAAACCCGGTCATTGAATGTTGCGGAAACTGCTCCAGAGATTACAACTCCTCCCAGCGGGACATAACCAGAGTTAACCCCCTTTGCAAAAACAATTAGGTCAGGTTCTGCAGCTGAGTGTTGATAACCAAACCATTTTCCGGTTCTGCCGAAGCCAGACATAACTTCATCTGCAATCCAGAGAATTCCATACTTGTCACACAATGCACGTACGCCCTCGAGGTAACCAGCCGGTGGAATCAAAACACCTGCAGTACCGACTACTGATTCAATCAATATCGCAGCAATGGTTTGTGGACCTTCAAAGATAATTACATTTTCTAAATGCTCGAGAGCGCGTTGGCATTCCTGCTCTTCATTTTGTGACCAGAATGCGCTGCGATAGGTATACGGTCCAAAGAAGTGAACATGGCCATAGGCAAACTCATTGGGCCAACGCCGGGGATCGCCGGTCGCAGAAATAGCTGTGGTGGTATTGCCGTGATAAGAGCGGTAGAAAGAAAGAACTTTATGTCGTCCAGTATGCAATCTCGCCATACGAATAGCGTTTTCAATACCATCAGCACCACCATTAGTGAAAAACACCTTTTCGTGGTGAGCTCCAGCTAGCTCAACAATCCGTTTAGCAGCCTCGCCTCTAGCATCATTAGCAACCTGCGGCGCAACAGTAGAAAGTAGCTCTGCCTGCTTTTGAATCGCAGAAACAACCTTTGGGTGCTGAAAACCGATATTGGTAAAAACTAATTGACAAGAGAAATCTAGGTATCGCTTGCCATCAAAATCCCAAAAGTATGAACCCTTTCCAGTCGCAACGGGCAGCGGTGAAATCTGAGCTTGCGCCGACCAGGAATGAAATACATGTTTACGATCTAATTCAAAGACCTCTTTGCCACGTACAGGGTTTGGGATGAATTCGGACATACCCCAATCTAATCAGCAGTGTGCGAGGGACTCAAGAATGTCTGTGGCAACCACGGCTGAGCTAGATTTCTTGGCATGCTTGCCTGCCTTAGAGTGCAATTTAACGGCATTAGCCACAACCTTTTGTGCGATATCTAGATCTACCGGTTTCCAGCTAGCGAGAAACGCGCCAATTAAACCCGCCAAGATATCCCCGGATCCAGCTGTTGCTAACTCAGGACCACCTAAAGCATCAATTATGGGTTTTCTATCTGGCGCTGCAATAACGGTTTTATTTCCTTTTAGTACTACAACTACCTGTAAATCTTCAGCGATTCTCTGTGCTATCTCTAGTCGCACTTTCTCATTCTGAGCTGATGTCAATTTTTGATTTTGCTGATAAGAGATTTGATAACCGATCTTTTTTAATTCACCTTCATGTGGTGTTATAACAATTATTTGTGCTTTACCTTTCTTTCCCACCCTTTTCGCTCTGCTATTAACCGCAAGTGACATAGCCGCCCCATCGAGTACAACAGGGGTCAGATTAGGCAGAGTGCGTAATGAAACTGCTCCAGGCCCAACAACGAGCGCATCTATCTTTTCATTGCTTAGATTCTTTATTGGTACTACATCAGGAAAGCTTTGCAGCACCATTTTGGCTATCTCTCTGGATTTGGCAAAAAACTTTACATATCCAACCCCACCTCGGCGCGCTGCGCCCACCGTCAAAATAGCGGCACCTGGGTACGCTTCCGAACCCGCAACTACAGCTACGACACCGCGGCTGTATTTATGGTCGTAAGGCTTGAGAGCTCTGCGAAGAAAATCTCTCTTATCTACCATTTAAATTGCTTTATTTACTTGGTAGGTGTGGGCTGTTTTGCATCATCATGTGTGCAGTTCAAATTCTTTGGATCCTCCACACATGTATTACAGAGCAAATACTGGTTATGACAGAAGTCATTGGCACAGTTATAAAAACTATTAGTAGATGATTTGCAATTATCGCATTCTCCAATTACCGGAGTCTGGTCGGAAAAATCAATGGTCTTGCGACCGTCAAACGTATACAACGAGCCTTCCCACAAACCTTGATCTCCGTATTTTTCCCCATATCTAACTATTCCACCCTCGATTTGATAAACCTCGTTAAATCCACGCTGCTTCATCACAGCAGTAAGAATTTCGCAGCGAATTCCACCGGTGCAGTACGTGACGATGGTTTTATTTTTCAAGTGATCATACTTTCCACTATCAAGTTCAGCTATGAAGTCCTTGGTAGTCCGCACATCTGGAACCACAGCATTTTTAAACTTGCCAATTTTAGCTTCGTAAGCATTGCGACCATCAAAGAAAACTAAATCTTCACCAAGCTCGGCGGCCAACTTGTTTACCTCTTTTGGTTTTAGGTGTTTACCGCCACCAATTACACCTTTTTCATCAACCTTCAGATCTTCAGGAACTCCAAAAGCAACTAATTCTTTCCGCGCTTTAACACTTAGTCGGGGAAAATCATTTCCAGTTCCCTCTGACCATTTGAAATCTATCTTCTTGAAGCCTGGGTATTGCTTTGTGGCTTTTATGTAACGCTTCAGATCCCCCAGAGCTCCGCCCAAGGTGCCGTTGATTCCATGCTTTGAAATTAAAATGCGACCCTTTAAATCTAGCGATTCACAAAGAGTGCTTTGCCATAGTCGAACCGCATCTGGATCGGTTACAGGAGCAAACCCGTAGTAGAGGATTATTTTGTGAACCGCCATAGGGTCATAGTAATAAACCCTGAAATTGAGGGTCAAATGTGTAGTGAATGCGAGCCAAGTTGAATGTAAGAGAGGATACTGAAGGCATGTCCGAATCCATTTTTCATCCCAGAAGAGTTCTAGCGGTTTTAGTTGTAATTACAGTATTGCTTGCAGCCGTAGCAGCCTTTCTCAGTTCAACCGGTGAAAGCACTAAGTACTCTCCAGGTACTCCAGAGGGTGTGGTTCAACTTTATTTAACCGCCGTAATTGAAGGAAAAAATGACAAGGCGGTTAATTACCTATCAGGTACCTCAGAGTGCACTGCTAGTGATTTAGATCGAAGTTGGATACCGGAGTCTGTTCGAGTTAATCTCGGCGGTACTGATTTTGATGGGGATACCGTTTACGTGGATACGCTCGTTGATATTTCATCTGGTGGACCCTTTAATGATTACTACACTGAAAAGCATAGTTTTCGTTTAGTTAAAGAATCTGGTAGCTGGCGAATCCAGGGAATCCCTTGGCCCATGTATTCATGCGGGGAGATGAATAAATGATATTCGGCTTACTGATTCCACTTTTTTTCATAGTAATTTTAATTGTTGTTGCCCGTAAATTGTTTGCTAAAGATTCGGGAAGCGCTCCGAGCACATTTTCAATTCGAAGGTTGTTTCAGTATCTGCTGTTGTTCGGACTCCTGGTTGTTTCAGCAACTGGCACCTCCGGATTAATAGGTAGATTATTTGATTCCGGTCAGGTAATTGCTGAGAGTCGAAGTGAGTTAGCTCGAGATCTAACCTTCGTAATTATCGGCATACCGTTATTTCTCGCAGTTGGCCTATGGACTAGGCGGACTCTTAATAGTGATCCATCAGAGCGTCACGCAGCAGCATGGAATATATATCTGACCGTAACTTCTATTACAGCGCTGGTCACCTCAATGACCTCTGCATATTCTGTATTGAACTGGGCAATCGGTAACGCTGCATTTGGCGGTCAGCAACTTTCCAGTTTTCTGGTCTGGGGCCTAGTTTGGATCACCCACTGGCAATTGATTCAAAGCAATAGCACCGATGAAGATGCGCGAATTCATTATGTCATCGGATCATTAATTGGTTTGGGAACATTGAGTTTTGGAGCTGGAGGATTGGTTTCTAGCATTGCCAGATTAGCCATAAATACCGATGAAAAAGCTCTACTAGTGCAAAGCACCAATCCAACTATCAAGGCTCTCATCTTGATTATTGTAGGTTTGCCAGTTTGGTATCAGTACTGGCTGACTAAAGCGTTGAATTCAACTCGAGAACTGGTCTGGTACTCATATGTGTTGCTGATAGGTGTTGCAGGAGGCTTTATCACTTTAGTTGTCTCATCCAGCATCGTAATTTATGACCTTTTGGTCTGGACATTGGGTGATCCGCAGGAGGGAGTGGCCTCTAAACATTTTGATAGCAGCGCCGCTGCTTTGGGCGGAGTTATCGCTGGTTTAGCTGTGTGGTGGTATCACGGAAAAGTAGTCAACACGGTGACGGTTTCATCAGTTAAATCTCGAGATGAGATTAGAAGAGTTTATGAGTACATCATCTCAGGTATCAGTTTAATTTCTGCTGCAGCTGGTTTGATGATGATTATTGTTGCAATTGTAGAGTCAGTAACTCCGGGTGAAATTATCTCTACAACCAGTTCTAGCAATACCTTGATGGTTGCCATCACCTTGATACTGGTCGGCGCGCCAATTTGGTATTTCTTTTGGTCAAGGATTGAGTCACATGTCGTCGCAGGGGGAGAGGAGATTTCTTCCCCCACTAGACGCATATTCCTTTTGATGCTCTTTGGTGTCGCATCGGTGGCTGCGGTGATCTCTCTGTTATCTGCCGTCTTCTTACTGCTTGACGGCCTACTTAATGATCAATTTGGCTTAGAGAGTTTGAGGGAGATGCGTTTTGCTCTCGCAATACTTCTATCTAATGCTGCTATTGGCTGGTATCACTGGAGCATCTATCGTCAAGAGCGTTCAGCTGATGTTAAAAAATCCGAACGAGAGAGATTTATCGTATTGGTTGGACCAAAAGACGCTGAGCTTGTGGCGATTTTGAAAAAAGAATTAGGCGGTCAGGTTCAGATGTGGCGGGCCTTGCAAGATGGCTCTAATTTGATGGGCAAAACCAAAACTAATTTAGGCTCCAATTCTGAAGTGGATGGTCAGTGGGATCGCCAAAAGGTGTTAGATCTGGTTAAAACAATTGATTTTCCAGAAATCATGATAGTTAAAGAAAAGCGGGGGCTTAAAGCCATTCCAATTTCCCGTCGCGATTAGAGTGGAGATTTCCCGTCACAATTAGAGTGGAGATTTCTCACCGAGATTAGAGTTGGATTGTCTAGCTTTGATATGACTAACACCAAGTTGATTGATAGATTCCAGGATTCGAGTGAATGTAAGGGGAGAAAATGAGCGAGCAAGATGCAAAGTGTCCAGTGGCGCATGGTTCTTTAACCTCAACAGGTGCCGCCCAAGAGAAGTGGTGGCCAAATTCGCTTAACCTAGAGATTTTGCATCAGCATGACACGAAGATAAATCCTCTTGGTGAGGATTTTGATTATCAAGTGGAGTTAAAAAAGTTAGATATTGAAGCGCTGAAGAGAGATCTACACGCGTTACAATTGTTGTTCTACTCCTAAGTACAACTTTGGAAAAACTGGAATTATCCGATGTGCGAGATCGGTCCTCTTTTATTGATTTACCATTAAAACCTAAGGCTCTCTGTCCCAGGATGAGCCTTAGGTTTCGACGGATACTATGGAGATTTATCTGATTATCAGATTAAGGTCATGTCATGTGAATTATGCAAAATTAGATTGTGGAATTCTTGCGAAATGCATCTGGGAAGGTAAGCGACTCATTTCACTTCGGAAAGAGCTTGAATCTATTTATTGAGTAATCTTATTTTCTAAAGGAATTCGAACCTTTAATCCAAAACCACCTAGCTCCGAGTGAAACAAGGTTAAATCGCCGGAAAGTTTGTCGACTGACTTCTTCATTATGCTAAATCCCAGGCCAGAGCCACCTTTCGAGACAGATCTAGAGCTGCTGAATCTAAGTAAATATGTTTCAATTTCTAAACTTTGAGATGTGCTTAGCGGGCCACCATCTTCAATGGACATCTCCGCCCAGCCACTTTGCTTGTTTAGGGTAACGCTGACTGGAGAATCGAATTTTGAATGGCGACTGATATTGTTAAAAATATTTCGGAGCAATTTCAAGAGCAATTCCTCAGACCCTTTAATCCATATGTCCTTTTCAACATTTATTGTAAAACTTCGATTAGGCTCGATATCCTGGAATGAGACCAATTCCTGTTCTAAGAAATTCGATAGATTAATCGGCATCAAAGACTCATCCTCTATAACCTCTAATTCCATCATGGTTAACAGGTTTGCAATATTCTTCTCGAGCCTTAACGCTTCTTTTCTCATATTGACTATGGCTGAATGCTCAATCTCCTCCGGTTTGCGTTTCGCAAGCAGCTCCAAGTAACCGACTATCACCGTTAAAGGTGTTCGAAGCTCATGGGAGGTATCGCTGGCAAACTCCAACAACATTTTGCGTCGAGACTCCTCAAACTTTAGTTTTTCGCGCAACTTGAGATCCTGAGATTCCTGTTCGACATCTTTATTTATAACTTTTCTAAGTAACACCAAAGCGCATGAACTGGCTATCAATAGGTAGAGAACAAAACTTAGAAATTCCGAACGTCTAGCTTCATATAGATAACTGGGCGAGGTCGTGAGAATTAGGTCTAATTCGCCCTCGATACGGACCTTTCCGGAGATGACATCCTTAGATTCAAATGGAATTTTGCCATTTCCTATTTCCTCTGCGGCTTCGAGCTGGGCCTCATCAATCGAAGTGCTAACTAGGGGAATGAGTTCACTGTTAGCCTCGGATAAGAAAAGGGAAATATCTGATTGGGATGCTGAAACCAAAGCAAGTGCGACCGTAACCTTATCCACTCTTGAACCATTTATAGTTTCGGTAATAGAGTTAAACTCTTCTCTAATTTGCTCAAGTTGATTTCTGAAATTCAATTGAATTAGAAACATACCTATAGAACCCGAAGTCAGAACTACCACAGTTAATGTAAAAGCGGTGAGACGTTTTTGTAGATTCAACCTATTCCGCCTTAATTTGAAAACCCACGCCACGGACGGTTCTTATTCCTTCATAACCATCTCTGTGCAGCTTTTTCCGCAAGTAGGAAATATAGGTATCTACGACCGTAGTTACGGCATCAAAGTCATATCCCCAAATTGCATTTAGGATTGCATCTTTTTCAATTACGATTCCGGGCCGCTCCATTAGATACTGGAGTAAACGAAACTCTGTTTTGGAAAGTTCAACATTCTCTTTATCAAAGTAGACTTCATGTGTTTCGCCATTAAGGGTGATTGGCCCTACCTGTAGGAGCGAACTTCCCCATTTTGGTTGAACACGTCTTAAAACGGTTTCAATTCTGGTAATCAATTCTTCAATACTGAAGGGTTTAGAAACATAATCATCAGCCCCTTGTTTGAGCCCACTTACGACATCAATCTTGTCTGATCTAGCGCTTAACATTATTACTGGCAGATCGGATTTCAAATCTCTTATCTTTTCTAGGACCTTAAAACCATCAACAATGGGCATGTTTATGTCCAGTAATACTAGATCGAAGGCTTGATTCCTAATAAGTGAAATCGCCTCAGTGCCACTTTTGGCTGCAGTTGGTAGATATCCCGAAAGCCGAAGCGTCTCGCACAACAGAGTTCGAATGTTCTCCTCATCATCAATTACTAAGATGCGATATTGAACACCTTGTTTGTCTTGCTTCACGGGCATAAGGGTAGAGGCAGGGAACGATTCCTTTATATAACATATGTCTATTCACATAGAATTCACAAGGTTCAAATGCATAATTTTCACTCAGGTGAGAAATCGAATTGAGTTAAGGAATTGCGAGGAAACAGTGCCTAAGCTACGAATTAGTTTACTTGTTGCAGTGCTTGCCTGCGCCATCCCATTTATTTCTTCCCCTGTATATGCGGTAGTTGAAGACTGTCAAAGTGTAGGAAGTGAATACCGAAGTGCACTGAATTTATTTCAGACTAGCCAAAGCCAGTCGAA
>JAURMX010000021.1 GCA_030830475.1 Candidatus Nanopelagicales bacterium
AGTTAATAAAGTCATTTGTAAACTCTTCTGACGAAACATACTTAACACGCACATTTCCGTATAACTCTTGCGCGTATGCACCAATAGCGTGCAGCAAGTGTGTTTTTCCTAAACCAGATTCACCATAAATAAATAGCGGGTTATATGCCTTTGCTGGCGCCTCAGCAACCGCAACTGCTGCGGCATGTGCAAATCGATTTGATGCACCAATAACAAAAGTTTCAAAAATATATCTTGGGTTTAACTGTGATGATTCAAGGTTTTTTGTGGGCGCCTCTTGGCGACCAGTGCCAGCGCGGGGGGTTTCAAACTCAACCTCAACAACCTCTGGATCAGCTTGGGCTACATCTAAAGATTCATCAATAGTGACTGCGATATTTATCTTCTCACCCAACTTCGCACTCAGAGCATCATTAAGAACGGTTTTTAACCGGCTTTCCAATACATCCTTTGCAAAAACATTTGGCGCGGCCAATAAAAGATTAGAGCCACCCTCACCTTTTAAAAGGCCGAGGGGTTTAGTCAGGGTTAGAAAGGCGCGGTTCTGTGGGGAGTCGTGAGAGACGGAGTTGACGACCCCGCTCCACAGTGCGCTTAGGTCCTCTTCGATAACTCCTGATTCGGTTAACGACACCAGACCCCTTCTTTCTGTAAAAGCTATCCACTAATCCACAAAGTTATCCACAGGCTGTGGTCTAAACTTCAGGTTTAGCCTTCTATTTAAGGCTAAAACCCTTAGAAACCCTCAAAAATCGGGAGAACCTGTGGATAGAGGCGGAAAGTTATGCCCTAGCCCCTAGAAAAGCAAGTGGTTATCCACAAATTTTTCAAAAACCACCATTTGAGGCTACCGTTGCCCCCTGCTCTCAAGACCCCCTATCGGGAAATAACCTCGATTCTCTTGGGACTTTAAACGCGATTTAAAGGAGTACAAAACATGAAGCGCACCTTCCAGCCGAACAATCGTCGGCGCGCGAAGAAGCATGGCTTCCGCGCTCGTATGGCAACCCGTGGTGGACGTGCAGTTCTTTCTGCTCGCCGCGCCAAAGGTCGCGCTCGCATCTCCGCATCCGCATAAGTTTTTAACCCAACGGCGTGCTAGCAGCCAACAACCGCTTAACCTCCCGCGATCAATTCGCCAGGGTTACGCGCTCCTCAATTAGATCAACTACTCCAACCCTAGTTGGATATTTAGCTATTGAGCCAACCCTTTCATCACCAAAAATAGGTTTTGTTGTTTCCCGTGTTGTTGGAGGATCAGTAACCCGGCACCGCGTACAACGCCAACTCCGTCACGCCTCACGAGATGCGATGCATATCCTGCCGCAAAGTTCAATGGTTGTTGTTCGCGCAACCAAAAAAGAAACTGACGCACATGGCGAGATCCCAAAACTTTTCTCTGCCCTTTCTAAAAAGGTGGGGCGATGATTAAAAAAACTTTACAGATTCCTATGTTGCCATTTTTACTAATTATAAAAATCTGGCAGAAATTTATCGCGCCAGGTTTAGCACCGCGTTGTAAGTATTACCCATCCTGTTCTCATTACACCTTTGAAGCAATCAAGAGATACAACATCATTGGAGTTTTTCTAGGCGCTTGGCGCGTAATTCGCTGCAACCCATTTAGTCATGGGGGAGTCGACTATGTTCCAGAAACCTTGAAAATAGGGCGTATTTCGCTAGGAAATTACAAGTTAAATAAAGGAGCGCATTAAATGGGCTTTATTTTAGATCCCCTTTATTGGATTGTTTCTGGAGTTATGGTGGTGATTCATAAAGCGCTATCACCAGTATTTGGCGAGGCCAGCGGTGTTACCTGGTCACTCTCTATCGTCGGTCTAGTTATCTTGATCCGTACCCTTTTGATTCCTTTGTTTGTAAAGCAGATCAAATCTCAGCGCGCATTAACTGCGTTATCCCCTGAGATGAAAAAGATTCAACAACGATACAAAGATGATCGCCAAAAGCAATCAGAAGAGTTGATGAAGCTTTACAAAGAACATAAAACCAATCCAATGGCATCCTGCTTCCCAATCTTGGCGCAGGCCCCAATCTTCTTTGCACTCTTCACAGTGTTGAATGGAATTGGAAAAAATCCACCACAAGCCCGTGGTGTTTTAACAACTGAGTTGGCAGCACAAGCTGCAAAAGCAGAGTTTTTTGGCGCTCCAATCTCACAAACATTTTTAGGATCATCTAACACAACCGTAAAAATCGTTACTGTTTTATTAATTGCGTTAATGTCATTAACCACATTTACAACACAACGTCAGTTGATGGTTAAAGGAATGCCAAAGTTAGATTCTTCAAACAACATGATGTTGCAACAGCAAAAAATTATGTTGTATTTATTCCCGGTTATATTTGCCGTTTCTGGCGTTAACTTTCCAATTGGAGTTTTGATCTACTGGTCCACAACAAACCTCTGGACTTGGGGTCAGCAGTTTTATGTAATTAAAAGAAACCCAACCCCTGGCTCACCAGCCTGGGAGGAGCTCCAAGCCAAAAAGGCCAAGAAAGAGGGCACAACCCCTGAGGCCTTAACCTCTGAGTCCACAACCGGGGAGCCAGGCTCTGTAACCACTGAGGAGCCAAAAGGTCAGCGTCCACAGCCAAAAAAGAAGAAAAAGAAGAAAAAATAGTATTAAAAGCCTCAAATCGGGGCAAAAGGTACAGGAGATGAGATGAGCGAAGAGAAAAGCACAGTAGCCAGACTTGAGGAAGAGGGCGATATCGCCGCGGATTACCTTGAGGGCTTATTGGATATAGCCGATCTTGATGGGGATATTGAAATCGGGGTCGAAAATGACCGCGCCTCCCTGGTCATCGAGGGTGGCGAGCTAGCCCACCTAGTTGGCCGTGATGGAGAGGTTTTAGATGCGATCCAGGAGCTGACCCGCCTTGCGGTACAGACCTCCACCGGTGAGCGCTCCAGGTTGATGTTGGATATCGATGGTTTCCGCGCCGACAAAAAGAGCTCCCTAACCAAACTTGCTGAAGAGACGGCGGAAGAGGTCAAGGCCAGTGGGAAGCCAATCAAACTTACCCCAATGAACGCCTTTGAGCGCAAGATTGTCCATGACACCATCCAAAAAATTGGCCTAACCAGTGAATCTGAGGGCGAAGATCCAGATCGTTGTGTTGTGGTGATGCCAGCCTGAGCGTTTCACGTGAAACCAGCTCAGCCCGCTACTTTCCCGAAAAGAGCGGGGAGGCCCTTACCTACGCAGATCTCCTAACCACCACAGCAATTCAAAGGGGTCTTATTGGACCCCGTGAGGCGGATCGGGTCTGGGAGCGGCATATTGAAAACTGCATCCCACTCACCACCCTGTTACCTGAGCAAAACGCCACCGTTGCAGATGTTGGATCTGGGGCGGGCCTACCTGGAATCGTAATCGCTTTAGCAAAACCTGGCCTAAAAGTTACCTTGATTGAGCCCCTCCAACGCAGAGTCGAGTTCCTTTATGAAGTAGTTGATGCCCTAAAGATCAACAATGTCGAGATCATCCGGGCCAAATCTGAGGTAGTCAAAGGCTCCTACAACTTTGTTACCGCAAGAGCGGTGGCCCCTTTGCCTCGTTTAGTCCAAACCACATGGCACCTAGTTGCCCCTGGTGGCTCCTTACTAGCGATGAAAGGGGAGTCAGCCGCAGCTGAAATGGCGGAGTCTGATCTATCTGCAGCGGCAAAAACCCATTTACATGAGATAAAACTCGATGACTTACCCCTGGCCCGCATCGTTGAGCTGCAAAAGGCTGGTTAACTATCCCGCGTGACTGATTCACGTGAAACATCCGCACCACGCAAAGTCGTGGGCACCAAGCGGTTCCGTGAACCCATGCCCCAACCCATCTCTACCCGGATCTTTACCGTGGCCAACCAAAAGGGCGGGGTAGGCAAAACCACCTCCGCGGTCAATGTTGCAGCGGCCCTAGCCATGGGGGGGTTGCACACCCTAATCATTGATTTAGATCCTCAAGGTAATGCCAGCACCGCTTTTGGCATCAATCGTGATGAGGTGCAGGGAATGTATGAGGTAATTACAAAAGATCTTCCAATCCGTGATGCAGCTTTAAAGGTTCCTGGCTTTCCGCATTTAGAAATTATTCCTGCAACACAATCATTAGCAAACGCCGAAGTGGAATTAGTTCCAATGGTGGCACGCGAAATGCGTTTGAAAAAAGCTTTAGTTAATTATTTAACAGAGTGTGCTGGCCGCGGTGAAAGATTTGATTATGTAATTATTGATTGCCCACCAAGTTTAGGTTTGTTAACTATCAATGCACTTGTTGCAGCAGATGAGTTAATGATTCCAATTCAATGTGAGTACTACTCATTAGAAGGTTTAACACTTTTATTACACACTGTTTCATTAATTCAAGAACATCTAAATCCAAATATTAAATTAACCACGATTTTGCTTACGATGTTTGATGGTAGAACTAGATTAGCAAATGATGTTGCAGATGAGGTGCGCAAACATTATCCGCAACAGTTAATTGATATTCCAATTCCAAGAGCGGTGCGTGTTTCAGAAGCGCCCTCTTATGGACAAACCGTCATGACCTACGATCCCAGCTCTAACGGCGCAGAGGCTTATGGATTGGTGGCAAGAGAGATTGCAAAACGCGGCGCGCAAAGTATTAACTTTTCAACAGAGGTGGGTGTTGGTTAATGTCAGCTAAAAAAGGTGGACTAGGAAGAAATTTAGATTCACTAATTCCTACCGCAATTAAATCCAGCACCACAAATGAAACTGTGGCGGATCGTTTAGAGGTTTCTTTATCTTCAATCACGCCAAATCCAAAACAACCCCGCACCATCTTTGACTCTGAAGCGTTACATGAGTTGGCCGCTTCAATTAAAGAGTTAGGGATTTTGCAACCTCCAGTAGTGCGCAAAATTAGCGCCGATAAATATGAATTAATCATGGGAGAGCGACGTTTTCGCGCTGCAAAACTAGCTGGTTTAACCAAGATTCCAGTAATTGTTCGTGAGACCAAAGACAATGAATTATTACGCGAGGCTTTGGTTGAAAATATTCATCGCAGCAACCTCAACTCTTTAGAAGAAGCCGCTGCGTACAATCAAATGTTGACTGATTTTGGATTTACCCATGATGAGTTGGCGGACAAGCTTGGAAAATCCCGTCCAGTAATTACAAATACTTTAAGACTTTTAAATCTGCCACCCTCGGTTCAAAAAAGATTAGCCGCCGGAACCTTGAGTGCGGGTCATGCCAGGGCTTTATTAGGACTAGCTAACTCAGATGAGATGGAGCGGTTGGCCAACAAAATCATCAATGAAGGTTTAAGTGTTCGAGCCACCGAGGAGTTAATCGCTTTAGGTAGCGCCGGTACAAAAGTTAGCGGCAAGAAAGCAAAACCACGTAGCAGCGGTAAGTATCAGGAGTTAGTTGAAAAGTTAGAGGATGCGCTAGATACCCGGGTTCATATTCAATCCGGTAAAGCTGGAGGCAAAATTGTTATTGAGTATGCCGATGGTCAGGATCTACAGAGAATTGTTGGTGTAATTAGTTAATCTGCGGAATTCCGCGGCGTTCCATCTCTTGTTCCACAACTTTTCCAAGCGAGGCGATACCTTCGCGGATCCGCTCCGGGGTTGGATAACAGTAAGAAAGTCGCATTGACCAGCTACCAAATCCATCTGCATAAAACGCGGTACCGGGAACATAAGCCACCTTTGCAACAATCGCACGGGGCATCATTGCTTTGGTATCAATCTCTGGCGGCAGAGTTACCCAAACATAAAAACCACCCTGTGGTTTAGTCCAGGTAGCAGCCTTTGGAAAATGTTGATCAAGAGATTCCAACATCGCATCTCTACGCACTTTATAAAGCTTGCAAAATGAGGCGATTTGATCCCGCCAGGGCTGATTGGCTAAATAACTAGAGATCGCCATCTGAGAGAAGTTAGAGGGACATAAAATCGAAGATTCAGAGGCGATAACCAACTTTTCCCGCAGCGCCTGTGGCACCAAAGCCCAACCCACGCGGAACCCCGGCACGATGGTCTTGGAAAATGATCCTAGATAGATGACATTCTCTGAATCCTGAGCTCGCATCGCATTTGGTGAAGGGCGATCAAAGCCCAACAAGCCATAAGGGTTGTCCTCAACGATAAAGATCTTCTCCGCACGGCAGATATCAAGGATTTCGGTGCGGCGCTCTGCGGTTAGTAATACACCCGCAGGGTTTTGATAATTTGGAATTAAATACAAAAACTTAATTTTCCGACCTTGATAACGCAGGGTTTTAATCGCATCACGTAGCGCCTCAGGGATCAAACCATTTTCATCCATCTGGACATGAACTACATCAGCCTCATACTGTGAAAATGTTCCGAGCGCTCCAACATAGGAAGGCGCCTCCACCAAAACCACATCACCTGGATCAATAAAGATACGGGAGATTAAATCCAAAGCTTGTTGTGAACCAGTGGTCACCAATATGTCATTGGGATTGGCACGGATTCCTTCCAAAGCCATAACATCACAGATCTGTTCGCGAAGTGCGGGATGTCCCTGCCCACTTCCATATTGCAAAGCCTCTTGACCATGATCACGGATTAACTTCTCAACAATTCCCGCCATCATCTCCATTGGAATCGCGGTGAGGTTTGGCATACCACCTGCAAGTGAAACAATCTCTGGACGAGATGCAACCGCAAACAAGGTACGGATTTCACTAGGTTTCATATGAGCGGCGCGATGCGCATATCGCTCGGTGAGATTTTCTGGCGCGTGAGTTCTGTAACGCTCTAACTCATCGGAACTCATTAGGGAATTGTGCCATAACTAAACCTTTAATTGCGCTAGGTTTTAATTGGTTTTAGTTACGCACACCCGCTTTACGGAGATCCTCTATCCGCAAAGTTCCAGTTTTTGCATCCTCTTGTGCCGACAAATACATTCTTTGAATCGCAACCACTAAGCCTTCGGCAATCACATCACGGAAATTGGAATCAGCCAATCGAGCCGCATCTTTAGGGTTTGTTATATAACCAATCTCTAACAAAACAGTTGGCGCTTTTGTTAAGCGCAAAATATCCCAGGTCTTGGCATGGGTGCGGGTATTTAATAAATCAGTGCGCGCGATTAACTCTCGCTGCACAATGGTGGCAAATCGCTCTCCCACAATTGAGTGAATCCCATGTGAGTCGCTGCCATAAAAATAAGTTGAAAGACCCTGTGCTTTTTCATTGTGGTACTTATCAATATCAAGTGAGATAACTAAATCTGCTTCAGTGTTGTTTGCAAAAGCAATCCGCTCTTGTGGTGTTGGTTGCGAGGTGGCGCTACGGGTTAGAAATACTGAAACTCCAAGTGCAATCAAACGCCCCTCAATCTTTTGCGCTAAATCAAAGGTTAAATCGGCAATATCACTGCGAGAACTTGGATCTAAAACAATTACCTTGTCAGCTAGCGCCGGTCCACGTTTTTCTCTCACCGCTTGATCACGCAGTTGTACTGGAGCGCCACCAGTTACAGTGCGCATCAATCGCATTAAAGAGATAACAGTGCCAGGTCCACAGATTCCATCCGCTTTTACACCGACAGATTTTTGAAACTCCGATACCGCTTTTTCAGTAAGTGGTCCATAAAAACCATCTACTCGACCTGGATTAAAACCCATCTCCATTAAACGAGATTGCAATGTTGCAACATCATCACCACGCATACTCGGTGATTCAATCTTTAATGTGCGATCACCCAGTTTCCAACGCGCCTCTTCAATCGCAGCTTGGGTGCCAACATCAATCTGACCGGTAACTGTTAAACCACGTGCTTGTTGAAAAGCGCGCACCGCATCAACTACCTCAGGTGAAAAAAGATCGGTAGGTGCGGCAATAAGACCAAGGCGATGCAGGGTGTTGGTAACAGCTGTTACAACATCCCCGCGATCACCGGGTTTAATCATTTAGCTGATGTAATCAGAGAGCTCTTTAAGAAGAGCTGGCTTAGGACGGGCACCAACAATGCTCTTAACAACCTCTCCACCAACAAAGACATTCATGGTTGGGATGGAGTTGATGCCATATTTCATGGCAATCGAACCCTCTTCATCAGTGTTGAGCTTTACGATCTTGATCTTGTCGCCATGCTCGTTGGAGATCTCCTCCAAGATTGGGCCAACCGCACGGCATGGTCCGCACCACTCCGCCCAGAAATCCACCAACACCGGGGTGGAGCTCTTCAAAACTACATCTGCGAAGTTCGCCGCAGTTACCTTCTCCGTTGCCATCTCTATCTCCTTAACTCAATTTATCTGCTGAACTCTAATGACCTACTAGGAATCTTTCCGCATCAAGGGCGGCCTGGCAGCCAGATCCCGCAGCGGTAATCGCCTGCCGGTAGGTGAAATCAACTAGATCACCACAGGCAAAGACCCCTTTGAGATTTGTGCGGGTGGAGCGTCCTTCAACCTCGACATATCCCTCGTTATTGGTAGCTACCTGACCTGTTACCAACTCGGAGCGAGGTAGATGACCAATTGCAACAAATAATCCAGTGAAATCTTTTTGTGACTCTTCGCCGGTAACTGTGTTACGCAATTTCAACGCAGTGACCTTGTCTTCACCAAGTACATCAATTACCTCGGTGTTAAATAAGAACTCAATCTTTGGGTTTGCCTTAGCGCGCTCGGCCATAATCTTTGAAGCACGTAGCTCTTCACGGCGATGAATTACAACAACCTTACTTGCAAACTTAGTTAAGAAGTTGGCCTCCTCCATAGCAGAGTCACCACCACCAACAACTGCGATTACTTGATCCCTAAAGAAAAATCCATCACAGGTAGCGCACCATGAAACACCGCGACCAGATAAACGCTTCTCATTTGTTAAGCCAATCTCTTTGTATGCAGAGCCCATCGCTAAAACAACAGCTCTTGCTTTAATGGTGTTGCCAGAGCCATCAATTAAAACCTTGGTCTCGCCATCAAGTTTCATCTCGGTAATATCATCGGTGACCAGCTGCGCACCAAAACGCAAAGCCTGTTTGCGCATCTGATCCATCAAATCCGGTCCCATAATTCCATGTTCAAACCCAGGAAAATTTTCTACCTCAGTGGTATTCATCAAAGCACCACCTGCGGTTACTGATCCTTCATAAACAACCGGTTCGAGTTGGGCACGGGCGGCATAAACCGCTGCGGTGTAACCAGCAGGACCCGATCCGACAATAACTAGCTCATGAATCTTGTTGTAATCAACGCTCACCAGCGCACCCTACCTTCGCAAAATCGTTTTTACGGTCTGACCCACTTCAGCAACTCTCATGGCGCGGGCCACAAGTAGATACAACGCCGCGGTGCTCAGAAAAACACCTATCAAAACAAAGATATTCCCCTCTAACTCAAGGCTTTGAGCGATAAAGGCCACAGCTAGTACCGCAATTGCAGCGGCCAGAGTTAATTTTAAGTAAAACACCACAACACCACCGAGTTTTAGTGCGCCAGTGTATTTACGTAGCAATAGATATGTTACAAATATTCCAATCCAATAACTAGCGGTAAAGGCGAGACCTAAACCAACAGTTACCGATCTCGCCTCTAGATTTACAAAAGCAACAATAGATATTGCTACCGCAATAACATTAATGACTAAATTAGAGAGCACTTGATACTTGGTATTTTCAAAGGCGTTTAAACCACGGATTAAAATCAAGTTAATAGAAAGTGGAATTAACCCCAATGACATAGAGGATAAAACCCTGCCAATATAAATCGCATCCAACTCCGGAATTCCAAAAAACAAAGCTTCTGCTACCCGCTCACCAAATAACAAAAAGAAAAGCGAAGCTGGCACAGTAACGATTCCCACCAAACGCAGCGCGGTATTCACCTTGGTTTTCAACTCATCAATCTTTTTATCTATAACTAGTTCAGATAACTTTGGTAGCAAAGCGGTTACCACAGAGATAGTCACAATCGAGTGCGGTAGTAAAAGAATTAGATATGCATTTGCATACGGGGTATAACCAACACCATATTCCACACCTACCGCATCAGCAGCAATTGCCGCACGGGTTGCGATATTTACCGTGGCTAAAAATCCTAGTTGCGAGATTAAAACAAAGATAAACATCCAACTCGCTAACTTTAAGGCTTTGTCTAATCCAACCCCACGCCAATCAGCTCTAAAACGCAGCTTCAATCCCGAGGATTTAATGGTCGGAATGAGAATGAAAGACTGCAAAGCAATTCCTAATGTTGTGCCAATCCCCAATACTCTGATTTGTGAATCGGTAATGGTTTGTAAAGAGATCTCATCGGTTACTGATAAAAAGTAGGAAAAGAGCGCGATAACCACCAGATTGTTGGCGATCGGCGCCCACATCATCGGGCCAAACCCCTCTTTGGCGTTGGCCACCTGGCCCAACACCCCAAAAAGCCCATAAAACAAGATCTGCGGCAGGCAATAAAGCGCAAAAGCAATGGTTACATCACGGGAGCGGCCGGTAAATGTTGGGGCGTATAAAGATATGAATAATGGCGCAATCACCATCGCTAAAACCGTGATCATCAATAATGCACTAGCCAGCAGTGAAACCAAACGACTTACATAAGCGCTGCCACCATCTCCATCTCTAAATGATTTAACAATTTGTGGCACAAATACCGCAGACAGCGCACCACCAATAAGTAAGTTATAAAGAATGTTTGGAGTTGTATTTGCAACATTGTAAGCATCGCCAAGAATGCCGGTGCCTAACACCGCAACCAACAAAAGATTTCTAATTAATCCAGTAATACGGGAGATGATGGTGCCTAACCCCATCACAGATGAGGAGCGGATTAAGCGAGCATCATCATTATTCACCCTGCTTCCTCCTTCTAACCCTGCGCACACTTTGGATGACCGCGGCCAGTAAAAGAATTATCGCCATTCCAGTGGTGAACCATGTGGTGATTGGTGAAATTACCGCGAGTCGTAAAGGAATCCGCTCCTCAACACCAATCGAACTGCCCCCCGGTGTCAATAACTGCAACCGCAGCACCGTCTCCCCTGATGCAATCACCTCAAGTGGAACCGCAATTTGAGTCTGTGAGTTTGCCGGCACGGTAATTCTTGGCACCGCGCCGGTAATTACACGGCTATTTGTTGTGGTGATCTCCAAATCAACTGATACCTCTTGGGCAAAATCATTTATCACCGTAACCGGTAGATCATAATTAGCGGTAGTAATTGTGTAGTTTCCTGGAGAAACCCGAATCTTGTTTTGTGCCTCTTTTACCGCAGCAAAATAACTGCGGGTTATTGCAACCGCGTTGTCACTCTTTAACTTTGGATTTAAAGTTTTAGCAATCCCTAACCGCAAACTCTCGACATCTGGGGTAGTTACCAAATCATTTACTACTCGAATTATCTTGCGCATTGGGGTGTAGGAGTTGCGGGCTACCAACGCCGGGCTTTTGGTATCTAAAACCGTATCTCCAGGTGGCGAAACCTCAACTCCCATAAGGGTTTGTAGCCGCTGCTGTGAAATCCGGTTATAAACCCCAAGTTCTCCTGGTGCATATCGCTTCAAGTAAGAAAGAGAGGGCGCACCATAAGTAATTGCCACTATCCGATCACCACGGCTGCGCAACATTAAAAGATTAAACCATTGTTGTGCGATATCGAAACTCTCGACCGTTACCTCTTCACCTTCCGCATCCAAATAAACATAACCATCAGCTAAATCCAAAACCTCTTCAATAAAAGCTGGGTCAATCAACCAGGTGCGCTCACCGCTCCCGGTGTTTAGAAACAAACCACCAAGCTCACCATCTGGTGAAAGCGATAAAGCCAGATTGTTGTTTATAAATCTGCCATCAGCCAATCTGGTTGTTGGTGCGGTCAAAGTAATCAAAGTGTTGGCATGTACTGCAGGCGTACCAAGAACAATAAATAAAGCTGCGACAAAAATACTAAACAGTCGTCTCATGACAACAACTCCTTGGATCTTGCAATCAACTTCTTTTCATCGGGATACGCCAATTTGCTGACAATCTCATCCAATGGGAACCAACGCACATCATCAACCTCAGATACCTGTGGTGCTATCTTGCCACCCACCTCTTTGAACAAAAAGTGGTGAACAGTTTTGTGAATTCTCTTACCAGAGGCCATAAACCAGAAATCAATTACCCCAAGTGATTTCTCAATCTGACTTTCAATCCCCGTCTCCTCCAAGACTTCACGTACCGCAGCCTGCTCTGGAGTTTCACCCTCTTCGA
>JAURMX010000022.1 GCA_030830475.1 Candidatus Nanopelagicales bacterium
GCTTTACTTGTTTTGCCTTTCGTATGACCAAACATCTTTATCATCTAGATCTAAGTGGAAGCCGTGCATCTTTAGGATTGTTGAGAGCTGCGCTTTGTGTTCTGCGGTGTGATTCACCGCTTGAGCAAGAATTGCGGAGAGAAAAACGCGGTTAGTACTTGTTTCGTCTTCAAATGTACAAATTTCATCTTCTCGAGATGCTTGCTTTATGAGAATTTCGTCCAGTGTTGCAAGGCGCGCTGCTTCGGATAGAAGAATCTCGTGGTTCTTTATTGGAATGAAATCTTCCCATTTAACTCCAGTAGAACAATACTTGTACCACTCTGCTGCGCCAATGAAATGCGTCAGGATTCTGCCAACAGGCCATTCGCCTTCTGCGGCTCTCAAACCATATATATCTTCGGGCAGATTAGATACTTCACGGAATACTAGTTGATTAGACCAAGCCATATGGCGAAGAGCTTTTTCAATAGAAATCATTCAGGTATCTTACATACATGCCCAAATACATGGTTTCATTTAATGATGGTGATATGGAAGTTGCTGATGATGAATGGACTGAAGTTGGTATTGCAGCACATGCAGTAATGCGTGAAGCGATTGAAGCAGGAGTCTGGATATTTGGTGGGGGATTCTTAGGCTACAAACCTGAAGTGGTTAAGCGCGATGGAAGTATCGAGTCACATCCACTTGCCGAGAGCACAGTGCATATTGGTGGATTTACCGTGATTGAAGTTCCGACAAAAGAAGATGCATACCTTTGGGCAAGGAAGATTGGGATTGCTTGCAGATGTGATCAGGAAGTTCGAGAAATTATGGAAGATGAATTTCAAGATTCACTTCTAGGGAGATCGGTCCGTCGAAGTGTTGACTAAATTTCTTTAAGGGGTGGGCACGATCAGCTGAACACGGAATCCAACACCCGGACCTGAAGAAAACTTAGGCGCACCGATAGCGTTTTCTAAGTACTGCCATGACTTAGGGAGAGGCTCTTCTGCTTCTAATTTAAGGAATTTTGAGAACAGACCTTTGCTGCCCATAACTTTCTTGCATGAAATACCAAAAGCATTGATTTGGTATTTACCTTTAGGGAATTTAACGCCCACAATAACTTCATTTGTTTTTACTTTATAAATTCCACAACTAGGGGTTTTGGGACCAGCGGCAAAGGAGTTAGAAGGAGAGGAAAAAACTAAAGCGAGGCAAATCAGAGCTATCTTCAAAGTACCTCCCTGCTCATAAGGCCAACTAAGTTACCTTCAGAGTCCTCAATAAATGCCAGCCATTCATTTCCGGGAGGGCCAAACAGACCATTAGCATCAGGAAATACGATGTGTGGTTCGTTAACAATCTTTACGCCCTCAATTCTTAATTCTTCAACTTTTCTTCGAACATCACTAACTTCCAAATAAATACCACTTTTTGGTGCATTTACATCCAGCAATAGCCTTACGCCTTCTAAATCGAAAAATACGAAGCCGGGCTCGTCAAAACTTGCGATTGGACTTGCCCCAAAGATTTTTGCATAAAAGGTTGTGGCTCGTTCTAGATCCGAGATTCTTAATGATACTTGCCTAAATTTCATTACTTCACATCTTTCTTGAAAATATTAATAACCATTGTAGGCATTCTTCATTTTTGCAAGATCTATCTTTCTCATTCCAAGCATAGCTTCAGTTGCTCGTTTGCATCCCTCGGGATCACTACCGTTGAGATAATTGAGCATCTCCGTTGAAGTTACCTGCCAGGAAATTCCAAACTTATCTTTCAGCCAACCACACTGGCTTTCCTGTCCACCATCTTTGGTAAGTAGATCCCAATATTTATCGATCTCAGCTTGGTTAGAACATGGAATTTGAAAGGAAATGGCTTCTGAGTGAGGAAACTGGGGCCCACCATTTAGGCCAATAAAAGGTTGACCAAAAATCTTGAAATTAACAACTATTTCTTCTCCCTGCTTATTGCCGGGAGTATCAGTTGGAGCAATCCAGTTATCTTCAACAGAACTATCGGGAAAAATACTGGCGTAGAAATTAGCCGCTTCGCGGGCTCTTCCATCAAACCAAAGGCAAGTTACTAACCCCATGCCTCAATCTACCATTTTCCCTAAGTTGAACTTGATTTTTACAGTGTCATCTAGCTGTAAATCTAATGGTATGCGAATAGCATTTTTTATTGGAAAGTAGTAAAGCTCGTTCTGTGGAATAAGTGCTGTTTCGATCTTAATTCCCGAAATTTCACCATTTACGTGTAATACCCCCCATCCATAAGAATGTTGGCGAGCGCGTTGTTTTATTAAAGCCGAAGTCTTAGGATCTACTTTGACAAAGTAATAAGGAGCCGGACCTCGCCATTCGAATAATTCGCCACTGGTCTTGAATTCATAACGCACGACGGAATCCTACGGGGACCCTGCTGATTAATCTTAATTCTAGGAACTCTAGGTTTAAACTAATGATATGCAGGATATGTCAGTGGCCCAGTTTTTTAAGTCAGATGGCACGCTCACTCACATTCCCGCAAAGGCAAAAAAGAAGGTAGCGGTTCTCCAACAGATTGCATTGGGCTTTGAGCCAGGAGTTAAATATCCAGAGAAGGAAGTTAATCAAATAATTTCAAAATTTCATCCTGATACAGCTGCGATTAGAAGACACATGATTGAATACAAGATATTAGTGCGGGATTCCGCTAGCGTTTATTGGCTTGCCTAGCTTTCAATAAAATTCCAAGAGCGTTCGATCCAATTCCGTGTATCCCAGCAAGTTCGGCTTTACTTAATTTTTTTAGATCTGAAAGTTTCAAAATCCCGTTATCGACTAGCCCTCTTCTGGCGGGAGCTGCCAAGCCCAATTCACGCCATATCGAGTCTTTGGATTCATACTTCTTTAGATCAACCTTGCCCTGTTTCACGGGACATTGGGAGATTCTTGCCCTAATTAACTTTGCCATCAGGCCCTTTGGCAAAGGCTTATCGATTGGAACATGTATCGCGCTTTTTGTCGTTGAGTATTTACTTAACTCTTTTGGGAAAAGGTGCAATACCGATCCACTAAAAGGGTAATACCCCACATGATTTTTATTTGATAGGAGTCCTGCGACTGTATTTCCATTTACTTTAAAGGCGGGCATTCCATAACTAATTACCTCTTCGGCTCTAGGGATTAATTCGAGTATTGCTTTGCGCATCGCCAGCATGGTTTCCCGTTGAGGGGAAGGCGAGTTTCTATACAATTGAAGAACCTTAGAAGTTTCCCTTTTCACTTGATAAGGTTATCGAGCCTTTTCTGCAGTAAACTCCACGTATGAGCGAAACTTTCAAATGTCCATGTGGTTGTCCCGAGGGAAACTGCACCTGTTGTTGCAGCAAGCCACAGGGATGCGGTCATAGGCCCGCTGGTCCTAGATAAATTTCGAAGAACAAGTGACTACAGATAAAGGCGATCGAGCGGCCTACTTTCCAAAGATTGAAGCCAAATACGGTCAGCCAATGCGCTATTGGCACGCGGTCATGAAAGATATTTCAGATCTCAAATACCCACAGCAGATTGCTTATTTGAAGGAAGAGCATGGGTTTAGTCAGGCGCATGCAAATGCTTTGGTCATGTATTCCCGCGGCTCAAAGAGTTCGAAGCGGTTTAGTACTTTCGAGGGTTTTCTGGCCAAACATGACGCGGAGAAGCAAAAGACCGTAAAGAAGATTTTCAAAAGCATTCAAAGTAAATATCCTAAGCTGGAGCTAGTAATTGCCTGGAATCAGCCCATGCTGAAGCTGGATAAAGATTATGTTTTTGGAGCATCAATCGCTAAAAATCACATTTTGATTGCGCCGTTTAATGCTGAAGTAATCGAAAGTATGCGCAAGGACCTAGATGGTTACAAGATGAATAAGAAAACGATTCAGGTTCCAGTTGACTGGAAAGTTGATGAAAAGCTACTTCATAAGATTATTCGCTTGAATCTGAAGGCCATCAAGAGGTAAGAGCTAGCGACGTAGAGGTCCTAGCAAATAACTACTCAATCTTTGGGCGGGTGAGCGCTGATTATCATGCTGCGCTTTAAATGAAGCGGTGCCATCGACGCCACATAATGATCGAATTACCCCTGGACCTCCTGGGTGAGAGTTAATCCACTGCGTTAAGTTATAAACAAAGCCATCAATTATGGTCCAACAACTGGCTGAGGAATTGTTCGCCCGCACCTGCTCCAATGTGTAACCAAGTACAGAGGGCGTAGGGGTTGGAGTGGGTGTAGGTGTTGCAACTACGGTAGGCGTCGGAGTTGGAGAAGGGGTCGGTGTTACTACAGCAGTTGGTTTTGGAGAAGGAGTCGGAGATAGCGTTGGTGCGGATGATTGAGTTACTACAACAGTCGGAGTTGGAGCAGGGGTAGGAGCAACTGCAGATTTAATTCGTGTGCCTTTATTCCAGACCAACCCTTTCTTGGTCTTAATACATTTGAAACTCTTATTTTTGTGAATCTGAACCTGATTCAATTTCTTACATTTCGCTCCTGCGGTAGGTGCCTTTGCCGCATTTGTGGCTGGTGCTGAAACAAGGGTGGCAAGTAAAACCAATACCGTGAATTTGCTGAGGCCCCTTGTCTTCATGAAAAGAGGGTAAGGCACGAAGAAAAGTTGTGCGAGTTATGGATTCCTGAGAGTTAGCCTAAAGTAGGGCAGTGATGAAAGCCTCGAAATCTGCCCAAGAAATACTCCTGGCATTGCAGGCGTTGGATTCTTCACTTATTCAACTAGATCACAAAGCTCGTAATCTTCCCGTCACTAAGTTGTTAGATGAAAAAACCATCGCATATGCAACGGCGCGAGATCTATGCGTCGCCGCTGAGACTGAAAAAAGTGATATCAAACATGAACTTTCTAAATCTGAGGTAGATGTAGAGCAGGTTGTTTCGAGAATTGAAAAAGATGAAAAGCGTTTGTCATCTGGCTTGGGAACTCCGAAAGAGTTGGAACAGCTTCAACACGAACTAACCTCTCTTGCAAAGCGCAGAGCAGAGTTAGAAGAGATTGAATTAGAGGTCATGGTAAGAATTGATGCCTTGGACCAGAGAATTACCTCTCTAGCTGCGGAGCGGGATGCTTTGCATATTGAAGTTACCGCGCTGTCTAAGGAAAAAGAAACAGCCTTAGAAGAAATTAATCGAGCCAGGAACGCTACAACTTCAGATAGAGAGCAGCTAGCTAAAGAGGTTGAACCAGAACTTTTGGCTCTATATGAAAAAATACGTGCCGGAGCCGATGGAATTGGCGCTGCTCGATTGCATGCAGGGGCATGTCAAGGTTGTAACTTGAGTATTAACGCGGCGGATCTCGGACGCATAACCGCTATGCCTGATGATGAAGTTGTGCGTTGCGAAGAGTGCCGCAGAATCCTGGTGCGAATTTAACAATGTCACGCACCTTTATTGTCACAGCCGATGGTGGCTCCAGAGGTAACCCGGGCCCTGCTGCATATGGTGCAGTGGTTTTTGAAGGTGGAAAGGTTTTAGCCGAAGTTTCCGGCAAAATCGGTGTGGCAACCAACAACGTTGCTGAATATCGCGGATTGATTGCCGGATTAAAAGCGGCCCACGAGATTGATCCAGTAGCCAGAATTGAAGTTCGTCTAGACAGCAAGCTAGTTGTCGAGCAGATGAGTGGAAAGTGGAAGATTCGCCACCCTGAGATGCGCGAACTAGCCCTTGAAGCACGAAACATCCATCCTCATGAGTTGATTGATTATGTGTGGGTACCACGCGAATCAAATACCCATGCAGATCGTTTGGTTAACGAGGCGCTGGACGGAGTAATTGCATCTGCAAAAGAGCCGATCAGATTGAATTATTTGACGGAAAGATTAATTTCAAATGAAGTTCCAACCACAGTTTATTTGGTAAGACATGGTGAGACGCCACTAACCCCATTTAGAAAATTCTCGGGAGATGGCCCTTTAAATCCCTCCCTAACTGAAAAAGGATTAACCGAGGCCCACTTGGTCGCGATTGAAATTGGAAAGCTGGCTCCAGATATTTTAATTACTTCTCCATTGCAACGCACCATGCAAACGGCTGCCGCTGTTTCTAAAACAACCGGTTTGGATCCGATTGTTGATCCGATTTGGATGGAGTGTTCTTTTGGTGATTGGGATGGGTTGTCTATAGATGAAGTTAGCCAGCAGTATCCAAAAGAGTATGCGCAATGGTTGGCCAGTACTTCCTATGCTCCGCCACGAGGAGAGTCTTATGAATCAGCGATGGCTCGCGCAGTTCAGGGGTTGCTGGGTTTGGTTGGCGAGTATCCCGGCAAAAAGATTTGTGTAGTAACCCACAATGGAATCATCAAAACCGCACTAGCTGCAGCCATGAAGGTTGATACAACAGCAATTTTCAATATCGATGTTTCGCCATGCAGCATCTCATCAATTTCAATTTGGCCATCTGATAATTTGATGGCTATACGTTCAACAAATGAACGCGGGCATCTAAGGGTTTAGTTGCCCGGGCTCACAGTCGACATATTGAAATCTTTGATAACCATTGATGGCACCTGCATGCTGGTGACATCTCCAGCCCATTCGCGAGGTTGAGTCCACTCGGAACTTCCGGCGTGCGATATTCGAGATAGCGCATTTACGGGGGAGTCATTCCAGCGGAAGTTGTTGGTAGCGCCCTGTACCTCGCCATTTTTAACGTAATAAACGCCATCGCGGGTTAAGCCGGTCAACAACAACGAGTTTGGATCAACCATGCGGATGTACCAAAGGGTGGTGAGGAGCAATCCGTTATCTACTTTCTTAATCAAATCTTCAAGCGAACCGGTTGCACCGTCAACACTCATAATCAGGTTATCTCCGATTGGTGTGTAGGGCAGCGAGGTTAACTTTGCGCTGGCACGGGTTTGAACCAGTGACTGCAAAACTCCATCTTTAATCCAATCAACCCGAGAACTCTTTTGGCCATTATCAAAGACAGAGGTGAATGGGCTGCTCGCTGATGCAGAAACAAAAGGAGAGCCAGGAAGAGTTGAATTAGTTGGATCGCTGAACAACTGCAGACCAACATTGGCTAACTTCTCACCGACCCGAGTACCGCCCCCTTTTTTGGAGAAGACGCTTTGGCCTTCAAATGCATCACGGCCACCAGCAACCCACATCATGTAGACATAAAGATCGGCCACTGATCCGGAAGGAAAAATGGTGTCGTATTTACCGGCAGGCAGATCTACCTTCTTTTCCTGCCAAGCTAATCGCTGGCGGATATTCTTATCAATCTGTTCTGCCGAAACATTCTTGAAGTCATGAGTTTCGATGCCATCCCAAGTTGAACGAGAACGACCATGAGATTTTCCAGTCATTTCCACGCGACCAACAGGGGAGTCGTGACGCAGACGCATTCCGCCCTTTGAGCCAACCCAGATAGTTTCGTGGGTGTGTTCTGCATAGCCAAATAGCTCTATCGCATCAGATTGCGAGCGACGCATCATCTCGCCTAGCTCTGGCGCAAACTTGGCAAATACATCGGGTCCGGTTGGGTTGTGCGGTGCGCTCCAATTTCCAAAAGTTACATCCTTAGCCAACGGAGCAAAGTCTTCTGCAGCTCCTGCAGCCTTTGCCGCCGCGCTGGCCTCTGAAAGTAGTGCATCGATATCAGACTCTGAAACATTGGTTCGAGAAACTCCACCGGATGCCATGGACCCATCCATCGAGATAAAGGCGATAACGGTGACATTTCTTTCCTGGATCACACCATTTGTTGTCAAAGTGCTGCTGGCCCAACGCAGGTTGGCCTGCGTCTTATCCTTTACAACAACTATGCAGTCATCTGTAGTGGAGCGAGAAAGGATTTTCTCAATTAGATCTTGCGCAGAAATCATTTGCCCGCCTCCGCTACTGTGTTTAAAACATTTATTTTGTCGAATACCGCGGCTGGACATCCATGGCTAACCGCCGCGACCTGTCCGGGTTGTGCTTTGCCGCAGTTGAATGCGCCGCCTAATACATATGTGGATGGGCCGCCAACT
The DNA here is from genome assembly GCA_030830475.1 of Candidatus Nanopelagicales bacterium. Lineage (GTDB taxonomy): Bacteria > Actinomycetota > Actinomycetes > Nanopelagicales > Nanopelagicaceae > MAG-120802. Next base: position 8,018 of record JAURMX010000022.1, read on the forward strand.
GATTTCATAGCTCCCCAGAAGTCAGTCGTTGTGGCTTGATAAGCAACATCCTTTAGCTGGCCAACAATCTTTCCATTCTTAATGCGGTGGAACTGTTGACCAGTAAATTGGAAGTTGTAGCGCTGCATATCAATTGACCAGGATTTATCACCCAGGATGTAAATACCATCTTCAACTGATTCGATAAGTTTTTCCAAAGTTGGACCATTTGGATTTGGCTGCAAAGAAACATTTGGCATGCGCTGAATTGGAACATGAGCCGGGGAGTCGGAAAATGCACAGCCATTGCTGCGCTCTTGATTTACCCGAGCGGCGATGCGGCGATCTAATTGATATCCCACCAAAACGCCATCTTTAACAATGTCCCATTTCTGTGCCGCAACACCTTCGTCATCCCAACCAACGGTGCTTAAACCATGTGGGGTATTGCGATCTCCGGTTACATTCATTAGAGCAGAGCCATACTTCAAAGTACCCAACTTGTCTGGGGTCGCAAATGAGGTGCCGGCGTAGTTGGCTTCATAACCAATCGCGCGATCTAGCTCTGTGGCATGGCCAATTGATTCATGGATAGTTAGCCAGAGATTTGATGGATGTATTAATAAGTCATATCGACCGGGTTCAACAGAAGGTGCGGCAACCTTTTCAGCTAGCAAACTAGGTAGCTGTTCTATCTCAGCATCCCAATTCCAAATTGAGTTACCCATCCACTCCCAGCCATATCCTGCGGGCTGTGCCAATGTGCGCATTGATTCAAAACCATGTGCTCCAATGGAAATTGCTTCAATCTGTGTTTGTACCCGAACTCTTTGTTGAGTGGTACTGGTTCCAGCAGAGTCTGCGTAATGTTTCTGCTCTTTTACATACATGGTGTGCGCACTCGTGTGATTAACACCAGATGATGCCAACAATTTAGAGCTCAAAGTAGCAAGGCGGTCCTTTTTATCCGCATCCGACACCAAGAATGGATCGATCTCGTAAGCAGATACCCAAGTTTTCTTGGCATAGACCGGCTCCGGCGCCAGTGCAATTTCCTCTGTCGACAACGGCTTTGAAGTCTGAGCCATTGCTACTGCGGTGTGCGCTAATTTCTTTGCATTATCAACACTGACATCTGGCGATGAAGCAAATCCCCAAGCGCCATTTACGATAACTCTTACGCCGATCCCAAAGTTGGTCTCATCGGCTTGCGTTTCAGGTTTCGCATCACGTAGAGATAGCAGACCGGTGCGAGTACGTTCAATTCTCACATCAACATGTGAGGCGCCGGCCCCAACTCCTGTACTGATGGCCGCATCAGAAACTGAATCAAGTGGCAGTGCCAGGAAATCGGCATCAACTGTTGTAATCATGTGTGCCACCCTAAAGGAAGAGGAGAGACAGCGCTACTAAATCCCAAGTATTCTTCACCTCAAGAAGAGTCGCCCGGATCACCGCGTTATCAGTGGATTTATTTCGACTGGTACCGAGGAAAGTCCGGACTCCAATGGGCAAAGTTGTGGGTAATTCCCACCCGGAGTAATCCGCGGGATTAGTGCAACAGAAAGCAGACCGCCAATAGCAATATTGGTAAGGGTGAAACGGTGGTGTAAGAGACCACCAGTGCGCGAAGCAATTCGTGTAGCTATGTAAACCCAACTTGGAGCAAGACCATGCAGGTAGCGTTTGAGTGTGCCCACACGAGTTACCGGGTAGGTTGCTCGAATCTGTAAGTGATTACAGATCTAGATGGATGGTGATCTCGCTAGCAATAGCAAGACAGAATCCGGCTTATAGGGCGACTCTTCTTAAGGGCTTAATCATCTACATAATTTCTTCTGCTACCAAGGGCTTTGAGTGAATAAGGAATTAACTCTTTGGCGCATATTGCAATCATAATTCCAGCAACTCCACTGAGAAGAAGCCCGATTGAGCGATCAGAGAGCAAGAGAGAGCCGCTGAAATAAACAGCAAAGGCTCCAAGAGCCTCAGCTAAGGTGGCGGCAA
>JAURMX010000023.1 GCA_030830475.1 Candidatus Nanopelagicales bacterium
TAGTCTTGGTTTGGCGCTCAACCAGAGTTGTTAACTTTGCTCAAGCAGGACAGGCCATGGCCTCTACTTATATTGGCTTTGAGATAGCAAGCCGCTCCGAGATTTTCTGGTTGGGATTAGTCTTCGCAATATTTGCAGGTGCACTTTTGGGTGCCGGCGTAGATTACTTTTTCATGCGCGTGCTTTTTAAGCATGCTAACTCTGGACCAGCGGCGGTAGTTGCTCCAGTTATCGCGACCCTCGGTTTATTGGGATTAATTAGAAGTATTGTCGGTCTCACTTGGGGTGGCGAATTTAAATCTATTCAAACTCCGGCATCAACAAATGGATTTACCATCGGCGAATCAACTATTCCTTTCTCTCCTTTAAATGTTTTGATCATTGTTACGACCTCAATAATTCTTATCGCGCTGGCTATTTTGTTCCAGAAGACCAACCTAGGACTTGCGCTGCGTGCCTCGGCTTATGCCCCAGAAATCGCTCAATTAGCGGGAATTAGAACAGCTAGAACCCGCACCATTGGCTGGGCTATTGCGGGGGGAGTTGGAGGAGTAGCTGGCATGTTGGTCACCGCCAACAACTTCCTCTCACCTTATTCACTGGATCTACTTCTAGTATTTGGTTTTATCGCCGCAGTTATTGGTGGTCTAGAAAGTATGGTGGGTGCGGTTGTCGGTGCTTTTGTACTCGGAATTGGCTTGACCTTTATCTTGAACTACGTTGGCACTTCACTAGTCTTTATTGGCGGGTTTACCGTTCTGATCTTGGTTTTGATCATAAAACCGGATGGAATTATGTCGAGAGGCAAGGCCCGCCGTGCGTAAGAAAATACTTTTATTTATCCTCTTAGGTTGGGTCTTACTAATAATTGGTGATCGAGTAGATGAGTTACGTGTTTACCAAGGTGCACAAATTGCGATGTATACAATCGCACTTGCATCGATAGTTTTGCTAACCGGTTATTCGGGTCAGGTTTCATTAGGAAATGGCGCCATGATGGCGGTCGGCGGCTACGCAGCGGCGCTAACTTTAAATAACCTCCAGACTCCAATTTGGTTTGCTTTCTTAATGGCCATTATCGCTTCTGCGATTTTTGGCGCCATCCTTGGTTCAGCTGCAGCACGCTTGTCCGGTCCTTATCTGGCAGGAACCACACTTGCATTAGCTGTAGGACTTCCAGCGATTGCAAACCAATTCTCATTTTTAGGAGGAGAACCTGGAATTCTTTTTGATGTTGGATTTCCACCAGAACGTTTTGGTGAAGAGTTCACTCAATATAAATGGTTCTTCTGGATCTCTAGTGTTATTGCGTTAGTAGCTTTACTCATCACATCAAATATTTTGAGTTCAAGGTTTGGTCGAACTTGGAGAGCGGTGCGCGGCAACGCTCTTGCAGCTGAACTGGCTGGAGTTAATTCATCTCGGATGAAGATATTGGCATTCACTATTAGTTCAGCTTTAGCCGGCTTAGCGGGCGCTGTGTTTGCCATGAACATCAGCTTGGTGGCACCTGGGGCCTACTCTCTGGCCCTTTCCTTTGCTTTGGTAACGGGAGCGGTTCTGGCCGGCATCTCTAGCCTGCCCGGGGTTGGATTTGGTGCCCTAATCCTGGTCGCCATACCTGAAATTGCCGATGCTATTGCCGGAAGCCTAGGTAGTGCGGATAAACTCAACAATTATCTACCGGGGCTCATCGTGAGTGTATTGCTGATTCTCTCAGTGATTTACACACCCAATGGTCCAGGTGAGAATTTGCGCAAACTTTTACATAAAAAGCATGCGAAGTGAGTGGTTACCAAAGGGTAACCACTAGATTTACGAAACCAGCCAAACCCTCGATGGAAGGAAAGAAATGATCAGAAAGACAGGTGGAAGGCGAACCTGGTTCGTTGCTGCACTGCTTGCTGCAGGTAGCCTCTTTGCAACCTCGTTGCCAGTGCAAGCAGAGACCGGAGTTAGCTCCCGCGAGATCAAGCTCGGAATCACCTTGCCGCTAACCGGTGCAGCGTCGCCGGGTTACAACAAAATCGGTAATGCCTTGGACGCGTACTTCAAGTACGTAAATGACAATGGCGGTGTTTATGGTCGCAAGATCACACTCATTCAGAAAAATGATGAGTACTCGCCTCAGCTATCGATTGCAAAGACCAATGAACTGATTCTTAAGGACAAGGTATTTGCATTGGTTGGACCATTGGGTACCGCTAACTTCACCGCAGTTCACAAATCTGTTGGTATCGCTAAGCGCAAAGTGCCAGCTCTTTTCTTAAACACAGGATTTAGTGGATTTGCAAACAAGAAGAGTTATCCAACCTCATTCACAATCCTTCCTTCCTACGCAATGGAGGCAAAGATTGTTGCTCAATTCATCAAGGAAAACCTTTCTGATAAGAAGCTCGGCTTGGTTTACCAGAACGATGAGTTTGGTATCGATGCGCTGGGTGCATTCAAGGATGCAGGCGTTAAGTTTGATGTCTCAATTCCTTACACCTCAGGAACACAGAGCGCTGCAACAGCACAAACTTGGGTTTCCCAACTTGCAGCTGGTGGAGCACAGGCAGTCGTCTTCTTCGGCGTTACCTCAGCAACAGCTCCACTACTTGCAGTTGCAGCAGCAGCTAAGTACGCACCACAGTGGATTCTTGGTTCAGTTGGATCAGATCCATTGACATTACGTGCACTCGGTGTGCCTGTTGCAGTACTAAATGGTGCTCTAACACCTGCTGGTAACCCATCACCAAATGACACCAGCGATGAGTACATAAAGCAGTTCCAAGAGATCAATGAGAAGTACAACAACGCAGACTTTGATGATTATGTTCTTCAAGGTATGAATATTGGATTAATGACGGTTCAAGCACTTCGAGCAGCTGGCAAGAGCTTGACTCGCTCTAAGTTGATTCGTGCAATGGAGACCAAAGGTTCCAAATTTGCTTCAGTTGCTTACTCACCACTTGGATACTCCAGAACTAGCAACGTCGGACATACCGGCTACTACATGGCGGTTATGGATGCTAAGGGCGATAGAAAGCCATACGGCGGCTCAGTAGTTCTTTACACCACAGATAGCGGAAAGGGCCCTGTAGTTAAATCCAACTTCAAGAGACCAGCAATGCCAGCGAAAGGATTGCCTACTAACTCATGAGAAATTTCAAATTCAAGCGTTCCCTAACGCTGGTAGCGGTTTCATCACTGCTCTCGCTAACTGTTGTTTCAATTCCAACAGCAGCGCGTGCAGCTGATCCAGCCTGTACCACAGCAAACTTCGTAACCACCTGCGTCGGCGCAACCTCTGACACAGCGCCGTACATGATGATTGTTCCTGCGAACTTCAATGGAACTGTTTATCTATGGTCACATGGATATCGTCCAAATGTTCCAGTTCCAGCAGGAATTCCTGGTTACGGCGGATACACGGTTACCAATACCCCAGAGCCAGTTCCTGGCGGTAGCGCAGCGATTTATGGCCCATTGCTAGCAAAAGGCTATGCAGTTATGGGATCTGGTTTCGCTCGCCAAGGTTGGAACGCTGATTCTGCAATCAAAACCAATGTTGAATTAATTGGTGCATTTAAGAAGCAGTTCACCAAGACATCCAAAGTTGTCGCATGGGGTGGATCCCTTGGTGGATTCATCACTCAAGCCCTTGCTGAGCAGTATCCAGATCTAATTGATGCTGCAGCACCTTTGTGTATGGCCAGCGATCTAGAGCCATTGATGACAATGGCCGGAGATGCTCTTTGGGGAATCAAGACCTTTTTTGATCCTTCAATCAAGGGTGGAAATTACTCTGCAGGTGCTGCCGGTTATGCCGAAGCTATGGGAGATTTAGTAAAGGTATTCACCGCAATTGGAGCCATGCAGGCAGCAATTGCCGCTAACCCAGCCACACCGGCTTGGCCAGCTACCTCTAAGGTTCCTGATGCAATCAAAGCGATTCCTTCACGCAGCGCGTTAGTGCTAATCGCACTTATGTCAGGCGTGCCAATGCAATCAGCACACTTTGATTCAACATCGGCTCCAGCAGGAATCCCAGCTACAAGCGCTCTTTCATTCCAGTTGGCAATCAACCCTTCTCTAGCAGCGCTAGAGAATCTTGCAAATGCTGCAGCCCTTGCAGTTCTGGCAACTCATGACATTGAGCAGCAAGCGGGAGGAGCTATCTTTGATAACACCGCTACAGATTATGCAGCTCGTGTGTCAGCAGAGCAGTTCATCTGGGCTTCAGCGCTCTCTGGTACCTCTGCGACCGCTGGTCTGTTGAGTTATCTTGCAGTAGCGCCGCGTGCAAAGGCTGATCCAGATGCTCTAGCAAAAATGCGTTCGCTAACCAGCCACTCTGGAATTGTTGAAATTCCAACCGTTGTGTTTACTGGTGTGGCAGATTCTGTGACTGTTGCCGGTAACCAGCAAGCAGTGGTTGATAAGTACGCTGAGTATTATGCAGAGAAGTGGGCTGAAGCTAAGGCCAACAAGAGAGTAACTGGTGAATATAAGAAGCCAGCTAACAATCTTCTTGTACTTTGGAACCTCACACCAGAGAAGTACACCAAGTTCACTGCCGCTGGTTCACCAGATACATCTGTGCCAGCTGCAACCGGAACTAATCACTGTAACTTCACACCAAAGCAGTATCTAGCGATAGCTGAACTACTTGCTTATGCCGCTGATAATGGAAAGCACCTTTCAGGTGGCGCATTGCTAACCAAGCTTCGCAAGGCTGGCAATATGACGCTTGATCGTGGATACAGTGCACCTAAGTTGAAGTTCTACGGAGAATAATCTGTAGCACTCAACTTCAAAGCAGTAAGGAACGGGTCTGGGATAACCAGGCCCGTTTCTCTTTTATTGAGATTTTTAAGGTTAACCTTGGTTAGTGGTTGTTGAATCAGTAGCGGAAATGCGTCAACTAGGCGCCCAGCTTGCTGCTCATCTAAAGCCTGGCGATCTCGTTGTATTGCGGGGTAATTTGGGGGCGGGCAAAACCGCGTTAACACAGGGTATTGGTGAATATTTAGGGATTAAGGATGTCACCTCTCCGACTTTTGTTATCGCCCGCAGTCACAAAGGAATGATTCCACTGATTCATGTTGATGCCTATCGACTACTTGATAGCGGAACAAATAACTTTGAGATAGATGATTTAGATTTGGACACATCACGTGCCGGCGCAATTACTGTTATTGAGTGGGGCGAATCTGTAGCGGCTCGATTTAACGAGGATTATCTCTTGGTTGATATTAGCTTTAGCGATGGTGAGGATGAGAGAAATGTTGAGTTTATTGGCCATGGCCCTAGGTGGCAGGGGTTCTCACTTTGATTTCATTAGTTATCGATACCTCTACCGATCGCACTTGCGTCGCTTTATTTCATCGCAATGAGCTGTTATTTGAAGGTTATCACGATGGTGCCACCGCGCATGCAGAAGTTTTACCTAAGTTGGTCTCTGATGCACTGACAGTAGAGAAAAACATTAATCAGTTCGTGGTTGGGATGGGACCCGGTCCATTTACTGGGTTGCGGGTAGGAATTGTTTTTGCACAAAGTTTTGCGCAAGCCCGCAATATTGCCTGGCGCGGAGTCTGCTCCTTGGATGGCTTTGATGTTGATGCTGATGAATACATCGTTACAACTGATGCGCGAAGAAAAGAGGTTTACTGGGCCAAGTACACCAAAGGGGAGAGGACTTATGGACCTCAAGTTTCGACCCCTGAATATGTAGCAGAGCTTCCAGAAAAAAAGTTTGGTTTTGGATTTGGTCCAACCATCTATCCATCGATGGCTTTACTTCTGGCAAAATCTCAATCTGATTCGGTAACTCAACCAATCTATCTGCGTCGCCCCGATGCGGTTCCAACAAGTGAGCGCAAGTGATTACCTATCGCGAAATGATCGCACTCGATATTCCGGTTTTAGCTGGCCTTGAGAAAGAGATTTATCCAGAGAGCCCTTGGAGCGCAGCACAGTTCCGTGAAGAGCTCTCGGGAGTTCCTAAAACCCGGAAGTACTTAGTGGCATTGGAGAACCAAGAGATTGTTGGTTATGGGGGAGCTGCACTCGCCGGTGATGTGGCAGATATTCATACCCTTACCGTGATTCCGAGCTATCGCAGAAAAGGAATCGGAACTCAAATTTTGAAAGAGTTAGAGAGTTGGGCGATTTCAAAGGGTATTAAAGATTTTATGCTGGAGATGCGAGAGGGCAATCTTGAGGCCCAGCCGCTTTATGAGAAGTATGGATATCAGGTTATTTCGCGGCGAGACAATTACTACGCGCCCGAGGTTCACGCGTTGATTATGCGCAAAGAGGTAAAAGATGTCTGAGCCATTGGTTTTAGGTATTGAAACCTCCTGCGATGAAACCGCGGTAGGAATAGTTCAGGGGCGCACACTTCTTGCCAATGTAATCGCTTCAAGCGTTGAGGAGCATGCCCGTTTTGGTGGAGTAGTTCCTGAGGTTGCATCACGTGCGCATTTAGAGGCGATGCCAGCCACGATTCAACAGGCGCTAGAGATCAGCGGAGTTAAGTTAAAAGATGTTGATGCGATCGCGGTCACGGCAGGGCCAGGGTTGGTCGGAGCTTTATTGGTAGGTGTTTCAGCGGCAAATGGTTTGGCGCTGGCTTTAAATAAACCACTGTACGGAGTTAACCATTTGGCATCCCATGTAGCTGTTGATTTATTAACACATGAAGAAGAGGTCAAACCAACAATTGCGCTTTTAGTTAGCGGCGGACACTCATCTATTTTGCAGGTTAGTGATATCACCAGCGATATCAAATCACTAGGTCAAACTATTGATGATGCAGCGGGTGAAGCCTTTGACAAGATTGCGCGCTTGTTGCAATTAGGTTTTCCAGGCGGCCCCTTAATTGACAAGGAGGCTAAATCCGGCAAAGTCGATGCGATCAA
>JAURMX010000024.1 GCA_030830475.1 Candidatus Nanopelagicales bacterium
GCAGATGCGGCTGGGGTGTCATTGAACTCAGAGAAGTTATCCCGCCAATCTTCACCTAACTCTTTTGCTAAAACCTTATGGACAACTCGAGCGGGTAGCGGCGGTGCAGACTCCTGCAACTTAACCAGAGTTTCACGGTAAGGCTTGGCAATTTCTTCAGGGAGCGCTGCCTCAAAAACAGAGAGCGCCTGACCAAACTTCATAGCGCCGCCCTTTAACTCGCCAAGAACTTTGAAGACCTGCTCCGCAGTTTTTTCCTGTAGATCACCAAAGGCAAAATCAGGGGACTGGCCAATTAATTGCTTGCCAAATCCGATTGCGCCACGACCGGCAACAGACAAAGGAATACTGGCCAGCTTTGCGCTGCGCTTACTTGTCTTAGCCGGAATCTGATCAGTCACAAGGGCATTCTGGTTTAAGGCAAGGGTTCTCGCGAGTTGAAAGCAAAAGGGGGTGCGCTTAACTCCAGTTGCAGCCACAAGCTGGGTGCAGCATCCAGTGGTGCATCTCAGGTTTATGAAAGTTGCGCATCGAATATGTAATCGATGTTGCCAGGAACACACTTTTTTTGTGAGCTGCTATCTGGGACACATCGGCAGCAATGGAGGTGGCAACCGCGTAGCTCATTGTCACGCCCACATCTAAATCTTGTTTTACATTCACTTCCTCTCGGCTCTGATTTACAGAGAGCTCTGTGCAGCGATAACAAGGCGATTTTCCAGGGATTACTAAAGGACCAATGCGCACCTCGCCACTAGAGGCAATATCAACTAATAGGTATCTAGTGTTTTCGGAGTTCCATCGCTGTAGCGCATCTGGTGCAGGTTTGCCGATGGAGATCACTAAATCGGGGTTTTTGCCGCTATTGCTCTGATCGGGATATAAAGAACTATTGGCTTTTAACTGCTCTAAAACCTGACGACGAGATTGACCAATATGGTTGCGGTTCACAAAACCACCAGATAAATCATGTTCCGTTACTTTTAAATATGGACTGCGTACCCTTACTCGGTTGATGACCTTTATTTGAGAAAAACCTGAAGCGCTTAGAATTCCCACTAGGTTGTTCACAATCTTTCCTTAACCGAATATTAAAATTGAAAACCTTCTTCTACTAATTACGGCGGTACGCCCGGCATCAACATCACCAGAGTTGAATGTGGCGGCATTGCACTCCACCTCCATTCGACTCAAAAAGTTTTTAATCGCATAATCCTCCGTTAGGAATTGTGATTGAAAATTTTCGGTATCAATCATGGGCTCTATCTCGCCAACCTCTGGGTTGTAACGCTCTACATAGGAGATTGGAGTGCGGAATAGATCGACTAGATCATGGCGCTGCAGCTCTTGTAGAAACTTCTTAATCTGATCGGGTGCAGTCTTGGAAATCTGACAGATCTCGGAGATGCCACGTTTTCCATCAATCAGCTCCAGCATGCGAGCCGTGTTGAGACCATCCCAATCAGCGGGGAAAGGAATCCTTCTAAATCTGGTCCCAACAATTAACAGAGTTCGATCAGCGGTGAGATGAAAGCCGACTCCATGTTTGAGTGCGGGTGCGATGGTCATGCCGCATCTTGCTTACCTAGGTGGCTAAGGATGTTTTCTCTTCTGGCTCAAATGTGCGCTTGAGGTGGTTTTGCCCTGAGCAGGTAACTTTTAGTACACCAGTAGTGCGTGTACGGGGTTGAAGAGGGTTAATTATTCATAGGCAAATAAAAAAGCGCCCATGCCATCGGCACGGGCGCTCTCTCTAAATCTTTGGCTAAGCCTTGCCCAAAATGCAAATAGATTTAGGCTTTGCCTAAAATACGATTGACCTTAGTGCCGCATGTAGGGCAGATGCCCTGCGCCATACGACGACCAGAGTCGGAGACCTTTACAGTTCCTTCGAACTGACGCTTCTCTTTGCACTTGACGCAATAAGCCTCACCTTTATATGTCTCTGCCATAACTTCCTCCGATCCTCGCAGCGCTTGGAGTGTCTGCGAATAGGCTCACGATACCCCCGCCACACGCGTAGACACGCTTAGCCCACGCTCAAATCCCTATCTTTTTCCGCGCAAATGCCCCAATTACCCGCTGGCCCCCGCTTCATACCCATCCAGATAGGCGTTGGCCCGCTCCGAGGCCTCATATCTGGCTAGTAGAGACTCAAACTGGGTCCCGTGGTCGGGGATCATCAGATGGATCAGCTCATGAACTAATAGGTAATCAAGTACATACCCGGGGGCGCCGTTGAGACGATCTGAGATCCGAATGGTTCGATCAACTGTGGTGCAGGAGCCCCAACGCTCTTTCATAACCCTCCAACTCACGCTCGCTGGCCTGATGGTGAATTCCGATAGATAGTGGGCGAGAAGGTAATCAGCCCGCTGCTGAAGCTGGGCGTCACTTATCTTTTCTCGCGCCTCTTTGGTGAGAATCTTTTCAATCATCTCAGGGATAACCTCGCTGACCCGACTATTAGGCAGGCGGGCGGGAACTGAAATAACTATTGCGCCCTGTTCACGGTAGGCACCGATACTTTTCTTTCTTCTTGAACTACGGATGACGCGAATTTCAGCGCCTCCGGAAATCTCATTGCCGGGAATCTTTATCTCTGAACTGGGTTTTGAGGCTTGAGCGCGCATCTGGTCGAGATTACTGTCGAAGAACTCTTCTTGAATGAAGTTATCCACACAACTCCTTCCAGAAACCTTCTCAAATCCATTTGCAGGACCATTTCAAAGGGGAATATCTCAACTCTATATCACTACATGAGTGTTTACTGGAACACACCGCCGCGAAAAATTCCGGTTTGAAAGTTGATTATTACCGACTATCTGTCGTACTTTGCGCACACGAAGACCTCGGATAACCGTTCATTATCTGCAAGGGGAAGGCAGATAAAGAATTGTGCGCCCGGGGTCTTCGCTTTTTAATGCCCTGTTAATAAAAGGCTAAATCAACCCGGATAAATCATCAGGGATGGTTCGACTCTTAAGAAAGCTCTCAGCATCTAGCAATTGATTAGCGGTTGGCAGCAAAACTGGATCCTCCCAAACCTGATCACGGGTTTGGACATCTTTTAATTTTGCGATTTGCTCCCAAAATGTGATGGCTTCGCGAGTTTTTCTCGGTGACACCTCTAGTCCAACCAGAGTTGCAAATAACTGTTGTGTAGGAGAGTTGGTCGCGCGACGTCTTTGCTGGGTTTCCCGCAACTTAACCATAGAAGGTAGTCGATCTCCTGCAGCAGCTGTGACGACGGCATCAATCCAACCTTCAATTAATGCTAAGACTGTTTCAATCCGCTCTAGGGCCGCCTTTTGTTGCGGGGTTTCTTCTGGCGTGAACATTCCACCAGATAGCGCATTGTTGAAAGCGAGTGACATGGACTCTGGATCTGATGGATCTATATCGCTTGAGTTCATGACATCTTCAGCTTGTTGTGAGATCGCTTGAATATCTACTCGGATACCTTTTCCATAATGGGCGATGGAATCTCGTAAGTATTGGCGCAACCAAGGAGTGGCGGCAAACAAACGTGCCGCAGCGATTTCACGCAGGGCCAGATAAATACGCACCTCGGTATCTGGAATCTCTAAATCTTTGCCCCAAAGAGTTACATTCTGTGGCATCAATTGTGGGCGTATAGGGCTGGTCAAAGGTAGAGCAACATCATTAGCGCCAGTAACTGTCGTCGAAAGGTTTCCAATTGTCTGTCCTAATTGGGTACTGATCAGCGAACTCATGAAGGTTCCCATGATTGCGGCGATGCTGGATGACGGAATATTCATGGCTCCCATTCCAGGGATTTGAATGCCATCATTTTCCTGTCCAAGAGTTTCCTTCAAAACATCTGACATTGCTTGGGACATACCATCAACAAGTGGGGTCGTAATCTCTTCCCAGCCCGCCAGAGTCGAATCAATCCAATCTCTACGGCTCAGAGCGCAGGTATCTGGAATTACTAAATTAGGGAAGGTTGTCGCCTCATTTATCCAAAGATCAGCAATGTCGAAAGCCTCTTTTAAGGCAACTAAATCTTGAATACTTACTGGAGACTCGCCGTGTGCAGAAAGGTATTTGCGTGAGATGTCTCGAATCATCTTTTTGGAGAGCGCACTAGGTGATGCCTGTCCTGAGAGTGAGGCCATTAATCCAGGAAGGTTTAACCCCATTCCTGAGAACTGTTGGAAAATCTCTCCGAAGTTTGAGAAAGAAAAAGGGTTGTTCTTGTCATTGTTGTTCTCCTCAGGTTCATTTGGCCCAAAACCAAAACCTGCCATAACAACCTCCCAAAACCTTCAAAAAACATTGAACTTTTCAAACCGGCAGCAGAATGTGACGGTCGTTATTCTGTGACAACAAAGGTCAGCGCAGAATTATTTCCTAGCCTAGGCTTAACCCATGATCCCCGCCATCAATAACGAGCAAATTGCCTGGGCAGCGCAGTCGACCCCGCTTTCAGCCCTCATTTGGTGGCTAATCCCACTTGCCGCATTGATTGGGGCAACTATGTATGTCTTGTGGGTGACCCGTTTTCAAGATAGGTATGAAAATCAGACTGAGCGCTCTGTAGGAAAATTTAAGAAGTTCCAAGATACATTTAAGAAACCTGAGTAGGGACAGCAGCGGTGAAATCAATATCTCCACTGCGTTATCGCTGGCCATTTTCCGCCAAACTCTTCTTTTATCTTTTGACGGTTGCGACACTATTGGCACCTATCCCATTTGTTTTTTTTAAACCTGGAGTTCCCGACAATGTGGCAGCAGGTATCATCGAATTAAATAATGTAAAGAGTTACCCAGTTAATGGCAAGTTATATATAACCTCAATCTTGGTAACCAATCCAGACTCACCGGTATTCGGTGCAGAAACAATTGTTAACTGGGCACTTGGACCACATGTTGTTCTTCCAAGAGATTCCGTCTATCCACCAGTCCAACCGGCACGGCAGATAAGTCGTGACAGTCGTAGCGAAATGAGATCTTCGCAAGTCACATCAACCGCAGCGGCTTTACGCTATTTAGGTTATGAGTTTCAGGAGCTCTACTTTGTAAGCGCTATCCGCGCTTACTCCAATGCCAAAGGCGCTCTGGAGCCTGGTGATTTCATAATGGAGATCGACGGCAAGAAAATCACCGAGATAGAGGAGATTCGCACCTCATATCAGAATAAGAAAGTAGGCGACTCTTTACTTATTTCTGTTGACCGACGGAATGAATTAGGCGAGCTTGAACGCAAGAGCTTTGAAGTCCAACTAGTTGAGAATCAAGAGTTGAATGCAACTACCGATGAAAGTAAGCCAGCGATTGGGATCCTGGTTGGAACTACGGCACGATTCCCAATTGAAGTTGATTTCAACATCTCTGGAGTAGGTGGCCCCAGTGCTGGCCTAATCTTCGCGATTGGAATAATTGAAAAGTTGACTCAAGAGGATCTCCTGCGCGGTCGAAAAGTTGCGGGAACCGGAGCGATCACTGCCTCGGGCCGAGTGGGAGGAATTGGTGGAATTGAGGAAAAGATGATTGGCGCCTCGAGAATCGGCGCAACACTCTTTTTGGCGCCCGCTGAAAATTGTCCGGACATGAAGCACATTCCAAAGGGTCTAAAAGTAATCCCGGTCTCAACTTTGGCAGAGGCGGTAGAGGCGCTGCGCGCCCCAGAAAACTTTAAGCATCCAACTTGCCCTAACTGGTAACTCTCGAATTCCCTCTCATGTAGGAGTTGGCTAATCTCGCCCCATGAGCTTTGGCGATAATCCAGATAACCCATTTCGTAACTTCCGTTTTCCTGCAAGAGAGCCGGGCGCAGTTGGTCCACGCAAGATTGGGGCATTGCCGCTAACCGTAATCATCTTGACCGTTCTTGCAGTGATCTTGGTTTCACTCAGCGGTTTCTATGCGGATTTTCTCTGGTTCCGCTCCGTTGACTACAGCAATGTATGGACTACTCTGCTAACAACGCGAATAACTTTATTTTTAATTTTTGGATTCTTAACCTCCCTAATCATTACCGCCAATATTTATATCGCTTATAAGAAGCGACCAATTTATGTGCCATTGACAGTGGAAGCTGACAACTTGGAGCGTTATCGCGCGCAGCTTGAACCGCTACGAAAAGTTGGCTTGATTGGTGTGGCAATTGCGTTGTTTTATTTTGCTGGAATGGCTGGCACTCGGTTGTGGGAGAGCTGGTTGTTGTATACCAATGCAACCCCATTCGGCGTCAATGATCCCCAATTTGATAGAGATATTTCCTTCTTCATGTTTACCCTGCCATTTTGGCAATCAATTGTGGGTTGGGCGATCTCCACATTAATACTGGCGACAATTGCAGCGGTTGCAGTTCATTATGTTTATGGAGGAATTCGTCCTCAGGTCCGCGATGATCGCACAACCGTTGCTGCCCGAGTTCAACTCTCAGTCCTACTCGGCTTTATAGTTGCTGCGAAGTCGGTTGCTTACTGGTTGGATCGTTATGCGCTGGCCACGAGCGATGAGGGATTAATTACTGGTTTGACCTACACCGATGTAAATGCGGTGCTTCCCGCAAAGGCAATCCTTACCGGCATCGCCGCACTCTGCTCATTGTTGTTCTTCGCCAATATCTTCCGTCGCTCCTGGGTACTGCCAGCAGCTGGCGTCGTGTTGCTCGGCGTTTCATCATTCTTAATTTCAGGTGTTTACCCAAGCTTGATACAACAGTTCCAGGTCAAGCCGAGCGAATCTTCAAAGGAAGCACCATTTATCCAACGCAACATTGAAAATACTCGTGCTGCATATGGTTTAGATCAAGTCGAGGTGGTTGATTACTCAGCTGTTGTTGACACCTCCGCTGGCCAGTTATCTAAGGATGCCGCCACCATCTCCAACATTCGCTTAATGGATCCAAATGTCTTGTCTGCAACCTTTAGGCAACTACAACAAATCAAGCCTTATTACACCTTCAATGAGTCTTTAGATATTGATCGTTACACCGTTGATGGTAACACCCGTGACATGGTGGTAGCGGTTCGTGAAATCAATATTGATGGAAACCCAAACCGTAATTGGATTAACGACCACCTTGTCTATACACATGGCTTTGGCTTTGTTGGAGCATATGGAAATACTCAAGATGTAGATGGAAAGCCGATCTTTACAGTTGGCGATATTCCACCAAAAGGCGAACTCGGTGATTTCCAGCCCCGTATTTACTTTGGCGAGAACAACCCTGAGTACTCAATCATTGGCGGAACTACCGATGGTGAAGCGGTTGAGTTTGATTACCCAGATGATGCTTCGCCTAATGGCCAGAAGAACTACACATATACCGGCAAGGGTGGAGTTCCGATGGGATCTATCTTCTCTCGCTTGCTGTTTGCTATTAAATACCAAGAGCAGCGCATCCTGCTCTCTAATCTAATCAACGCAGAATCCAAAATTATCTTTGATCGCGTTCCACGTGAACGTGTTGCAAAGGTTGCGCCTTGGTTGAAACTAGATGGCGATCCATACCCATCAATCGTTGATGGAAGAGTGGTTTGGATTATCGATGGCTATACAACCAGCTCTGGTTATCCATACTCCCGTACCGTTGATGTTTCCGGCGCAACTACTGATGCGCTCAACATCAACACAAATCCTTTAACAGCCGTTCCCAACTCGACCATTAACTACATCCGCAACTCAGTTAAGGCCACAGTTGATGCCTACGACGGAACCGTCACCCTTTATGCATGGGATGAAAAAGATCCAGTTCTAGCTTCCTGGATGAAGGCTTTCCCAGATGTTGTAAAGAAGAAATCTGAGATGTCAGAGGCTTTGGTCTCACATGTACGTTACCCGGAGGATTTATTCCGAGTTCAACGAGATGTGCTCTCGCTCTACCATGTAAAGAATGCCAATGCTTTCTATGGTGGACAAGATTTCTGGCGCGTACCTCGTGATCCATCATCCCTCGGCGCCAACGCCGGGGCACAGCCTCCTTACTTCTACACCTTGCAGTTGCCAGGTGAGAAGAAGGCATCATTCTCATTAACTACACCATTTGTACCAAGAGGTGGTCGAGAAAACTTATCTGCATTTGCAGTGGTCAACTCGGATCCAGGTCCAGATTATGGAAAGTTCACTGTTCTACAGCTACAGCGTTCTACTAACGTTGCAGGTCCTTCGCAGGTGGCTTCTAACTTTGAAGCTAATCCAACAGTTGCGCTTTCGCTTTCCTTGCTGCGTCAAGGTGGATCTGATGTAGTACTAGGTAACTTGTTGACTCTTCCAGTCGGTGGCGGATTGCTTTATGTGCAACCAGTTTATGTTCGCGCAACCGCTAACGCCGCTGCCTATCCATTGCTGCAGAAGGTTTTGGTTTCATTCGGAGAGAAGATTGGATTTGATGACACCCTTAAAGGTGCATTGGATCAAGTATTCGGCGGCAACTCCGGAACTACGACAGTAACCCCTTCAACAGGTGGCACCGGTACATCGACCGATTCCAACTCTGATCTAGCGAATGCGCTAGCGAGTGCTCAACAGGCCTTGGCCGATGCGCAAGCTGCTCTAGCGAAAGGTGACTTTGCTGCTTACGGCAAAGCTCAAGATCGTTTGAAGGCCGCCATCCAAGCAGCGGTTTCCGCGCAAGGACGTTAATACTCGTTTTGGAGTAATCGCATTACGCCTCTACGATTAGGACATCCGACGCGGGGTGGAGCAGCTCGGTAGCTCGCTGGGCTCATAACCCAGAGGTCGTAGGTTCAAATCCTGCCCCCGCTACTAGTCTAAAGAAAAAGCGCCTAGAAAAATCTAGGCGCTTTTTTATTTAACGATTTACCCTTACTGCTTTTTCTCCTTTTTCGGATCTGAAATACGTCCGGCATGTGCCTTTGCGGTCGGATCCTTCTTGGATTTAATCAAACTGGCGACTGTGGAGATCAGCAGAATGCTGGCGATAACTATTAGTGACCAGTTGGTCGAAATCTTTGGCACGTTATCAAAGGTCTCATAACCCCAAACCAAGAAGAGCTTGAAGCCGATAAAGATCAATATAAAGGAAAGTCCCATCGATAGGTAGATGAGCTTGTTTACCAGGTTCTTAATCAAGAAATACAAAGCTCTTAATCCAAGTAGAGCAAAGGCATTAGCTGCGAAAACCAAAAAAGGCTCCTGAGTCACACCAAAGGTTGCAGGGATTGAATCTAAAGCGAAAAGAAGATCGGTGGCACCGATTGCCAACATTACAAGTAGCAATGGGGTGGCGAAGCGCTTGCCACTTTCAAGAATGAAAATCTTTCCACCGTGATACTCGTTGGTGAATGGGATTCTCTTTTGAGCAAACTTAACAATTGGGTTTTTTGCCGGATCGGGGTCCTCATCCCAGTGCTGGAACAGTTTGATGCCGGTCCAAAGCAAAATCGCACCGAAGATGACAAAGGTAAAGGAGAATGCTTCAAGTGCTGCGGCACCAAGGGCGATAAATATGGCGCGCATAATTAGAGCCAGGACAATTCCAACCATTAATACTCTCTGGTGGTAAATGGAGGGAACAGCGAAATTGGAAAGGATTATCAAGAATACGAAAAGGTTGTCCATTGATAGTGATTTCTCAACAATGTATGCTGCGAAATACTCTTTTCCAAACTGATCACCGAACTCACTCCATACCCAAGCTCCGAAGATGATTGCTACCGCAATGTAAAAGATGGACCAAAAGCTAGCTTCTTTAAATGAAACATCGTGGGCCTTGCGGGTAGAGGTTAGGAGGTCAAAAAGTAATATACCTAGAATCAAGCCAACGGTTATTAACCAAAGTTCAGTAGTTACATTCACGCGGCGAGCGTAGTGGTGCGGTTCAACCTAAGCGAATTTAAAACCACGAACAAACTTGAGGCCGCCATCGCGCCGCCGGCATACATTGGGTTTAGCAAACCTAATGCAGCAATTGGAATTCCAACAACGTTATAAATAAAGGCCCAGCCGAGATTTCCTCGGATAATTCTCAGGGTATTTTTCGAGAGATTTATGGCGGAAATCGATGTCCCTAGAGTGTTTCGCAACAGTGTGATGTCAGCACTAGCGATAGCGGTATCAGTTCCAGTTCCAAGTGCCATACTTAAATCCGCTTCTGTAATTGCAGCTGCATCATTAATGCCATCGCCAATCATCAATACTTTTTCTCCGCTAGCACGCAACTCTTTAATCTTTGCAATCTTTCGCTCTGGGCTGGCCAGCGCAATAACATTTTTGGTTGGGATGCCAACTTCGAGAGCTATCTGATGAGCAGCGGCTTCATTGTCGCCGGTGATTAGCCAAATCTGAATTTTGCGATCTTGGAACGTTTTGATTGTTGCAGCTGAATCGGTGCGTAAACTGTCTCCAACTTCAAATACAGCGACAGCAACTCCATCCACTGCAACAACCGCAATCGAGTTACCACGCAATCTCGCTGCTGCAATTGCGGACTCAATCTCTGGGTGCAGTGTGACAGTGGCGCGGCGAATTGATTCTGGAGTTCCTATCAAAACCGGCAAGGAGTTTTCTCCAAAGCTGACACGAGCCGCCACCCCTTGACCAGGTGAATCTACAAACTCCGAAACAATTTTTCTTCCAACCCCTTGATCAGATAAATAGCGTGTAATTGCACCTGCAATTGGATGTGAACTTTCATTCTCAAGCGAATGTACCGCCATCAGTAGATCATGCTGAGTAATATCAGGAGAGTTCTTTCCTAAATCAGGAATTGTGATGTTCTGAACTTTCATTACTCCAGTAGTTAAGGTGCCGGTTTTATCTAAGACCACCGTGGTGATCTTGGGAGCGATCTCTAGAGATGCGGTCTTGCGCAAAACAATTCCATGGGAAGCTCCTTTACCCGTTGCAACCAGCAAGGCAACTGGCGTGGCTAGTCCCAGGGCACAGGGGCAGGCAATGACTAGGACCGCGACCGCTGCACGGATCGCATCCTGAACTGGGTTATCTAAGAAATACCAAACAGCGAAGGTGGCTATGGATAAAGCAATAACGATAGGGACGAAAACACTACTGATTCGATCAACTAGTTTTTGAATCGGAGCCTTTTCGCCTTGTGCGGTAAGAACCATTTTGGTGATGCGCGCCAGCTCTGTGTCATTGCCAATTCGGCGGGCTTCAACAACCAACCTTCCAGAGGTATTGATTGCTCCGGCAATTACATTTGAACCGGGATGTACATCAACCGGAAGTGATTCACCGGTGAGAAGTGAGTTATCTACCGCACTTACTCCTTCAATGATTACCCCATCAGTTGGAATTCGATCTCCGGGACGTACAACGCAACGATCTCCAATTTGCAGGTTAGCAATCGGAGCCTTTACTTCTTCACCACCGCGGAAGATGGTGACCTCCCTAGGATTTAAGGAAAGCAAATGCGCCAGAGCAGATCCTGCTCTCTTCTTCGCTCTAGATTCGAGATAGCGACCCAATACGATAAAAGTTACAACAGAGGCAGCAACCTCAGCATAGATATCTCCAGCACCTGTTGAGTTGGCGTAAATGGACCAACTAAAAGCACTTAGCGCGCCAAGTGAAATTAAGTTATCCATCGTTGGATGAGTTATGTTGCGTAGAGCTGCTCGATGTATTGGCCAGGCAATAATTAATACGACCGGTGCGGTTAAACCAATTACCAACCATCCAGTTGCAGAGTAAAGCGGCTCTGGAATATTTAGATTGCGCAGTTGTTCAAGAATGAAATCATCAACTTTGAAATGTATCGAGTCCCACATGGAAAGCACCAAAACAGGAATAGTTAGCAGTGCAGATATCAAAACTCTTATTCCCATGCCTCTTGACCTAGAGAAACTCTCAGTTTCATCTGTGCGTACCTTTGCGGTGTATCCAGCTTTGGTGACCGCTTCAATCAAACTCTTGGAAGAGGTGCCCTCGGGGACCAAAATATGAGCGGTTTCAGTAGCTAAATTGACGGTGGCCTTGGCTCCAGGCACCTTATTTAATGATTTCTCCACAGTTGCTACACAAGAAGAACAGGTCATGCCCGTGATGTTTAAATCAATCTGTTCTAGAGCCTCTCTCTGCATCACGATCTCAAAGCTCCCAGGAATTGATCATGTAAATGTCCATTTGTTGAAACTCCACTTCTACCAAATGGTCCAGCGTTATTTTCCAAATCTGAGAAACGGCCGCCAGCTTCGGTCACAACAATAGCGACCGCAGCCATGTCCCACAAAGCCAATGCAGGTTCTGCGGCAATATCAACTGCGCCCTCTGCAACCAACATATGTGACCAGAAGTCACCGATACCGCGCACCCGCCACACCTTTTCCATAAAGTTTAAGTAAGAACCTTTGCGGTCTCCCCAGCCAAATAGATCAGAGTAAGAGATTGAAGCATCAGAGAGAGTTTTTACCTGCGATACAGAAATCTGTGTAGATGGTCCACCATTTACTTCAGTGAAAGCTCCAAAATCAGAGGCCGCATACCAGCGTCTAAACAATGCCGGTGAACTAACCATTCCAGCAATTACTTGGTCAACACCATTTTCATCTCTGTTTACTAAACCAATAAGGGTTGCCCAAATAGGAACTCCCCGCAAGAAGTTTTTAGTTCCATCGATAGGATCGACAACCCAGTAGCGAGTACCAGGCTTAATGTCATCTGGCGAGCCAAACTCCTCACCCACGATTAAATCCGCAGGGCGCTCCTTAGCGAGCAAATCTCTGATAGCTCTTTCAACAGCTCTATCAGCATCGGTTACTGGAGTGGTATCAGGTTTTGTTTCGATTACTAAATCTTGAGCATGAAAGCGATCCATGGATATTGAATCACTTAACTCTGCTAGTTGCTTTAATAGTTCAACATCACTGAACAAATCACCCGGGTAACTCATAAGGTGCTTAGGTTATCGGTTGCGAAGTTGTATTGAGGAGGCGACGAAGCCCTAAAACCCGTTGCTGTGATTCTGGGTGCTGGGAAACATAGTCATTTAAGCCACATTTCTCTTCATCATGTGAGCAGTTTTTTGGGCAGCTCGA
Source organism: Candidatus Nanopelagicales bacterium (assembly GCA_030830475.1). Taxonomy (GTDB): domain Bacteria; phylum Actinomycetota; class Actinomycetes; order Nanopelagicales; family Nanopelagicaceae; genus MAG-120802. The sequence goes on from JAURMX010000024.1 coordinate 12,996, forward strand.
TATTGCCTCGGCAAGTTCGGAGAAGGAACTGATGACTCTAGAGCGATCAATATGCTCGAGACCAAAGGAGCGGACACCAGGGGTATCGATTATGGTTCCTGAATCATTGGGAATATCAAGAGCAATGGCACTTGAAGAGGTGTGACGTCCACGCCCAGTTGCATCGTTTACATCTCCAGTAGCACGGAGATCGACTCCAGTTAGGGCATTAACCAAGGTTGATTTACCTACACCTGAGTGTCCAATCAAGACCGAATCTTTTCCA
>JAURMX010000025.1 GCA_030830475.1 Candidatus Nanopelagicales bacterium
GAGTCTGTTGATTTGGATTTAAGTCTTCATTGTCATAAACCGGAACTGTCCAATTTGATTGCTTCGAAGTTTGAGAGTAGGCAGATTGAGAGGACAAGATTGTCACTAGACATGTCATAGAAAGAACCGAGGCAATAACCGCCTTAAAACTAACGGGCTGCTTACTAGCTAACACAATAACCCTTTCAAAACTCCTTTGTACGTCTTCACTATACCTATCTACTCATATTCCTCAAATTGGTTAATCCAGGTCAATCCATTTTTTCTTGGAATTTCCTAACGTTGGCCATACAGATTGAATTCACCCTCAAGCTGATGCCGCCTATCAAACTCGTATGAAATTTATGTCCTCTCGGGTTGAGTGTAACTGGGCGATTTGACGACCTAAATTTGAGGGATTCGCCCTTGAAACAAACTCGATCAAGCGCCGGACTGGGTGCCGTTTCAGCTTGTGGTGCCTTCTAGATTAAGCAATCAGTGGCACGAAAGTGATACAGTAAGTTATTCATTCACTTACTGTATGAAAAAGGGGGCCCAAATGCTGACCCTTCATCGACTCAGGAGCCACTTTCTCTCAGTTCAGCAGACTAGTTCCAGTGAAATTGTGATTGTTTCAAGGCATTTAGATGCATTATGGCAAGGAGAGCTTCTTTTATTCTCCTTAGAACAGCTCAGCAACAAAAGGAGGTTCAATCCAGCAACTCATTTCGATCTTGTTAGGTCAAATGAGGCTATGAGCGTAGCTAAGCTAAGAAATGAGTTGCCATACGGGCTTACAGGCTCACTAAGTAGGCATCTTTTGCATGTTTTAGATGTCATTAGACCTATCCAAAACAGTGATGTTGAGAAAACAATCTGGCAATACAACCATCTTCAGATGTGGGGCGAGCCTAATTCCGCAAAGTTGATCGCTGAACACGCTGGAATTTCTGTCAGAACAGTTCATGCCAGACTTTTTCAAGCCAGACAGGGCGGAGAATTAGCTAGTCCAGGCAAAGGACAGAGAGCTAAACCCCGGTTGTGAATTAGTTTTTACAGTATTTGGGGATATTTCCTGCGTGAGTGGCTGTAAAAACTGTAAAAATACCCTGGATTAATGTGGTCAGAACTTTAGGAATATCAGCCGTAAATCCCCGCATAAGTGACTCCAAAAACTCCAAAAACCCCACATCTTGGAGTAGTGGTCATTAGTTAATCTGTCCAATTCGAAAATCTCCGCTGGAGAGTTTCAAAAAAGTAAAAAAACTACCCTCTGTTGCCTGTGAGATATAGGTGAGCACTTGCTACTCATCAGATATGAGTGTGCCTTTTTTGAGCCTGAAGGCACTTGGGGAGCTTGGAGATGCCCAGGGTTAAGCCGATAATTCGGGGGTGAGCTCCGATATGAGAAAGGTTTATGTAGCTGGCGAAGCGCTGATTGATCTAGTCAATGTGGGCGGATCTCGTACTGCCCATGTAGGGGGTGGTCCGGCGAATACGGCTAAAGCCCTGGCGCGGTTGGGTGTGGCTAGTTATTTTGTGGGTGGGATTTCATCTGATGAATATGGTGCATTGATTGAGGCGGAGCTACTGGCAAGTGGTGTGGATTTATCTTTAGTTTTGCGTGGGGATAAGCCCACCGCATTGGCTAATGCGGTTATCGATGAAAATGGTGTGGCCTCTTATGCATTTGAATTAGAGGGATCTACTACTTTTGATTTTTCTTCTAGTTGGTTGCCTGTAGGCGCTGATGTGGTGCATGTGGGTTCTTTGGCGACTCTGGTGGAACCAGGTTCAAAACCCCTATTTGAGTGGGTTTCTGGGCTAAATGTGCCGGTCGTATTTGATCCGAATGTGCGGCCCTCTGTTTTATCTGATCGGGATATTTATCGAGCTGCGGTGGATAAATGGATATCGATTTCTAGCGTTGTGAAACTGAGTGAAGATGATTTGAACTGGCTTTATGTAGAAGAGTCAGTAATTCAAGGTTGGTTGGAGTCTGGCGTTTCTTTAGTGGTTGTGACTTTGGGAGCTGCGGGGATACGGGCGTATGGCGCTGGTTTTGAAGTTACAGTGCCAGGGGCTGCTGTTTCATTGGTGGATACCGTTGGTGCTGGTGACACTGTTGGTGCGGTATTGGTTGAAGGATTAGTTAAATATGGATTATCTGGATTGATTAATTCGATAGTGCTGCGTGAGGTTTTGGAGCGTGCTGTGGTTGCTGCGGGAATTACCTGTTCACGTGCAGGGGCAAATCCTCCGTGGGAGCGTGAGCTTAAGTAGAGATTTTCATTATGCGGGGACATGGAGGTTATTCACAGGTTTTCTTGAGACTCTAAACCTAACTTGGCGGTCATGAGACGTATATCGCTGATTGCCATTATTTCACTTGTATTCTCCGGTTTCACTGGAGTTACTGCTCACGCTGAACCAATCACCAGGAGTGAAAAGATCGTTTTGACCTTTCCTAGCGGATCATCTGATATGGCATTTCCAGACATCGAACGAATCATCGGTGTGAGCTCGTTAGTCCGAGCCGATAATGGTTCTGGTGTTGTGATTACACGTCTGGCATATAACAAAAAAGTTGGCGCAACCGCGGCGATGAAGCGCTTAACCAAGCAACGTTTGAGTGCGGTTACGGATACCGCTAAAGCCGGGTTTGCTTCAGCCTCATTTCCAGCTGCAAAAATCAGCACCTACGTAAAGGCGAGCGCTCCAAAGCGCAATCGCGTCATTTTGACTATTTCCTGGAATTTGCCGGCACCTACTGGAGCAACGATTTCACCTAATTCTGGCTCAATTGTGGGGGGCGGCTCGGTAACAATTACCGGAACTGAGTTTAGAAATGTAACCGCGGTTACCTTTGGTGGAGTTGCTGCAACATCATATGTCGTTAACTCACCAACGAGAATCACCGCGGTTGCTCCGGCTCGCTCTAGTGCTGGTGCAGTAGATGTGGTGATTACTACCGCTGGAGGTTCAGCCACATTGACTGGTGGGTATACCTATCGCCAAACTGTTGTTAATTCGATTTCACCCTTAACTGGAAACACATCTGGTGGAACATCTGTAGTGATTACCGGCTCGGATTTAACCGGCGCAACAGCTGTGAGCTTTGGTGGAACAACTGCAACCTCTTTTGTAGTTAACTCTGATTCACAAATCACCGCGGTAACTCCTGCGCGAAGTGCGGGAAGTGCTTCGGTGGTAGTTACAACCCCGGCCGGCCAGGCAACTGCTAGCCAGACATTTACCTATGTAGCCCCTAGCATCTCAAGCCTTTCACCAAGTGGTGGATCAATTAACGGTGGCAACACTGTAATTATTAACGGCAACAATCTCTTGGGCTCCACGGCAGTTTCATTTGGTGGAGTTGCTGCCCGATCATTTGTTGTTAATTCAAATACTCAAATCACTGCGGTAGCTCCGGCTCGAGCTGCTGGTGCTGCAACAGTTGCGGTAACCACACCAGTTGGAGTTGTTAACGCGACCTATACCTATTACGCCACTCCAGTAATTACTGCAATTTCACCATCGACCGGAAGCGCCAATGGTGGCACCTCGGTAGTAATTACCGGAAGCAACTTTGTGGGAATTACGGGGGTCAGCTTTGGCGGCACTTCTGCACTTTCCTATACGGTTAATTCAATTACGCAGATTACCGCCGTTACCCCAGCTCGCGCGGTGGGAGCGGTACAGGTGGCGGTAACCAATCCAGCCGGCACAGCGGTAAGCCCCGCTAATTACACCTATTTTGCACAACCCTCAATTACCTCAATTTCACCTAATACCGGCAGCAATGTTGGTGGCACAACTGTGGTGATAACTGGAAACAATTTATCCGGGGCAACTGCGGTTACCTTTGGTGGGATTGCTGCTAGATCTTTCACAATCAACTCAATTAACCAAATAACCGCCATTACGCCAACCGGAACTATCGGCACAGTAACTGTCCAAGTTGTTTCCCCTGGAGGAAATGCGACGGGAAGTTATACCTATTCAGTTTCTGCTCCAACTATTACCTCTCTAAATCCAGCATCTGGAACAACTTCTGGCGGCAATAGCGTTGTGATAACCGGTACTAACTTGTTGGCTGCTACCTCGGTGAGCTTTGGTGGAACTGCAGCGCTTTCCTACACAATTAACTCGGCTACCCAGATCACGGCCGTGGCACCTGCTCGTGCAGCTGGTGCCGTAACACTGACCGTTACGACCCCGGGTGGAAGTGCGACAGCGACTTATACATATAGCACCACGCCGACAATTTCTGCATTGTCAGTTTTGAGTGGTACTACTTCTGGTGGAACAACAGTGACGATTACCGGAACCAACTTAATTGGTGCGACAGCGGTAACTTTTGGTGGAACCAATGCGGCTTCATTTGCGGTAGTTAGCGCTACGCAGATTAACGCAGTAACTCCAGCGCGAGTGGCTGGTGGAGTCACAGTAGATGTTGTCACCCCTGGTGGTACTGCAAGAGCAGCTCAGGTCTATACCTACGTTGCTAGTGCTCCAACAATTTCAGCAATCTCTCCTAATGTCGGAACGACTTTGGGTGGCAACACAATCACAATCACTGGAACAAACTTGATTGGCACTACTTCAGTTACCGTGGGTGGAGTGGCTGCAACATCGGTGACTGTAGTGAATTCAAACTCTGTGACTGCGGTGACTCCAGCAGGATCCGCTGGTGCTAAGGATGTTGTGCTCACGACAGCTGGCGGCAGCGTCACTTCTGCCGGCAGCTTCACCTATTCAGCACCTCCGGTAATAACCTCCTTTAACCCCGGAACTGGCAGTACCGCTGGTGGAACCCCGGTAACGATTACTGGAACCGGATTCACAGGAACCTACTCCGTAACCTTTGGCGGAACTGCTGCTCCTATTGTTTCGGTGACTGATACTCAAGTAGTGGTTACTTCACCAGCTCGCGCAGCGGGTACGGTAAAGATTGTAATTACTACAAATGTTGCGAGTGTGACTTCAACCGGTGATTACACATATACAGCAGGCTAGGAAGTAGCCGAGTAAAGAAGGCTGGCTCTTAAGAGAGACCAGCCTTCTCTGCTAAATGCACAACCGCCATTCGGTTATTCACACCGAAAATGCTGTAAATCTTGATGATGTCTTGTTTAACGGTCGAAGATGAGTACTTCAATCGCTCTGCCATTTGATCTGTAGTTAGATCCTCTTTGAAGAGTTTAATGATTTGTTTTTGGCGGGGAGTTAGGGATTTCATACTGGATACGTAATCTTTGCTGTTATCTTTTTTGTTCGCAATTAAGTTTCTAATGTAGAGACCACAAAGTGCCAACATTCCTTCAGTCGCGTGGCTAAATTCAAAACCTTCTTTTGGTGGCTTAAGTGAGGTAAAACCAATTGCGCCTATCACAGTGTTTCTAAAGATAATCGGAGCTGAGACAGTTGCGCCAGACTCTTCCGGTTCGGCTGTTTTTAAATGCGGGTATTTAGCGAATAATTCTTTTGGTGTATTGAAAATATTTATCTGACCAGATCTAGCCGCATCTGTAATTGGCATCGAGGTCCAAAGTGGAATTCGCATGAAAGGTTCAACGAGTTCGCTTTCGTATCCATAGGTACCTTGCAGATCAAGAAAATCTTCACGTTCTATTACCCCCAGAATTGCTCCGCGGGCATCGATTGAGGCAAGGGTTCGATTCACTATATGTGCCAGGAACTGCTCCGGTTTTGGCTCTTCCAATACCGTCTTCGCCAGATCTGCGATGAGCTTGGTTGTGTCCTCGTGAATCAAGTTTCGCACCTTTGTTAAGCCCGATTAGTTACTGAGTGGGACGAAAGTGTAGGTCCCCTGTTACGGGAAAACCCTGAAAAATGAAGGGCTCTCATGAATTCTTTGACTTTAACCGGTCATGACTAACGATGACCCTTTGCTCAATAGGATTGTGCCATGAGCCTACTCCACTCTTTAGATGGCGGAGAGATTTCGCTAGAGATTGATGTGGATCAGGGGGCTCGTATCTCTTCCATCCGGTTTCATGAGATTGAGTGTGCGGTGCCTTTTCGTGGCCAGACCCTTACCTGGGGTTGGTATGCGATGGCTCCATGGGCGGGGCGAATTCGCGATGGATTGATTAAAGATGCATCGGGCAATGAGTTTCAGTTGCCAGTTAATTTAGCGGCGCCAAATGCGATTCATGGATTTGGAATTACCTCTTCATGGGAAGAGTTAGGCGATGGATATTTTGGTTTGGATTTACCGGCGCCATATCGCGGTGCGAGGGTAGAGCAGCGATATGAGATTTTAGATAACGCGTTGCGTTGGTCTTTGGAGTATGAAGCGGGTGATTGTGAACTGCCTTTTTGGATGGGGTTTCATCCTTGGTTTCCTCGAGAGCTGGATCGTGGTGGATCGGTCGAGATTGATTTTCATCCGGGGCAGATGTTGGAGCGTGGTCCAGATTATTTGCCGACCGGAAAGTTGATTACTCCAACTCCTTCACCTTGGGATGATGCATTTACTCAGGTACGAGGAACGCCGACGATTTATTGGGAAGATGTTTTGCAAATCAAGATTGAATCTGATGCGCCTTATTGGGTGGTTTATGACCAGGATGCTGAAGGCGTGTGTGTCGAGCCACAGACAGCCCCGCCGGATGCTGCGAATTTGGGGATTACAGGTGATACATATCTAGAAGCGCTTTTTGTCTTTGATGAGATTTGATAGGTTAGAAAAATGATTAATCGGGAGCACTTAAAGCAGCTGCACGCACGTGAAGAGGAGCGTTTCTTGGCGCGTACTCCAAAGAGCCGGGAGCTTTTTGGTGAGGCAAAGCAGGTAATGCCGGGCGGTGTTCCGATGTCTTGGATGACGAAATGGCCCGGAAAATACCCGTTATTTGTCAGTACCGCGCAGGGTGCACATTTTGTTGATGTTGATGGAAATGAATATATAGATCTTTGTTTAGGCGATACCGGTTCGATGACTGGCCACTCTCCTGAAGCGACAACTGCTGCAATTTCTGCGCAGTTAAAAAAGGGAATGACCGCGATGTTGCCAACCGATGATGCGGTGGCGGTATCTGCGGAGTTAGCGCGCAGATTTGGATTGCCTTTGTGGCAGTTCACGGTTTCGGCCACCGATGCGAATCGTCATGCGATCCGTTATTCACGTTTAATTACTGGACGACAGAAAATTGTTGTGATTGATCGTTGTTATCACGGCTCGGTAGATGAAACATTTGCAACTTTGGATACATCTGGCAAGACTGTGAAGCGCGAAGGAAATATTGGAGCGCCGGTTGATTTGGATGTAACTACCCGAGTAGTCGAGTTCAATGATTTGACTGCGATGGAAGCGGCGTTGAAGCATGGTGATGTTGCAGCGATTTTGATGGAACCAGCGATGACAAATGTGGGAATTGTTATGCCTGATGCGGGATATTTGAATGCGGTTGGTGAGTTGGCCAAGAAGTATGGCGTGATTTGGATTATTGATGAGACTCATACGATTTCAGTCGGTCCCGGTGGAATGACTGCGGATTTGGGATTGAAACCTGGTTTCTTAACTATTGGAAAAGCAATTGGTGGCGGAATTCCGGTCGGTACTTTTGGTATGACCCATGAGATTGCCGAGCAGATCGCAGCGAAAACCGAACGCGAAGTAATTGATACCGGTGGAATCGGCGGCACATTGGCGGGCAACGCGTTGTCATTGGCTGCGATGCGGGCGACTTTGACCCAAGTATTAACTGATGCGAACTTTGCCAAGATGATCGAGCTGGGAAATCGCTGGTGTGATGGAGTGGATGCGGCGATAAAGGAGTTTGGCCTGGATTGGCATGTAAATCGCTTGGGAGCCCGTGGCGAGTATCTATTCCAGGACCATGCACCGAGAACCGGTGGCGAAGCGGCTCGGGCGGGGGATTTTGAATTGGAGCAGTACATTCATTTAAAGCTGCTCAATGATGGCTTCTTGCTGACTCCATTCCACAACATGGCGTTAATGTCACCATATACAACAGCGGCTGATGTTGATGCTCATACCGCGGCTTTCCGCGCGATGTGTCAGGAGTTAGTAAGTAACTGAAGCTCGTCGCTGGTTAATTCAATAACTGGCATTAACTCTTTGATCTGCTCCAACTTTGTAGCTGAGGCTATTGGGGTAGCCACCGTTGGTTGGGCCCGTAGCCAAGCTAGGGAAACTGCGGCGACTGTTGCGTTTTTATCTTTGGCGATTTGATCTAACTTTGTAAGTAGATTCCAACCACGTTCATTAGCGTAGCTATTGGCAACTCCAGTAGCTCTAACTGAATCAACTGTTACACCAGGACGATACTTACCGCTAAGGAAGCCACGGGCTAATCCATAGAAAGGAATTTGGGAGAGGCCGTTTTTCGCAATGGTGGGCATCAAGCCTTTTTCATATTCACGATCAAGCAAGTTGTATTGATCCTGGGATGCGACATAGCTAGGTAGATAGTTGGCACCGGCGATATCAAGTGATTCCTGCAATCTCTCTGGGGTGAAGTTGGATGCTGCGATGTAGCGAACCTTGCCTTCTTTGATTAGTGAATCAAAAGCACCAAGAGTTTCCTCGATTGGGGTGTCTAAATCATCTTGGTGGGCATAATAAAGATCGATGTAATCAGTTTGTAGACGCTTTAGGGAATCCTCGCAGGCGGCTTTGATGTTGGCGGACTTTAGACCCGGCCTGGTATCTAGCTTTGCAACTTTGGTGGCGATCACCATTTTGGCGCGATTTCCGCGGCTTTTCATCCAGTTGCCGATTACCGTCTCTGATTCTCCGCCGACATGACCTGGTGCCCATTGTGAATACATATCTGCGGTATCAACAAAGTTGCCACCATCATCAAAGTAATAACTAAGAACCGCTTCGGAGTTAGCGACATCGGCGCTAAAGCCAAAGACATTACCACCGAGGCAGAGTGGATGAACAGTGAGATCAGTTTTGGGCAGGGTAATCATTGTGAAATCGTATAGCGATAAAGCACATCGCGCCCCCACTCAGTAAAATCGAGTGATTGATACAGCTTTATGGCAGCGGAGTTGTCGGCATCTACATAGAGCATGGCAGAGAAAATACCTTGGGAGCGCATATGGCGCAGGCCCGCGATGGTAACCGCTTTGCCAATGCCCTTCCCGGAGTGCGCGGGGTCGACACCCATTATGTAAATCTCACCGATTGGATCGTGATCATGCTCTTCTTCATGGTGGGAGTGTTTGTGTGAGTGACCACCATGAATCTTGGTCCAGCAAAAGCCGGTCATCTTTTGATTTTCTTCTGCGATTAAGAAGCCTTGAGGATCAAACCAGTTTTCTTTGATGCGGATTTCTAGATCTCTGGAACTCCAATTGCTTTGATCAGGGTGATTAACAAAAGCTTTGTTGTTGAGGGCAATCCACTCATCATTGTCGATATCGGGCAGGAAGTTCCTGATGGTGACTTCTTTGCTGAGTTCGGGGATGGGATCATTTAGAGAGCGGCGCATTTGAATAACGGTGCGAACTCTTTTGAAACCACTTTTTTCCGCGATGTTTTTTGCGCCAGGTAAATCACCATGAGACCAGAGTCTTAGATTGTTGTTAGAGGCGGCTTGTAGGGCTTTGAGTAGTTCTTGACCGATGCCTTGTTTGCGGTGTGCGGGGTGGATTACTAACTCTGCGCTGGGGCCTTCTACCTCATCGGTTAGATCTAAGTGGGCATAACCCAGGATTTGATCATTGTTGGTAGCGATTAAGTGGGTGTCGGCTTTGTCGCCGCCGTGACGCAAGTGGAGCAAAACGTGTTCGCTTACCGGTGGGATGCCATCATGATCTGCTGCGGCTGAGATTAACTTTAAAACTTCACCTTGAGTTTTTTCATCGAGGTGGGAAAGCTGGGTAATCAAGAGAGTTGATCAGATAGGGCTTGATCTTTAGGGCTGGTGTTGAAGCGGTAACCAACGTTGCGCACCGTGCCGATAATGGCTTCGAATTCGGGACCTAGTTTTGAACGTAGGCGACGGATATGAACATCAACGGTGCGGGTGCCACCGAAGTAGTCATAACCCCAGATCTCTTGCAGTAGCTGTGATCTAGTGAAAACTCTTCCTGGATGTTGCGCCATGTACTTTAGTAATTCAAACTCTTTAAAGGTTAAATCCAGTGCGATACCTTTGATTTTTGCGGTGTAGGTCTTTTCATCAATAACTACATCACCACTGCGAATTTCACCGGATGATGGATCTGCTGCGATACGTTGGGCTTGGAGTTTTCCAATTGCGACGCGGATGCGGGCATCCACTTCGGCTGGGCCTGCGGTGTCGAGGATGACATCATCAAATCCCCAGTCCGCATTTGTTGCAGATAGTCCACCTTCAGTTGTAATCAAAATTAATGGACAACCAACTCCGGTTGTTGTTACTAATTTAGCTAAAGATTTTGCAGCGGTTAAATCACGACGGGCATCAATAAATAGACAATCAACCTCAGGAATATCTACTAGTACCGAACCGATGGCAGGCAAGATGCGAACTTGATGCTGGAGCAAACCAAGTGCAGGAAGGACTTCAGCACTGGCACCAGTGGTGTTCGTCAAAAGTAGAATGCGAGCCATAAGAGTGAAAGAATACCCGCGTGGATAATTACCTACCAATTCTCATTGTTTTTACGCTCGCTACAGCGTATGGGCTTTGGTATCAGCGCAGCCGCGGTCAGTTAAAGAGCAAATCCTCAAGGGCGGGAAAGCCTGCTTTAACCGCTAGCGACATCGGTCAGGATTTAGGTTCGCGGGTAACTCTGGTTCAGTTCTCCTCCGCATTTTGCACACCATGTCGTGCGACCCGTGCCTTGCTGACAGATATCACCACAGATCTAAATGATGTGGTGCATGTAGATATTGATGCCGAGAAGAATCTGGATTTGGTCCGCCGTCTTGATGTGCGCTCGACTCCAACCACCTTAGTTTTGAATAGCGCCGGGATAGAGGTGGGCCGTGCGGTTGGGGCGCCAAAACGGGCTGATGTTATGGCCACTTTGAACGGGATTAAATAGCTTTTTTCTGCAAGTAATTTGCAACTCGCAACATTTGCTGGCCTTATTTATTCTTTGCCCCATGTTCTCTGTGGCTGAGCAGTTCTTTACCAAGCGGCGCGTAATTGATTTCTGCCGTTTTGCCGGTCAGCTCTGTATTGCGTAGTTGTTGATTCATTCAATATCCAACTACCAATTAAATGAGGAAAAAATGTCGATTACTAATGTTTTAAAGTTCAATTCCACTGAAGATGTGAAGTTACTTGATGCGCGAGGACCAAGATTTGGCGCGCTGCTCACCACAATTGTTTTAGCAGCAACTTTGGTTACTGGCTCCTTGCCATTATTGATTTGGCAATTAGGTGTTTTTGCACTTGGCGCTTTTGCTGGACCACAAGCCACTCCTTATGCCTGGATCTATCGCAAATTTGTAAAGCCTCGTTTATCAGGTGATATTCCAACAGAGGATTCCCGTCCACCACAGTTTGCACAGGTGGTTGGATTTTTGTTTGCGTTGACCGCAACTCTGGCACAGTTACTTGATTCCATCGCAGTATTCACCGTTGCAGTTAGCTTTGCATTGGCAGCAGCGTTTTTAAATGCGGTCTTCAACTTCTGCTTAGGTTGCGAGATGTATTTAAGGATTGCTCGGATCCGCAGCGCCATTTCTATGCGTAAAACCCCAGAGGATTCCTACAACCTGCCTAACCTTTAGACTTCTCGGGTGGCCGATAAGAATCAAGAACTTCGAGATAAGGGCTTACGCCTAACCCCACAACGCCAGTTGGTGTTGGAGGCGGTGCGCTCTCTTGGTCATGCCACCCCAGAGGAGGTTGCAGAGAAGGTGCGTGCGACCCATCCCGGAATCAATCTCTCTACGGTTTATCGCAATTTAGAGACGTTAGAAAATGTCGGTTTAGTGCAGCACACACATTTGGGTCATGGCGGAGCGACCTATCACGCAGCTGAAGAGTTAACCCATCTGCATTTGGTTTGTAGCAAGTGTGGTTCAGTTGGAGATGCTCCGATTGAAACCGCGGCGCCTTTTGTAAATACCTTGATTGATGAATATGGCTTTAAAACCGATGTAACTCACTTTGCGATCTACGGAACCTGCGCTAACTGCACTGAAAAATCATGACCGCGGTTTATGTTGAAGAGGGTTTAGATAAAGGTGCTATTTGGCACTTTGGTGAGGTTGCTAAAGAGCAACGCGCACTAGCGGAAGGCAAAGCCTGGGCGGATTTATCGCATCGCGCTGTAATTGAAATCAGCGGTGAAGATCGTTTGATGTGGTTGCACTCCCTTACTACCCAACATCTTGAGAAGCTGGTTGCAGGCGAATGGAAAGATGCATTGATCTTGGATGCGCAGGGACATATCGAGCACCAGTTATTTTTAGTTGATGATGGCAGCGCTACCTACATTCATTTGGATCAGGAAAAAGCACCTGCGCTTTTGGATTACTTAAACAATATGCGGTTTATGTTGCGGGTCGATGTTAAGGATCTCTCCGGTGAGTATGCGATTGTGCGTGCGCCCGGAAAAACAGATGCGATTGGTGGCCCATTTGCTTTAGTGCCACGTAGGGAATTAGCGGCAACCACCGCGGCTTTTAACTCGGCAAATTTGCAGGTTGGAATATGGGCGCTAGAAGCAGAGCGGATTGCATCGGGAAGAGCCCGTGTTGGGCTAGATAGTGATTACAAATCAATCCCTAATGAGTTGGGCTTTTTAAATAAAGCGGTACATATGAATAAGGGTTGTTACCGCGGGCAAGAGACTGTGGCCAAGGTATTTAACTTGGGCCATCCACCACGTCGTTTAGTTTTGTTGCACTTAGATGGCTCCAGCGTTGACATTCCAACTCATGGCGATCCAGTTATTTATGATGGCAAAGAGATTGGTTTTGTGGGATCTGTGGCGCGGCATTATGAGTTGGGGTCGATTGCCCTTGCGGTGATTAAGAGAATGACTCCGGCCGATGCGGTTTTGACGGTAAATGGCATCCCTGCCAATCAAGAGATACTTGTACCGATAGATTAGAACCGTGGAGATAATTACCACCATCGCTTTAATAGTGAGCTCTTTATTTATGTCACTTGCGATTCTGGGCTACTCTGCAAGACAGTGGCGTAAGTTGAAGAAGGGGCGGTAATGGCGTTTCAAATTCCTGAAGGGTTACATCCAGATTTAAATCCGCTGGCCTGGTTGATTGGTACCTGGCGCGGTAAAGGTCATGGCGAGTATCCCGGTATTGAAAACTTCCAATTCGCTCAAGAGGTCACATTTAGCCATGATGGCAGACCATTCTTAACTTATTTTTCTCGTTCTTGGATTATTGATGACAACAGTGAGATTATTAAAACCGCCGCCTCGGAAACTGGTTTTTGGCGGGTAAAACCAAATAACACTCTTGAGGTTTTAATTGCACATAGCACCGGTATTGCAGAGGGTTGGGTGGGCAGATTTGATGGACCAAAGATTCAATTAGCGATGGATCACGCTTACTCCGCGCCATCTGCAAAATCAATGGAGGGTGGACAGCGTTTGTATGGCTTAGTTGAAGGTGAGCTTTTCTACGCCTACGACATGGCCTATAACGGTAACAAGTTGCAGGCTCATATCTGGTCGACATTGCCAAGGGTGCAGGCTTAATTATTAATGAAAACCGGTGAGGTTTTATTAGAGGTTGTCCGCAATGATTTAGTGGAGTCGGTGCATGCCGGACATTTAATTATTTTGGATGTAGCAGGTAATACGGTTTTGCAGCTCGGCGATGTTGATTCACTTATCTATCCCCGCTCCGCGGTTAAATCTTTACAGGCCTCAGCGATGTTGCGTTCTGGTGCCAAGTTAAATGATCAGCAAATAGCATTGGCCTGCGCCAGTCATGCTGGTAGCCCACAACATTTAGCGGTGGCGATTTCTACATTGGCAAGTGTGGGTTTGGATGAGAACGCTTTGCGCAATACCCCAGATAAACCATTAGATCCAAAGGAACGCGCAGCTTGGGGGGATAAAGCACCGAGCTCTTTGGCGGCTAACTGCAGTGGAAAACACTCTGCAATGTTGGCAACCTGTGTGGCAAATAATTGGGATATTAAGGGTTATAAAGATCCAAATCACCCACTGCAGATTGCGATCAAAAAAGAGTTTGAAGAGATAAGCGGGGAGAGGATTTCCAAAGTTGCGGTAGATGGATGTGGAGCGCCTTTGTTTGCGCTTTCTTTAAAGGGTTTAGCAAATGCGGTAAGAAATTTAACCTTATCTAATGATTCAATTCATCAGAGAGTAATTAATGCATGTAGAACCAATCCAGTATTGGTTTCTGGTGTTGGTCGCTTACCTACTTTGTTAATGGAACAAGTAAATGGGTTATTTGTTAAAGATGGCGCAGAGGGCGTCATGATTATCTCCTCATCAAAAGGTGAGGTAATTGTTTGGAAGATGAGTGATGGTTCCCAGCGCGGAGCAGGGGCTTTGGCTGTTGCAACTCTTTCGCAACTAGGGATTTCAGTAGAAATTGAGCGGGAAAAGGTGCTAGGAGATGGCCAGGTTGTAGGAGAAATTAGGGCGAGTAAACTCGTCTCCAATGGCTAAACACAAACGTCGCATCGCTTCCTTGATGTTGCATACCTCCCCGCTCGAACAAGCGGGTATTGGTGATGCCGGCGGTATGAATGTTTATGTAGTTGAAAGTGCAAAACGCATCGCAGCGGCAGGTATCGGTGTAGATATTTTCACTCGGGCCAATAAATCAGGTTTAACTGATGCGGTGGAGATTGCAGATGGCGTAACCGTTAGACATCTAGAAGCTGGCCCATATGACGGCATATCTAAAGATGAACTGCCTTCACAGATCTGCGCCCTGATGTCATCTTTCATGCATGTTGAAGCCCGTTTGCCTATGGGTTATTACGATTTATTGCACTCCCATTACTGGATCTCTGGACAGCTTGGTTGGTTGATTTCAGAGCGACATAAGTTGCCATTGGTTCACACAATGCACACCATGGCAAAGGTGAAGAATCTTTCTTTAGCAGAAGGTGAAAAACCAGAACCACAAACCCGTGCGATTGGTGAGGAGCAGGTAGTTAGTGCTTCATCAGCTTTGATCGCAAACACCGCAGCAGAAGCGGCAAGTTTGGTTTCACTTTACAACGCCTGCCCTGATCGAACCTTTGTGGTTCCACCTGGGGTTGATTTAACAACCTTCAAAGTTAATGGTGGCAAGAAAGCGGCTCGCAAAAAATTAAATATTGAAGATGATGCTTTGATGTTGAGCTTTGTAGGACGCATCCAGCCTCACAAGGGTCCTGAGGTTTTAATCCGCGCCGTTGCAGAGATGGTCAAACACAATCCAGCTCTACGCTCCAAGTTAAAGACGGTTATTATTGGTGGTGCTTCGGGTAATGGCTCACAGGAACCTGATCGCTTAAAAGGTTTAACCATCTTTCTGGGTATCAATGATGTTGTGGAGTTTGTGCCGCCTACAGCGCGCGAGGATTTATCGGATTGGTATCGCGCTAGTGATTTAGTGTGTGTGCCCTCGTACTCCGAGTCATTTGGATTGGTGGCACTTGAAGCGCAGGCTTGTGGCACACCAGTTGTAGCCACTGCTGTGGGCGGGCTGCGTACCGCTGTTGCTGATGGAATCTCAGGCTCTTTGGTTGATGGACATGATCCCCGCGCCTGGTCTGCGGTTATCTCTCGTTTATTAGTGGAGCCAGAGCGTCGTCTGCTCCTATCAATGGGTGCGATCGAACATGCCTCACATTTTGGTTGGGATGCTACTGCGCGAGGAATGTTGGATGTGTACGACCGGGTGCTTTCTGAGGGATCGCAAGCTATCCGTAGTTTGGCTTAATCAATGTCGACCCGAGCAATGGCGTTAGCCACCATTGATGAGTTTCTTGATTCACATCACATAGATTTTGAAAAAAGTAGTGACAACGCTTATTTGCTGACCTTGCCGGGCGAAAAGAAGTTACAAACCCATTGTGCTTTGGTGGTTGGAGATCAATCTTTAAGCATAAACGCCTTTGTAATCCGCAAACCAGATGAGAATGCCGCGGCGGTTCATGAATGGATGTTAAAGAAAAATGCCACCATGTACTGCGTTGCTTTTGCGGTAAATGAGTTGGGGGATATTTATTTAGTAGGCCGATTGCCATTTAGCGCAGTTACGGAAAAAGAGTTAGATCGAGTAATTGGTGCGGTCTTGCAGTACTCCGACTCATCATTTAATCCATTACTAGAGCTAGGTTTTAGTAGTGCGATTAGACGTGAGTGGGCCTGGCGGGTTTCTCGTGGTGAATCGCTAGCCAACCTCGAGGCGTTTGCACACCTGATTTAATTTTTAGTGGAAACCTAAAAATTTAGTCAGGTAAACCACAAGGGCGGCGCTCAATGCAGCCATCGGAACGGTAATAACCCAAGCGGTAAGAATCTTCCCAACCACAGGCCAGCTAACCGCTTTCTTTCCACGGGTCGCACCAGAACCAATAATCGCTGATGTAATTGTGTGAGTTGTTGAGATTGGCGCCTTGAAGTTAATTGCCAATACAAAGAGGATGCTAGAAGCAACTGTTTCGGAGGCGACTCCACGCAGTTGATCAATGTGAACCATGCGCTTTCCGAGGGTCTTCATAATGCGCCAACCGCCGGCGTAGGTGCCTGCTGCAATAGCAAGAGCGGCTGAAATCTTTACCCAAACTGGAATTGAATCTCCAGAGTGGAAACCGCCAACTACCAATGCCAATGTCATTACTCCCATAGTTTTTTGGGCATCTTGCAATCCATGACCTACAGACATCGCTGTTGCGGAACAGATTTGAGCACCTCTGAAGTACTTGCTAACGGTGCTGCGCTTAGCGTTACGGAAAATGTATTGAAGTAATGCGGTCAATCCAAAGGCTAATGAAAAACCAACTACTGGAGATATAACCATTGGAATGGCAACTTTTTGTAGAACACCACTCCAATGCACCACCTCGGAAGAGGCCAATGCTGCTCCCACCAAACCACCAATCAATGCATGTGAGGAAGAGGATGGAATACCGAACCACCAAGTAAACAGGTTCCAGGCGATAGCGCCAAGAACACCACCTAGCACAACATATAAACCACTAACAGATGGAGTGACATCAATAATTCCGCTACCGACAGTCTTTGCCACACCTTCGCTAATAAAGGCGCCAACTAAGTTTCCAATGGCCGCAAGAGCTAAGGCTTGCTTTGGTTTTAGCGCTTTCGTCTCAACAGAGGTTGCTATTGCGTTTGCCGCATCATGAAAACCATTTGTGTAATCAAAAACCAAAGCGACAACAATGATTATTGATACTAAAAGATAGGCGTCGCCCACTCTTAGCTCTCTTTCAAAGAAATTGTGCGAATTACCCGGGCAACCTTTGCCATGAGATCTAGTGATTCTTCAAATTGATCGATGGTGCCGGTCACTCTCAAGATAGTCATAGCATCAACGCTGCCATCATAAAGCTGTGCGGTGATGCGCCGATGAATTCGATCCCCTTCATCTTCTAGTCGGTCCACCTCGGCGTAAAAATGCTCTAAATCCTTGAGATTCTTCAATCTAGGCATAGAGGAGGCGGTTAATTCTGCACATTTACGAACTACATCTACCAGCTCGGTTGCCAAAGGCGGGAAGTTTTCTACGCGGTGCAATACCGCAACATCGGTAGCCTCTTCAATGGCATCCATTGCATCATCTAGTGAGTTAGCTAGATCCTGTAGATCACCTCGGTCATATGGAGTGACAAACATGTCATCGATGCGACGCACAATCTTGCCAAGAAGTTCATCAGCCTCATTTTCAATATTTCCAATTCTCTTGGCCAATTCACGGCGCTCCTCCATCGGAGCGGCTACTAGCTCGACCGACGAACGGGCTGCGGAGGCAAGGCGCTCTGCAAGTGAGGTATAGAGATCAAAAAGCACAGCATCTTTAGGCGTAAAACCCATACAAATCTCCTAAGTAAAGAGTTCGAAGCTTGGCCATTCAGAGGCGACTTTATGGGGAATTTCAGAAAATTCCTAATAGATGAGAAAATGTCGCTATGAATTCACGCAGCGCCACATTGGGTCAGCTAATTTTGCTACGTCACGGCGAGAGCGAGTGGAATGCGAAAAATCTATTTACTGGCTGGGTAGATGTGCGGCTCTCTGCTAAAGGGGAGCAAGAGGCTAAGCGTGGTGGTGAATTGCTTAAGGAACGTAATCTTTTGCCTGATGTACTGCACACCTCACTTTTGCGTCGTGCGATTCATACCGCACAGATAGCTCTTGACGCCTGTGATCGCCATTGGATTCCGGTACATCGCAGTTGGCGCCTCAATGAGCGTCATTATGGTGCATTGCAGGGTAAAGATAAGAAACAAACTTTAGAGGCATATGGTGAGGAGCAGTTCAAGTTATGGCGCCGATCCTTTGATGTTCCACCTCCACCAATTGATGACAATGATGAGTTTTCGCAGAGCCTGGATCCACGTTATAAGAACCTCGGCTCTGATATGCCTAAAACCGAGTGTTTGAAGGATGTTGTAAATCGTTTAATGCCTTATTTGATGGGGGAGATTAACGAGGATCTTCGAGCTGGCAAAAACGTTTTGGTGGTCGCTCATGGAAACTCGATTCGTGCCATTGTTAAACACATTGCATGCATTTCAGATGAAGGAATTGCTGAGGTAAATATCCCGACCGGCATTCCATTGTTATTCCAGTTTGATGATGATTATGAACCGTTAGTAAAAGAAGGTGTCTATCTAGATCCTGAAGCTGCTAAAGCCTCAATTGAAGCGGTAGCTAATCAGGGAAAGAAGTAATTCTATTTACTGTTGTATTTTCCAGTGACCTGGAAGTACACACGTCGGGATACCGACACGGCATGGTCTGCATAGCGCTCGTAGTATCTCCCAATCAGAGTTATGTCGATTGCGCTTTCAATTCCGTGGCTCCAATTTGGATCTAGCAAAGTTGTAAATAATTTTCTATGTAATTTATCCATCTCATCATCATCGCGCTCTACTTCTAGCGCGCTATCAATGTCCTTAGAGTTGATGATGGTTCCTACTTTGTCAGAGATTAGTCGAGCGACTTTGCCCATATCCCCTACGGTGCTACGAATCTCTACTGGAACTGCATGAGCAGGGTGGCGCAAACGGGAAATTTTGGCGACGTGGTGGGCCATATCTCCCATTCTTTCTAAATCAGCGCTCATGCGTAGTGCGGTAACTAATGCTCGTAGATCAGAAGCAACTGGCTGCTGGCGAGCAATAATGTCGATGATTCGAGAATCCAATTCATGTTGGATTTCATCTACTTTGTCATCCGCGGCAATAACCGCCTCAGCCTCTTTAATATCTGCATTTAGAAGTGCGTGAGTTGCTTTTGAAATTGCATCAGAGACGAGTTTGGATAAATCAACGAGAGTGTTGGTAACACCATCTAATTCATCTTGAAAAGCGCTGCGGAGCCAGGTCATGGGCAAAAGGTAATTTAAAGCCAGTTGTATCTCCAATGTATTAGGTGAACTATCGCTGACTTCAAAGTGAACAGTAGGTGAAGCAGATTAACCTCAATATGACGCTGAGCGGGGGCTTTCGTAGGATGAGGCCATGAAGTTCCGCAAAGATGCGAATGATGATGCACTCGTATCTGAACTGCCCGAAATACTTCTAAAGGTTCTTAGCTCGCTCGAAGCTGAGTCAATGATTTTGTTACCCGGCGATATCCCACTCTTCCAATCTGATGGCATATCTGGATTTGGATTTCTAAGAGATGGCAAGATTTCAACTGAAGAGTTGGCTGCTTTGATTCGAGTGGTGCGAAGAACTAATGAAACTCACCGCGGATCCATAGAGATTGCGCGAGGACCAATTGGAGAAGGCAAGCGTGAGGTAAAGATTTCAATCACCCCTCTTAATGAGGATGGGATGGTTTTGGTTTTAGTCTCCGATGAGAGCGAAGCCCGTCGTATCAATGCGGTGCGCAGAGATTTTGTAGCCAATGTTTCCCACGAGTTAAAAACCCCGATTGGTGCGTTGGGTTTATTAAGTGAAGCTATTTTGGGGGCAAAGGATCAACCTGATGCGGTGGTCAAATTTGCAACCCGGATGCAGCATGAAGCTAAGAGATTAACTGAACTCGTCCAAGAAATCATTGACTTATCAAGGCTGCAGAGCAGTGATCCACTATCTAAAGCTTTTCCAGTAGAGATTAGTGAAATTGTTCGGGAGGCGGTTAATCAGGCGCAGATTAACTCTGAGGCGCGCGGTATCTATGTCGAAATTGGAAAGCTAGATGAATCAACTGTAATCGGCGATCGCGATCAATTAATTGCTGCGGTTCATAACTTAATTGAAAACGCTATTAATTACAGTCCGGAAGATACAAAGGTTTCTGTAGTTGCACAGCGCAAGGAACCTCTAATTGAAATCTCCGTAACTGATCAAGGAATTGGAATTGCAGATGAGGATCAATCTCGAATCTTTGAAAGGTTCTATCGGGTTGATCCGGCACGTTCTCGAGAAACTGGCGGCACCGGCCTGGGATTGTCGATTGTTAAGCACGTTGCGCTAAATCATGGTGGCGATATCCGAGTTTGGAGCAAGATTGGAGTCGGTAGTACCTTTACATTGATACTCCCAATTGCGCAGGAAGAGGAAAGGAGCAGCCTCGACAAATGACCCGGGTTCTGATTGTCGAAGATGAGATCTCTTTTTCCGAGGCGCTGGAATTCCTGCTTGGTAAAGAGGGTTTCAGCGTAGTTACCGCTGCTACAGGCACGGAGGCGCTACGCAAATTTGAACAAGGTGGGATTGATTTAGTGCTGCTGGATTTAATGATTCCGGAGATCTCAGGCACCGAGGTCTGCCGACAGATTCGTAGTAAATCTCGAGTTCCCATCATCATGTTGACCGCAAAGGACTCCGAGGTCGACAAAGTAGTTGGATTAGAAATCGGCGCCGATGATTATGTAACCAAGCCTTACTCCTCACGGGAGTTGGTTGCGCGTATCAGAGCGGTACTTCGTCGCAATGCGGGTGAAGGCATTGAAAACGAACCAGGAATTATGACAACCAACGGAATTCGCATGGATATAGATCGCCATCAAGTCTCGGTAAACGGCATCCCAGTTTCCTTGCCGCTAAAAGAGTTTGAACTTCTAGAGTTCTTAATGCGTAACGCAGGCCGAGTATTAACCCGCATGCAGTTAATTGACCGAGTGTGGGGGAGTGATTATGTGGGAGATACCAAAACTTTAGATGTTCACATCAAGAGGTTGCGTGCCAAAATCGAAACTGATCCAGCAAACCCAACAGTTATTCAGACTGTTAGAGGTTTGGGTTACAAAATGGAGCTGTAGATTCCGGTATTTGCAACAACCAGTGCATCTAGCTCGACCTTGCCACCATTAGCAAAGTAGAAAACAACCGGCACTCGATAACCTGGCTTTTCGCCCAAAGCTGCGACCTTTGCTTTTGCATTTGCCGAGTCACCTTCAAAAATCATCGGCTTGTTTTTCTCTAGAACGGTGCTGGTTAGTAACTCTGCTCGTTGACCATTTATAAATACTGCCGCTAGTTGATCCGCAACATCGTTGTGATTAACGATAAATGCGATTAATGTTGCTGAACCATCTGGCAAAGCCACTACCTTTACATTGCGTAGTTTTAGATCGCCCGCATCTTTTTCGACTCCATCAGTCACCTGTTTAATCATGCGAGTAGGGGCTTGACCACCTGCTGCGCATCCTGTCAAGAGCATGGTGCTGGCGGCGATTGCGCCAATGAGTCGTTTCGAAATCATGAGGGAATAATGGCAGAAAAGCATTGAATTACGCCTACTTTCGGCGGTTTTCGTGATTGGAATAACTCTGATAAAATTGCCCTCTAGCGAAAGGCAATCAATGTCATTTAAGGTCGGCGAAACCGTTGTTTATCCCCATCACGGAGCGGCTCTCATTGAGGCAATTGAGACCCGGACCATCAAAGGCGAAGAAAAGATCTATCTAGTACTAAAGGTTGCGCAAGGCGATCTCACAGTACGAGTCCCAGCTGAAAACGTTGACTTAGTCGGCGTGCGTGATGTGGTTGACTCTTCAGGTCTCGAGCGAGTCTTCGGTGTTTTACGCCAGCCTTATACAGAAGAGCCAACCAACTGGTCTCGTCGCTACAAAGCTAATCTTGAGAAGTTGGCATCAGGCGATGTCATCAAGGTCGCTGAAGTTGTCCGCGATCTATTCCGTCGCGATCTTGACCGCGGTCTTTCTGCGGGCGAGAAGCGCATGCTTGCTAAAGCTCGCGCGATTTTGATTTCCGAACTTGCACTCGCAGAGAACACTGATGAGTCCAAGGCTGAATCAATTCTCGACGAGGTTCTCGCTTCTTAATTCACTCTCACCAGTGAGAGTCTCATGAACAGTTCACCTTCTAGCGCCGCAATCATTGCGGGCGCAGGCATGGGACATCGTCTAGGTGCAGATATTCCAAAAGCGTTAATCCAATTAGATGGAATTACCCTTGTCGAACGCTCCTTTGCGGCACTTTCTAAAGTGGTGGATGAAATCGTGATTACTGCGCCAGCGGGATATGAAGAGCAGTTCCGTCAGATTGTTGGCGAAAGCGCAAAGGTAATTACTGGCGGGGTATTGCGCAGCGATTCAGTTAATTTGGCACTAAATGCCTTATCTCCCTCGGTGAAATATGTATTGGTACATGATGCTGCGAGGGCTTTGGCTACCTCTGATTTAGCGGCTCGGGTATTGCAAGAGTTGGAATCTGGCGCAGCTGCGGTTATTCCAGCACTTAATGTTGTAGACACCATCAAAGAGGTGGATCGCGATGGTTATGTGCGCAGCACCCCTGATCGCGCAGCTCTGCGTGCGGTACAAACCCCGCAAGGTTTTGAACTCAGTGTTTTGCGCAGAGCGCATGAGGCAAGTGCTGATGCCACAGATGATGCCGCTCTAGTTGAGGCGTTGGGCATAAAGGTAAAGACAATTGCGGGCGAAGCGCGCGCTATGAAAATTACCAATCCAGAAGATCTCGCAGTTGCGGTTACTTACTTGCGTAATTTAGATTCGCAATTTCGAGTTGGAATCGGAACTGATGCGCATGCATTTTCTAGCGACCCAAGCCGTCAACTTTGGTTGGGCGGAATTTTGTGGCGTGATGTTGTTGGGGTAGATGGTCACTCTGATGGTGATGTTGCAGCACATGCCATCTGTGATGCGTTGTTTAGTGCAACCGGCTTAGGTGATTTAGGTTCTAACTTTGGCACCTCTGATCCAAAGTATTCCGGCGCATCAGGTGTGACTTTGTTGCAAGAAACCTTGGCACGAGTAACTGCAGCGGGATACGCCATCCAAAATGTTGCGGTGCAAATTGTTTGCAATAAACCAAAGATTGGCAGCCGTCGCAGCGAGGCAATCGCTGCGCTATCACAGGCATTAGGTGGTGCGCCGGTATCTGTTACCGCTACCTCAACCGATGGTTTGGGATTTACCGGCGAAGGCAAAGGTATTTCAGCTATTGCGACCGCGTTAGTACAAAATAGGAATTAGGATAAACATCGTGAGCGCGCTAAAGCTTTATGACACCGCAACACGAGACATTAGAGATTTCCAACCTTTGAAAAAAGGTGAGGTATCCATATATGTCTGCGGTGCGACAGTGCAAGCCGCTCCTCATGTGGGACATATCCGCAGCGGGGTTAACTTTGATATTTTGCGGCGCTGGCTAACCGCTTCTGGTTACAACGTCACCTTCATCCGCAACGTCACCGATATCGATGACAAAATCCTTCATAAAGCGGTCCATGAGGAGATTCCTTGGTGGGCGGTCGCAATGAAGTATGAGCGGGCCTTTGCTCTGGCTTATGAATCACTAAATGTTTTACCGCCGACCTACGAGCCACGCGCAACTGGCCACATCACTCAGATGATTGAGTTGATGGAAAAGCTAATTGAAAATGGCAGCGCATACGCACCAGGAAATGGTGATGTGTATCTAGAGGTACGCAAGCTAAAGAGTTATCTAACACTTTCAAATCAAAAGTTAGATGATTTGTTGCCGGCTGGTGATGCTGATGAAACCTACAAACGCGATCCACGTGATTTTGCTTTATGGAAAGCGGCCAAGCCAGGAGATCCATCATGGCCGACACCATGGGGAGCTGGTCGCCCTGGTTGGCATTTAGAGTGCTCGGCGATGTCCCATGCTTATTTGGGTGCGGAGTTTGATATCCATGGTGGTGGATTAGATTTAATTTTCCCGCACCATGAAAATGAGATCGCGCAATCACAAGCTGCTGGTTATGGCTTTGCAAAACTTTGGATGCACAACGCCTGGGTAACTACCTCAGGTGAAAAGATGAGTAAATCATTGGGAAACTCATTGCAGGTCATGGAGGTGCTGAAACGGGTACGTGGCATCGAGCTACGTTGGTATTTGGGCAGCGCTCATTACCGCTCAATGTTGGAGTTTTCCTTTGAAGCGCTTGAAGAATCCGCCACCGCTTTCAAAAGAGTAGAGAGTTTCTTGCAACGTGCCAAAGAGTTAATCGGTGCGGTTCCTGGTGCGGTTATCGCTGATGAGTTTGCTGCGGTGATGAATGATGATTTATCAGTGCCACAGGGCTTGGCTTTGATAGCCGAGTGGCAGCGCAGCGGAAATACCGCATTAACAAATGGTGATTCCGCGCAGGTCAGCAAATTTGCTGGCTACATCCGTGGCGCTTTAGATATTTTGGGCTGCGATCCTTTCGATCCAGCTTATGCATCAAATGCCGGTGCCGATTTATCAGCCGCCGTAGATGGCTTGATTGCGCTACTTCTAGAACAACGGGAGGCTGCTCGCGCCCGTAAAGATTTTGCTGCTGCGGATTCCATCCGTGATCGCATTACTGCAATGGGAATCTCCATTGAAGACACCCCACAAGGCCCGAGATGGAGTATCAACTAATGGCCAGAGCTAATCGCAAACCAGATAACAAGCCGCCAAAGAAGGGTGGAAAGCGTTCATTGCGTGGCAAGGGACCAACCCCAAAGGCCGAGGATCGTCCGTATCACAAGAAATATAAATCCAAGGAAGAGAATCAACGTAAGCGCACAGAACGCAAACGCATTGATTCCAAACGCGGGGATCGCAGGAGAGATTTTCGTCGTGAACCAAAGGATCATGTTGATACCGTCGCAGGTCGCAATGCGGTTGTTGAGGCGCTGCGTGCCGGTATTCCAGCTAAAGAGTTGGTAGTCGCAGTCGGTGTAGATATTGATGAGCGTTTAAATGAAAGTATTCGTTTGGCACAAAAGATGGGCATCGGAATTAAAGAGGTAGAGCGCCGTCAGATTGAAAACATGACCGGTATTGCAAATCATCAAGGTGTTGCTTTGGTTGTAAAGCCATTCCAATACTCATCTCAAAAAGAAATCTTTGCCCGTGCCTCTGAACCAGCTCTATTTGTTGCGGTAGATGGTGTTACTGATCCACGTAATATCGGCGCAATCGCGCGAAGTGCAGCAGCCTTTGGTGCTGATGGATTATTGATTCCAGAGCGCCGCAACGCATCTCTTACTGCAGCGGCCTGGAAAACCTCAGCCGGAGCCGCGGCCCGATTGCCGATCGCTCAAATCACCAACCTTTCCCGCTCCATAGATGATGCCAAGGCTTATGGTTGTTTTATCGTGGGACTAGATGGAGATGCTGATACCAATATTGCTGAGATGGAGATCGCCGATCAGCCTCTTTATGTAATTGTGGGCAGCGAAGGTAAAGGTCTTTCCCGTTTGGTACGAGAAAAATGCGATCTTCTAATATCCATTCCAATGAGTAGTGCGGTTGAATCACTAAACGCCAGCGTTGCGATGTCGATTGCACTTTATGCGATTGATCGGAAGAGAAGTGAGCTATAACCGTTTCATAGCTCTCGGTGATTCAATGACCGAGGGCATGCAGGATGAGATCATCAACGGTAAGTACCGGGGATGGGCGGATCGAGTTGCCGATGTTATGGCGCAGCATTATCAGGATTTCACCTATGCCAATCTGGCAATCCGTGGCAAGTTAGTTGGCCAGGTTTATGAAGAGCAGGTACCAGTTGCGCTGGAGTTAGTTCAGGGTGCAAAAACCATTGTCTCCTTTCATGCAGGTGCCAATGATGTGATCCGACCCAAATATGATCCAGAAAAAACTATTGCTACTTATAACGCCGCAGTTGATACCTTAATCAAATCCGGCGCTTCACTGATGTTGTTTTGTGTTATGGAGGAGTCAGATAAGAAAAATAAAACCGCGCAGATTTGGGCGGAGCGGTTTGCCATCTTTAATCAAAATGTTAGAGAAAAGGCCAATTCTGTGGGCGCCATACTCTTTGATCCCAACAATGATCACTTCTGGAAAGACTCCAGATTTATTCATGAGGATCGTTTGCATCTAAATAGTGAAGGTCATCGCAGGGTGGCGCAAGCGGTGCTAGCTAGATTGAACCTGCCCCATGATCCAGATTGGCGCCAGCCTCTCCCACCCAAATCACCAGTATCCGCATTGGAAAAAGTGCAGATAAATCTGCACTGGTTTGGTGCATATGCGATTCCCTGGATGATGCGCCGGGCCCGCCGTAGATCATCGGGAGATGGCCGAACCGCTAAATATCCAGCGCCAATTACCTGGCAGCGCTAGAAGCTAATAACGGTCCAACTCCATTTGTAAGTACCAGGCTTGATCCGGTACTTGGGCAGAGTATCTGGGCCACAGGAAGCGGTTCCTACACCACGTTGAATTGCATCGATACTCACAACTGTGTTGCCACTTGGTTGTACAAATACATTGTGGGTGGCATCAGCTAAATCACCAGAGCGCATCGGAGTTACGGTAACCATCCTTGGTTTATCTAATTGAACATATAAACCATGGCTAGTTTGGTTGGTCAAAGTAAACCAACGAACCCCCATGTGTCCACCGTTCTCCTGTGGCTTTACATATGGCACGTACTGCTGTGCAACAGAGCTGCTCCAGCGATGAACTTTTCCAATACTGCGATCTGGCATCGTTTCAAATGGTCCAGTACCAAAGTATGTGTATTGATCAAGTGCGCCATTAACCTCAAAGTTAATACCGACTCTGGCTACATCATCTAACTGCTTTGGCAGGATTACCTCATCAGTAACTCTTAAACCTGACTCAACCGCTTCTACGGTTTGATTGTGTTTGATTGTTGTTCCAGCGCTGGTTTTCCAGGTATGAACAATCTTTGTCACGCCACCTTTTTTAGTGAGTTTTGAAGAGGTGCGATGCAGGTTACGTAATCCCCACTTCTCCCACTTCTCTGCGATATGACCAATAGCGTCATTGTCAGTTGGTGCGCGCCAAAGATTTAATCTAGGAGCAACCTCGCCAAAGGGAAGAATGATTGCGCCCTCTGCATTTACATAACTTTGTGGAGTCTTTGCTGGTTTCGCTTTTGGTAGTGGTTTTGCGGGAAGTGCAATTTGATACCAAGCCACTTCATGTCCAATATGGGCCCAAGGTGCGCTGGTGGCCAAAGTTAGAGAGAAGTTAACAAACCGCTCACCTGGTGTGGCATCAGCCTTTAAAGCCCTAGCCGGGAGGGCAAAAACCGCTTTATTTCTAGGCTTTACCGCAGGCAGCTTCACATCTCCACTGACTGTGGTCTTGCCATTTACCGTTATCTCATAACGCAGCTTTAGGTCACGCAGATCGGTAAAGAAGTTGCGGTTAAAAATCTCAAATTTGCCGGTCTTTAAACTCTTTGCAGAGATGGTTACGGGTGCAGCCAAATACTTGAACTCCTGAAGTGCAGGTTTTGGCGAGCGATCTGGGAAGAACATGCCATCACATACAAAGTTGCCATCATGCTTGGTTTCGCCGTAATCCCCGCCGTACGCGGAGCGGACCGTGCCACCTTCGAGTGTTTGATCTAAACCGTGATCCCACATCTCCCAGATGAAGCCACCTTGCAAACCTTTGAGGGAGTGAATTGCCTCCCAGTACTCCGCCAAAGTTCCGTTGCTATTTCCCATCGCATGTGTGTACTCACACATAATCAAGGGACGCTCTGCCTTTTTGGATTTGGCATAGGAAATGATTGCTGAAATATCTGGATACATCGGACAAACCACATCTGTTAAATCATGGTTGTGGGTCCAATTGCCACGGATTGCGCCTTCATAATGCAATGGACGTGATGGATCGAAGTTTCTGGCATAGGCAGCAGCTGCTCGATGATTAAGGCCAGCACCTGATTCATTACCAAGAGACCAGAAGATTACGGAAGCATGGTGAATATCGCGTTGCACCATTCGCGCTACCCGATCAACCCAGGCATTTAGATATTTCTGGTCATCGCACAAAGTATTTTGGAAGGCATGTGATTCGATATTTGCCTCACCAACTACATAAAAACCTAACTCATCACACAGATCTAAAAACGCTGGGTCATTTGGATAGTGAGAGGTGCGCACCGCGTTGAAGTTCCAACGCTTTAATTCGAGAAGATCTTGGCGCATCAAATCTCGGGTCAAGACGCGACCGGTTTGACGGTTGAAATCATGGCGGTTTATGCCGTAAATAATGATGGGCTGACCATTAACTAGGAGCTCATTTCCGACTACCTCTACGCGGCGAAAACCGATCTTTTGGCTGGAAACCTCTATTACCTGACCGGAAGGGTCGATTAATTCATACTCAACATCGTAAAGAGTTGGGGACTCAGCTGACCAAGCAGATACCCCTGGAACTCGGATATCAATCTCTAGTGGACCCGGGATTACCGGTTCAGTTGCCAAGTAAGCCTCGTAATTTGCCTTTGGAATATTGCCATCCCAGAAGGTGCCCAAAAAGAAATCACTACCAGCTTGTTGTTCTGCCGCAGATTTTTCCGTCCATTGTGGCGCTTTACGATTAATTACAGTCGCACTCTGGTCAGCGCCTTTAACACCTTGCACCTTGACCCGCAGTTTGTAATTTGAAATATCAGCTTCATTAATGGAGTTGATATGAGCCCGCACCTTTAAAGTGCCAACTTTATTATTTTTTTCTAAACCTGGTGTTGCATATAGCCTTTCAATAAATACATACTCGGTAGCAAATAACTTTACCGATCTGGTAATTCCACCATGCCACCACTGATCTTGATCCTCGATAAATGTGGAATCTGACCACTTAATTACTTTTATCTGTACCCGATTTGAACCGCCATTTAAATACTCGGTGATATCAAACTCTGAAGCTAGTCGAGAATCTTTTGCC
>JAURMX010000026.1 GCA_030830475.1 Candidatus Nanopelagicales bacterium
CCCGGTCCGAGCTGGTGGGCTTCATCAATAATGTAAATCTTGTAACGAGAGTTAACTGGTGCAAAGAAAGCTTTGTCACGTAGATCGCGGGCATCATCAACCAGGCCGTGGGTTGCAGCATCAAGTTCGATTACATCAATAGAGCCAGGACCATTTGCAACTAAATCAGTACAGGATTGGCATTTGCCACATGGATTTGGGGTCGGACCTTTTTCGCAGTTGAGAGAACGGGCCATGATGCGCGCGCTTGATGTTTTGCCGCAACCACGGGGGCCGGAGAATAAATAAGCATGATGAATACGGCCGGATTCCAAAGCATTTGAAAGTGGAACGGTCACATGTTCTTGACCAATTACATCTGCAAAAATCGAGGGGCGATATTTACGATACAAAGCGAGTGACATATCTACCTCCTCAATATCTACTTAACGAGCTCCAGTAATTAATTCTAGGAAGGATCCCCCGCACACCCATTAGAGCGGGCCTACCCTTGCTGCCTTCCAGCCCTGGGGGAGTTCGGCACGGTAATGCCGCACGGAGGATCTGCGGTGAATCATAGTTTGAAGCACCGATAGAGTTCTCCCCTTGCTTCATTGAGGCTCATCTCAATCGCGCAGGCTCGGGAGGATTCGCATAGCGGCCGAGTGCGCACGCTTGGAAAGCGTGTATAGGGAAACCTATCGAGGGTTCAAATCCCTCATCCTCCGCCAGTTTTAAATATCTACGCCGATGTACTTGGTTTGTAGGAACTCATGAATTCCATCAAAGCCACCCTCGCGACCAAGTCCTGATTGCTTGTTGCCACCAAATGGTGCTGCAGGATCAGAGATCATGCCGCGGTTGATTGCCACCATTCCAGAGTCAATTGCTTCAGCAACGCGGATGGCTCGACCTAATTCGCCTGAGTAGACATAGCTAATTAATCCGAAGTCAGAGTCATTAGCAAGTGCAATTGCCTCTTCATCGTTTTCAAATGTGACGATTGGAGCTACTGGGCCAAAGACTTCGTACTTCAAAATTTCATTTGATTTATCAACGGTGAGCACGGTTGGTGGATAGAAAGCACCAGGACCTTCTGGCATAACACCACCGGTTTCAACCTTTGCGCCACCTTTAACTGATAGCTCAACAAGTTGTGCGATTTTGTCGCGTTCCTTGATGGAAACGCTGGCACCGAGTTGGGCGCCGGCTTCACGGCCCGGTGCCATCTTTAACTCAGACATCGCCTTGGCAAACTTGGTTGTGAACTCATCTGCAATTTTCTTATGAACATAGATGCGATTTGCAGCGGTACATGCAGCGCCGCCGTTACGCATTTTGGCGAGCATCAATCCTTTAACCGCTTCATCAATATTGGCATCATCCAAAACAACAAATGGTGCGTTGCCACCAAGCTCCATAGAGCAGCGAATTACGCGGTCTGCAGCCTCTTTAATTAGTACGCGACCAACCTCGGTTGAGCCGGTGAAGGACAGATTCATAACTCTTGAGTCATGCAAAATGCGGCTGACCATTGGTCCGGCAGGAGTTGGAGTTACAAGATTTACAACACCCTTTGGCACACCAGCGCGCTCCAAAATATCGATGATTGCCATCGCGGTTAATGGGGTTTCAATCGCTGGTTTCAAAATAACGGTGCAACCTGCAGCAAGTGCGGGACCGATTTTGCGGGTGGCCATACCGGCTGGGAAGTTCCAAGGGGTAATTAATAATGAAACACCGATTGGTTGGTGGGTTACTAAAATTCTTTTGTCACCACTTGGTGATTTACGAAAATCACCTTGCACTCTTACGGTTTCTTCAGAGAACCAACGGAAAAACTCGGCAGCATAAAGAATCTCACCTTTTGCATCGGTAATTACTTTGCCATTTTCTTTTGAAACTAACTCAGCCAAGAAATCAGCTTCTGCGACCATAATTTCAAATGCTTTACGCAAAATCTCGGCGCGATAACGAGGCGCGGTTTTTGCCCAATCTGGGAAGGCGCGATAAGCAGCATCCACCGCCGCATCACACTCTTTCTCACCCGCGGTCTGGATTTCAGCGATAACGCTGCCATCGCTTGGGTCATAAACTGGAACAGAGCCGTTACCTTTAACCCACTTGCCATCAATATAAAGATCGGTTTTTAGCTGCATGAGGCAGAGCATACGCGTGAAAATGAGGGCGTAGAATGACCAATTACTGTGGCTAAATCATGGACCGATGGTGCGCCGACCCCCAAGGCGCTGCAGGATCACGCACATCTGCGGGACCCGTTTTCATACCGTCTCAAGAAGTTTCTGCTTGGCAACCCTCTCAATCGACATACTTTGGGCCACCAGAGATTAAAGAAGAGGTACGCCCTCGGAGTGCTCTCCTCTGATCCAATCTCTTCATCGGCTTATGGAACAGAGCAAATATTGGTCGGATTGATTCCGTTTTTCGGAATCATGGCCTTCTCTTTGTTGATGCCCATGACGGGCGTGGTTCTAGTCATCTTGACCATCATTACACTTTCATATCGGAATGTAATTTCGACATATGTTCATTTTGGCGGGGCTTATATTGTCGCCCGCGAGAATTTCGGCAGAGTCACCGCTCAAATTGCAGCTGTTGCATTAATTATCGATTACATAGTCACGCTAGCTATTCAATCCGCTGCTGGTGTCGCAGCGATTATGTCTGCATTCCCTGAAATCTCTGCTTACAAATTGCCAATGGTAATTGGAATCATTTTATTTCTAGCTTATGGAAATTTACGGGGAGTAAAGGAGGCTGGAAAGTTATTTGCACTTCCTACTTATCTCTTTGTATTTTCTATGTTTACAGTTTTTGGAATTGGAATTTACCGAGACCTAAATGGATCCTTACCAGTTCTTGATCCTAATCAACCTGGAACTCTGCCCTTGGGTGAGGAACAGGGATTATTAACAATGGCTGCGATTTTCATCTTGCTAAGAGCTTTTGCAAATGGTGGATCATCCTTGACAGGTTTAGAGGCTATATCTGATGGTGTTGGCCTTTTTGAAAAGCCAGAGTACAAAAATGCCCGCCGCACCCTATTAGTAATGGCTACTTTATTAGGCAGCCTGGTGCTTGGGGTCTCCTATTTTGCGCACAAAATCTACGCGATGCCATATGAGGATGAATCCCCAACTGTTATTTCGCAAGTGGCACAGGCAATTTTGGGCGACGGTCAGTTTGGCCAAATCTTTTTCTTAGTTGTACAGGCAGCAACTATGTTGATTTTATTTGCGGGCGCAAATACGACTTTCAGCGCTTTTCCTATTGTTGTCAATTACGCGGCACAAGATGGTTATCTACCTCGTTGGCTAACAAAAAGAGGCCATAAGTTGAATTTCTCAAACGGTATCTTGGTTCTTTCTGGTTCAGCCCTAGTGTTAGTTTTTATTACCGGTGCCTCCGTCAGCTTCTTAGTTGCCTTTTATGCGCTTGGTGTTTTTACCGCCTTCACGATTTCCGGTCTCGGAATGGCCAAGAAAAACTATGTAGATCGGGAAGCTCATTGGAGAGTCAAATTTATTATAAATGGCCTAGCTGGATTGGTCGCTTTGGTCGTAGTAACCATTTTTGCAATTGTGAAATTTACCCAAGGTGCGTGGTTTGTTTTGCTGGTCTCTCCAATATTGGTCGTTCTATTTCTTCGGTTACATAACCGATATGAAGAGGAAGAGCTTGCTCTAAAGGTAAATGAGGAGCAGGAGCGCGTCACCTCAATCTCTCGACATGATGTTACGGTATTGGTTGATTCAGTTGATATTGCGACAGTGGGCACAGTCAGATATGCCAGATCCTTGAATCCGAGATCTATACATGCAGTTCATTTTGTGTTGGATGACTTGAAAGCCGAGCAGATCAAAAAGCAGTGGATGTCCAATCACGGCGTTGATGATGTGCCGATCGAATTTATTGACTGCCCAGATCGTCGTCTACCTAATGCAGCTGTTGATTACGCCATAAGGGCCACTCAAAAACC
This sequence comes from Candidatus Nanopelagicales bacterium, assembly GCA_030830475.1. GTDB lineage: Bacteria > Actinomycetota > Actinomycetes > Nanopelagicales > Nanopelagicaceae > MAG-120802. Next base: position 3,980 of record JAURMX010000026.1, read on the forward strand.
TGATGTTGAGCTGACTTTGTTACTGCCCCGTCGTGCTTACCGTGGTTTCTTGGGTCGTTTGCTACATGATCAAACCGCTGAAGCTATTGCGAGACCTATTTCGCAACTACCAAGAGTTGTAGCAACCATCGTGCCATTTGATATCGACAAGATTATTTCTGGCCATCATCAAACTCAGCATGCACCAGAGGTGGTTGCAGAAGAGTTAAAGCCAGTGGTTCCACAGCGAGCACAAAGTAACTGGTTGCAATCTACTAATGAAATTAGCCATTATGAAGAAAAAGTAACTCCGATTGGCAAAATCTCATGGCGCAAGCGCGCTCATGTCACAGGACATGTGACTGCGATCCGTCCGGCTGCAATGGACTCAGCCCCGACCTTAGAGGTAGAGATTTGGGATGAAACTGGTGGGGTAACTCTGCAATTCTTGGGTCGCCGCGAAATCGCCGGCCTTGAAGTTGGTTCAGTAATGATTGCGGAAGGAATGGTGGGCGAACAAAATGGCGCACTTACCATCCTCAACCCTTCTTACGAGATCAGAGTTTGATGTGCTGAAAAAAGTTCTGAATTTGAGCGCAGCACGCTGGTTTGTTGTGGGTTCCGCGACATTCGTGATCGACACTTCTCTCTTCCTACTCGCATTTAGCCTTACGGAGATAGCGGTGATTTCAAATCTTTTTTCCGGCACGATAGCCACAACCTTTAATTACTTTTCGCACTACAAATGGTCCTTCGCCAGTGATCGCAGCCATAAGCAATCAACTTTGATTTATCTTTTCTTTTTCTTTGTATTTCTTTTCTTGGGAACTTCGCTGGTTTCTTTCTTTATTCACTCCGGCTTACATCCAGTTCCAGCCAAGGTGGGAACCGCTGCAATTACGGCGCCAATCAGCTTCTTCATAATGAAGTTTGTAACCTTCCGCAGAACCGCTAATGAAGCGTAGATTGGTAGTAATTCCGACCTACAACGAAGCTGGCAATATCGTCTCTTTGTTAGAACAGATATTTGCCTCTGTTTATGGTTGCGAAGTGTTAATCGTTGATGATGGCTCCCCTGACTCCACAGCTGCGGTTTGCCGCGCATTGCAGGATAGATTCCCACTTTTGCATGTGATTGAACGTCATCACAAATCTGGAATTGGTAGCGCCTATCGAGCTGGTTTTGCTTGGGGATTAGAGCGGGGCTTTAACGAGATTATTGAGATGGATGCCGATGGTTCTCATCAGGTTAAAGATTTAGTAAGAATGGTTGATTTTAAATCGGAGAATCCAAATATTGGTTTAGTAATTGGTAGCCGCTGGATTAGAGGTGGAGCCACTGAAAACTGGTCGATGAATCGCATTATGTTGTCCCGCTTTGCCAATCGATATGTGCGATTTATGTTGGGCATGGGGGTACATGATGCAACTTCGGGTTTCCGTATTTACTCAGCCGATGCACTTCGCACCGTGAATCTAAATCGGATTCGCAGCGAGGGTTACTCTTTTCAAATTGAGATGACCAGGTTGATGCACCGTTCTGGATTTGGAATTGTGGAGCTGCCAATAACTTTCAAAGAGAGAGAAAATGGCGTCTCCAAAATGTCTAAAGCGATTGTTCGTGAGGCGATATTTCTAGTAACCGCCTGGGGTGTAAAGAGAGTATTGAGGATGAATTAAAACTCAGGCTCGAGGAACTCTTGCCCTGAAGCTGGCGCAAATCTTCCAAGTAAGTTAAACCAGATTGATATTGACCACCCAGCAAGGAAAACACTTAAGACTGTACCGATTCCAACTACTCCACCCAATAGGAAACCTAGTACTAACACGGTGCCTTCAATTCCACTCCTGATGTAGGCAACCCGCCAGCTAGTTTTTTGCACAATTCCAATCATCAAGCCATCTCTTGGTCCACCACCCAAACCACAGGTGACATAGATTGCGGTTCCAGCTCCGACCAGAATAATTCCTCCGAAAACCGCAAACAGAGCGATAATAAATTTATCTGGTGGAGAAATTAAGCTCAAGGTGGTCTGCAAAGTAATGGCAAAGACAACCGCGTTGGATAAGGTTCCGAAACCTGGTTTTAATTTCAATGGAAACCAAAGTAGCAATACAAAAACACTGGTAAGGAAAAATGCCATACCCAAAGTCATTCCTGTTTGCAGTGAAATACCTTGTGCTAGGACAGTCCAAGGAGCGTTACCTAAGCCAGATTGAACAACAATTGCTCCGCCAACACCAAGAAGCAACAATCCAATATAAAGCATCGCCACTCGCTTTATGGAAATCTGCCAGGGATGATCAGCGGTCCATGCGGTCCGCGGAATTATCCGAGTGGGTGTTGCTAAACGTCTAACCGTGCGTAAAAAATTAAGCATCTCTAAATATTTTTGGCTCTCGACAAAGCTAAGGCAATTTCATCTGCAGCTGGCCTGGAGGTCTCAACTGGGCTGCGCATGTCACCGAGTTTTGTTGGAATCCAATCCTTAGCAAAGGTCTTGAGTAAACCAATTGCACCACCAAAGCCACTATCTGATTTGAGCACTGGAGCAACCACCTCCATTAATTTCTCAAGATTTAATGCCGCTTCAGCTTTTTTCCCAGCATTCCAATCCTCATAAACCTGGCGCATCTGTTTGGGGAAAAAGTTTGCAATCCCGCAGATTCCACCACTGGCACCGATATCAAGTGATTTTGTTAATAGAGCGTCACTGCCAATCAAGACTCTAACCCCAAGATTTCTGTATCTTTGCGCAGATTCAATCTCCCCACTTGAATCTTTAACTCCCCACACTGGAACATTGGATACAACTTTAGGAGAAATCTTCAAAGAACAAGCGGGTATATTGTAAGCAATAATCTTGTGCTCTGTTTTAGATGTTACTTGATTATAGAAATCGGTCAAGGTTTCCTCAGTGACATTCTTGAAGTAACTTGGTGGAATAATCATAATGCCAGCCAGTGGTAGATCTTTTGCAAACTCAAGATATTCATTTATCTCACCTAAGCTATTGCAGATCAAAGTTGGAATTAACTCCCTACCTTTCATAACATCTAAAAGATCAGTCGTAATGCGTTGCTTCTCTCGCAGGCTTAAAGAAGCACCTTCGCCAAAGGTTCCAAATGGCACAAGTCCTGAAACGTTATTATCGATGAGCCAGGCACCGTGCTCTTTAGTCGCTTGATAATCAACAGAGTTATCCTGATTGAAAGCGGTGAACTGTGGAACAAATAGGCCATTAAGCATTACTTCCTCATTTCTTGGATTACTTTGATCATTGATGGATCTAACTCTGCAATTGAATTAACACCAAGTAATTTCAATGTTCTGGTCATCTGACTCTTCAAAATCTCAAAGGTCTTGTCGACGCCAGATTTGCCACCCGCCATAAGTCCATATAAATAAGCTCTGCCAATCCAAGCGAAGTTTGCTCCGCTTGCTAAACCGGCAATCACATCTGCGCCATGCATGATTCCAGTATCAAAGTGAATTGGTACTTTGCTTCCTAATTTGTTTCTGGTTTCTGGAATCAAAAGGAAGGGAACTGGGGCACGATCTAGTTGGCGGCCGCCATGGTTTGATAACCACACCGCATCTGCTCCGCATCTTACGACTTTAAGCGCATCGTCTGCTCTTTGGATACCTTTAACAATCAGTTGCTTCTTCCAAACTTTTCTAATCCACTTCAGATCTTCAAACGTCATGGTTGGATCAAACATTGTGTTCATCAACTCTGCTACGGTTCCGTTCCAAGATTCTAGGGAAGCAAAGTGCAGCGGCTCTTTGGTCAAGAAGTTCCACCACCAACGAGTTCTTGGTGCCGCATTAAGCAAAGTTTTGAAATCAAGTGAAGGTGGAACAGTTAAGCCATTTCTAACATCACGCAGCCTTGCACCAGCAACTTGAGCATCGACCGTCAAAACCAAACCATCAAATCCGGCACGCTCTGCTCTCTCAATCAATCCTAAACTTCTCTCACGATCACGCCACAAATAAAGTTGAAACCAATTGCTACCTTGTGGTGCAGTCTCGCTTATCTTTTCGATAGAGGTCGTACCCATGGTTGAAAGGCAAAATGGCGCTCCATATTTTTGTGCAACCTGAACCGCAGCGATTTCGCCATCGGTATTCATCATTCGAGTGAATCCAGTTGGTGCAATACCCACTGGAAGTTTCATCTTTCTGCCCAGTAAATCGGCACTGAGATCTGCCTTTGAGACATCACGAAGTACATAAGGTTGAAACTCAATCTGCTCAAATGTTGAACGGGCTCTTCGAAGTGAAATCTCTTGTTCAGCAGCTCCATCGGTATAGTCAAAAGGGCCTCTGGGGGTGCGTCTTTTAGCTATTTCTCGTAGATCATAAATTGTTAGAGCTTTGCTTAGTGCCCGCTTTCTGGGATTGAGGATTGGCTTGCGAAAGCGTAGCAACTGTTTCAAATTTGAAATTCGACCCTTATTTGCCATGGTTCTCTGCTCCCTTGTTTTTCTCTTTAAGAAGGTTGTTTTGTGCAGATAAGAACTTTGCAAAATTAATCTTTGCATATTCAATCTCATCATTCTTGGGTTGAGCAACAACAGGTTTAATTGCTAAGGCCTCAAAAGCTGCGGCTAAATCTTTGGTAATCATGGCGTAGGCCAACATCGCTGAACCTCTAGTTGTTGTATCTGGATCTTCATAACGTAGAGTTTTCTTACCTAAAGTGCGGTTTCGGGTTTTCTCCCAACGTTGGTCATTCCCGGCATGTCCACCTAGAACTACTTCATTTTTTGATTGCTGTGTAATGCGCTCTGCTTCTTCTACAACCTGACGCTCCGCCCAGGAAATTCCCTCCATCACCGAACGCGCGAAACTAGATTTACCATGAGCGGTATCAATCTCTATAAATCTGCCCCGAATATCGTTTCGCCAAATTGGTGCACGCTCACCTGCGATGTATGGCAAGAACTGTGGAGCTGACTCGCCGGCATCTGAATCTCCTAGGGAAATTAGTTCATCGGTTGAGATTCCTAATAACTCACTAAGCCATGAGATTGCGCCACCACTGGTCTGTGTTGGCCCATAAGTAATTGGAAGTGGAGAGCAGCTATTTGGAATCACATAAAGATTGCCACCATCGCTTGGCGTATCAATACTCGAAGTTCCGACAATTGCTGAAGTTCCAGTGATGATAAAGCTGGTGGGCTTTGTCATAACACCCAAGGCCAACATTCCAGTCATCGCATCAGACCAACCAACACTTACTGGGACGCCTTCAGGTATTCCGAAAAACCTTGCCCCAGCATCAGAAATAACACCCCTCGATTCAAAACCTTGCTTAATCTGCGGTACAACCGATTCTTTCCAACCGAGGAAATCCAAAAGCTCTGAGATTGGCGCGCTACTGATGACATTGCATAGACCTTTACTGGACCAGGCATCTGAAACAGGATTGTCAGTCATATGGAATCCCACAAAATCCTTCGGTTGAAAAATCCATTTGGTGTTATGTAAAACCTCTGGTTTATTTCTAGCTAGCCAAAACAATTTGGCCGGACAAGCAGATGCCGCCCAAGGCAATGAGGTGCCGATGACCGGCATGGGCTTTCCGAATTTTTCTCTTAGTTCCTGTGCCTCTTTCTCCGCTCTGTTGTCTTGCCAAATCATTGCGGGAAAAGTTGGCTTACCATTTTCATCAGAACACACCACCGTCGGTGTCTGACCTGATAAGCCAATAGCGGTTACTGAATCAATTAAATCTTGGTTTCGAGAGATTAACTTTGCTACCGCCGATAAATACTCATTCGGATCTTGCTCAACTTCAAATCCATTGCGCTTAATTGATAACTTTTCTTCATCTCTGCGAAAGAAATCAGCGTTTGGTTCTAGGAATAACGCCTTTACTGAAGAGGTTCCGATATCAATACCGAGAACCAGCTCCCTAGCCAACTTTGCTCCAACGGATCTCGGCATCTTTACGTTTTGTAATCTCTGGCCGCAGGGCGGTTCCGAGTCCTGGACCTTCCTGTGGCTTTAGAAAACCTGCTTCATATTTAGGAAGTTCAGTAAGCATTTCTGAGTACCAGCCATAATAGAAGTTGCGAACCATCTCCTGTAATTCAACTCCAGGATAAGCAACACCAAGATGAGTGCCAACTGTAAGCACAACTGGGCCGGTGCAGTCATGTGGCGCAACTGGAACACCAAAACTAGAGGCTAAACCAAGCACATGGCGGGCCTCTGTAATGCCTCCAACCCAGCCTGGATCAATCATTAAGTGATCAACCGCGCGCGAGGCGAGTAAACGTAAATAATCCCATCGGGTTCCTGTGGTTTCACCAGTTGTAACTGGAATATTCATAGAGTTCTTAAATCTAATTAATGCCTCTGTCGATTCATGACGTATTGCATCTTCAATCCAAAATAGATCAAACTCTTCTACAGATTTTGCAATAACTGTCGCAGCAGGCGCTGACCAAAGAGAGTGCATCTCTAGCATGATGTCAAAATCTGAACCACCTGCAGATCTGGCTCTTTCAATTATCTTTCTGCCATCTGCCAAATCTCTCTTATCAATCGTCTGTCCGCCACTGCGCATTGCCGCTTCATCAAAAGGCCAAATCTTCATAGCGGTCATGCCCATTTGCTTTAAGCTCGCAACCAAACTTTCTGGCTCATTTAAGAATCCAATCAAATCTTCAAAATCCTCGCCCGTTGGTACACCAATTTGTGCAGATCGATTGCGATCGATATTTGATGATCCCCTTGCATAGGCGCTTCCCGCACAGGTGTTATAGGCACGGATTTTGTCTCGCACCTTTCCACCAAGTAATTGGTACAAAGGTTGATTGGTAACTTTTCCTAAAATATCCCACAAAGCAATATCAACTGATGAGGCCGCCCGTACTGCGATTCCAGAGCCGGCAAAGCCAAGAAAATCTTGGTGCAAGGTTTCATGAATTGCGGTTATTTCCAGAGGATTTTTACCAAGTAAGCGTGGTGCAACGGTTTCGTGAATGAAGGTCTCAACAGTTTCGACCCCTACACAGTTTTCGCCGAGCCCGACGACACCTTCATCTGTGTGGATCTGCAGAAACATAATCGCGGGGAACTCTTCGAGCCTGATGGTCTCAATCCCGACTACCTTCATGGAAATACTCCTTGCCTGATTATTGCTTTCTGCGGACCGGACCTATACCCTCAAGTTGTTAATTGTTAACGATTTTGCAGCGGAGGTCAAGGGTTTTATGTCCCAATCAGTAGCAGAAGCCATTATTTCTAGATCTGAAATGCTGCAACTCACCTCTCAAATATTGCAAAAGGTAGGAACCCCAAAAGCTGATGCGGATTCAGTCGCTGATTCACTAGTGCTGGCGCAAGAAGCGGGACACGCATCCCACGGCGTAATTCGCTTAATCGAATACACCAACTTTGTTAAAAACGGCACAGTGATTCCAAATGTAAAGCCAGAATTAATCTCCGAGCGTGGGGCAACAGTGGCCATTGATGGCCGTTGGGGTTGGGGCCAGATCGCTTGCAAATTCGCGCTTGAGGTTGCCCGCAAAAAAATTAAAGATTTGGGAAGTATTTCAATCACCGTAAAAAATGTTAATCACATCGGAAGGCTTGGCGAGTATGTAGAGGCTTTGGCAAAAGAAAATTATGTTTCCTTGATGTGGTGCAACTCTGACCCATCAGTCGCAGCCTTTGGTGGTCGAGATAGATTATTCGGCACCAATCCATTTGCCGCCGGAATTCCAAATGGGGAAACTCCCATGGTGATTGATTTTGCTACCGCAGCATCTGCTGAAGGCAAATTACGAGTGGCTCGCGCTAATAAACAGGCTATTGGTCCTGGCACAGTCATCGATAAAAACGGAGTTGAGAGTTTAGATCCCAATGCTTTTTACGAAGGTGGAGCTTTACTTCCTTTTGGTGGCCATAAGGGTTACTGCATGTCTTTGATGATTGAACTTCTTGGTGGTGCTATTTCAGGAGGACACCCTGCAACAAGTTCTCGATATGAACGGGGCAATGGCACCGTTTTAATCGTTATGAATCCAGAGTTTTTTGTACCAGCAGATTCCTTTGCGCAAGATATCGCTGAATCTGCAGCAAGAATTACCAGTACAACACCAGCCCATGAAAACAAACCCGTATTATTGCCTGGTGATGTAGAGAATCTACAGAGAGCCAAAAACCGCGGTGGAATAAGCATTTCTAGCCCTATTTGGGAGAGCATTATCGAACTTGAAAAGAGGCTTTAGTTAAAGCTTCTTCTTAGGTTTTGGCTCAGTAGCAATCGGTGCTTCGGCAAAATGTTTTGAAACTCGTTCGAAGCCACGTGATACGTGGTCATGAATCTCTTTGCGAGCTGAACCAAGCTTTCTTGATGCAACCACTTCAAGAACTTTTTGGTGGTCGCTTTCCCAAGTTGGCATGTAATTCTTATTTACATTTTCATCACGAGACCAGGTGTAGACCAGGAATGCGTGGATCTGAGAACGTAAAATCTCCCAAGCTTTAAACAAGCGATCATGATGCGCCGCTTTGAAAAGCGCGCTGTGAAAATCCAAGTCAATCTTGCTTACTTCACGCGGCGTTCTTTGTTTATCTGGAAGTCTTCGGTAGTAAGTAAGTATCTCTTCCATTTCCGCAAGATCTGCAGAGGTTGCATTTTTACAGGCCCATTCCAGAGCTAACTCTTCCAAAACACTTCGCAGCGAATAAATTTCCTCTAAATCATGCTTATTCCAAGATGCGATACGAGCGCCTTTGTGTCTTTCAATATGAACTAAGCCTTCACGCTCTAGCCTCATAAGTGCTTCACGAACTGGACCACGGGAGACACCCATTTGGGCCGCTAAATCATCCTCAGCCAAACGCCGGCCGGGTTCGAGTTCATGAGAGACAATTGCTTCACGCAGATCATCGGTAACTACATCAGCTAAAACTCTTCTTGAAGCAATACCTAAAGACAACGGCCGATCTGCCATGTTGACTCCTTGTTGTTGTTTGTTAACAATAACTGTAGTCGCATTACAAAGAAATTACCAAGTTTTCTTTATTACTTGACCGGGTAAAGGTTTAGTAATGACCTAAATTGCCACCTGCGTTGAAGGCTAAATTGCCCCCATCAACCGGCAATATGACTCCAGTAACCATCGCTGCGGCATCGCTTGCCAAATAATGCACCGCATTTGCTATGTCCTCTGGCTCTGCAACCCTTCCCAATGGAATTCCCTGGAGCAATCTGGTCATCAAAATCTGGGCTTTTTCACCCTCAGTTTCTACCCAACGGCGCCATCCAGGAGTGTTCACCGAGCATGGCTGGATGGCATTGACTCTTATTCCAGCGGTTGCCCATTCAATTGCGAGTTCACGGGTCATCTGAATTACACCGCCTTTTGCGGTGCTGTAAGCAAAGTTACCGCGGCCGATCGCCGAGCTGCCAGCAATTGATGCAATGTTAACTAGCGCAGCCTTCTTCTTAGCCTGCAAAACTAATTTAGAAAACTCCCTGGCATTTAGGAAGTAGCCTTTTAGAGATGTATCCATGACTCGATCCCACTCCGCACCAGTGGTGTCCTGTGGCGCAGTGTGAATTCCTTGCGCCGCATTGTTAATCAAAATATCGGGAGCTCCGAATTTGTTTGCTATCTCAGAGAAAATTCTGACTACATCATCCTCTTTGCTGGCATTGCCGACAAAGGTATGGATCTCTATTTTCTTGGCTTCAAGTTCTTTGGTTAATCTTTGTAGACCTGATTCATCTACATCAGTCGCAAAAATAGCTGCACCTGCGCCACCAAGCTGATGACATGTAGCACTGCCAATCCCTCCTGCAGCACCAGTAATTACAACTTTTTTGCCGGTCAGATTAAATACATTTGTAGTCATGTTTTTTTCTTCTCGCTAGTAGGACATTACTTTTTTAACGGCATCAACAATTCCTGCAACTGATGGAATAGCGGCCTCAGACATCTGTGGGTTGGCACTTAGAGGTGCTCTAGCTCCACCAATTCTAACAATTGGCCCCTTTAGATATTTGAAGTTTGCCTCAGATGCAGTTGCTGCAATCTCTGCTGTTATTGAGCCAAACATGGGAGCTTCATCAGCAACAACGACACGGCCAAAACGCTGCACCGTTTCATTAATTGTGTCGGTATCTAGGGGGTAGAGAGTGCGTAAATCAATGATTTCCACATCAATACCCTGTTCAGCCAAAGTTTGTGCTGCTTTTTGCGCGGTCACAGTCGTGTATCCATAGGTAATTATGGCGGCATCCTTGCCGGCCTTAACAACGTTGGCACTTCCAAATGGAATTAGTGTGTTCTCATCACCAATTTCACCTCGTACACCAGATAACTTCTTATGCATCAAGAAAACTACTGGATCTGGAGTGCGAAGTGCGGTCTTGATCAAACCTTTAACATCGTAAGCCCGGGAAGGAACCGCTACTGAAAGTCCAGCGGTATGTGCAAACAAGGACTCGAGTGAGTTGCAGTGATGGGCTCCGCCTAGCGCAACACCAGAGGTAGCACGGATAACAATTGGAACTGGACGGTTAAACATAAAGCGAATCTTTGCTGCCTGATTAACAATTTCATCCATCGCGCCAAGTGAAAAATCGATGAAGTTTAAATCGATAATTGGATGGCAGCCATACATGGCTGAACCCAAACCAGCAGCAACCATTGCCGCCTCAGAAATTGGTGAATCCTTAACGCGATCCTGTCCAAACTCCTGTGCGATTCCCTTTACCTGCGCAAAGTGACCACCACGTTCTACTAAGTCTGTTCCCAAGATGAAGATATGCTCATTTCGCTTCATCTCTTCTCTCACGCCAGATTGAAATGCCTCTGAATACGTTGGATTCTGCTGTGCTGTTGGAGTTGTAGTGCTCATTTGCGAACCCCTAATAATCCTGAATCAACGCCATCTAAGATCGTTGATACATCTGGAAGTGGTGATTTCTCTGCGAAATCAACTGCGGCCTCAATCTCTTTTGCAACAGACGCGATCATCTCTTCGTACTCGCCCTGTGAGAGCGCCCCTTCAGAAATCAACTTTGCGCTAAATCGATCGATTGGATCGCGATGTGAGCGCCAATCGGCAATTTCTTCCTGAGTGCGGTACTGGCCCTTTTCGCCAACATTATGGCCGTAGTAGCGATAAGTAAGGGCATTAATAAATGAAGGACCTTCACCAGCTAGGGCTCGTTCGCGTGCCTCTTTTGTATAACGATGGACCTCTTCAACATCCTGTCCATCGATGGTGTAAGAGGGTAATCCAAATCCAGCACCGCGTTTAGCGATGTCATTTCCGCCGGTAACTCTCTCAACAAATGTCTCTACCGCATATTGATTATTATCCACAATCAAAATAAATGGCAACTTATAAATGACCGCCATATTTACCGCTTCCCAAGTTCTACCGGTGTTCATACCGCCATCACCGACAAAACCAACCGCGACCTTCTTGTGACCCATTTGTTTGATTCCCATGGCGGCTCCCATTGCGATACCAACGCCAGCACCAACAATTCCATTTCCACCAAAGTGTCCGTTTTCAACATCGGCTAAGTGCATTGATGCACCACGACCACCAGAGCATCCCGTTGCTTTTGTAAAAAGCTCAGCCATAACAATATCTACTGGCATTCCTTTAGCGATTGTGTGGTGATGAGAGCGGTGGGTTGTTGCAATAACATCTTTTGGATCGAGAGCAGACATAACACCAACAGCAACAGCTTCTTGACCGGAAGAGTTGTGCATTCCACCTGGAACCTTGCCGCGCAAAGTTAACTTGTCTGCGGTCTCTTCAAAGTTTCTGATGAGTAGCATGTCGCGGAGAATTTTCTTTCCCCAGGTCTTATCAGTTGTCATGATTACTCACTTTCTCCTGGAGCTAGCACTACGGTGATTGTCTGACCGGCCGGAACTTCGGCATTCAGCGCATATCTGTGCGCACCTAAAGTTCCAGAGGTTTCAGCTGCAATATCCATGGTTGTTTTATCGGTCTCAATGATTGCAATCACATCGCCGACGTTTACTTGGTCCCCGGGGTTCTTTAGCCACTCCAAAAGCACGACATTGTCCATTGCCATACCAACTGCTGGCACGAAGATTTCTTCCATTGTGTCTATTTCTCCATTTCTTAGAAGGGACCTACGGCGTATTTTCCATTTAGTTCATTGCCCCCATTTAGATAAGAGAGGACATCGCGAACTCCCCATTCCATCAATCTTGGCCCAGCACTTTGGGAGTACCAAGCGATGTGTGGCGTGAGCATTAGGTTTTTCGTGGTGCGAAGTTTGGATGATTCAGGAAGTGGTTCAGTTTCAAATACATCTAGTCCGGCGCCATCAAGATGTCCACTTTCTAGTGCTTTGACTAAAGCTTCTTCATCAATTAGTCCACCGCGCGAGACATTTACTAAAATGGAACCTTTTGGCATGATGGAGAGTTCTCGCTCGCCAATCATATGATGTGTGGATTTCATATAAGGCGCATGGAGACTTACAAACATTGACTCTTTCAAAAGCTCGTCAATTGAATTCACCATTTGAACGCCAGGAATTTCTGTGTTGATTGCAGGATCAAACCCAATAATCGATTTAAATAGAGGTTTTGCTTTTTCAATTAAGGCTTGACCTATGCGACCACATCCAATTACGCCGAGTGTGGAATCCTGTAATGAAGCGATGTGCGCAACCTTAGGTGCTGGAATCCATTCATTATTTTTGATTCTATTGTTGGCTTGGAAAATCCCACGATGTAACGCCATCAACATCGCTAAAGCATGATTGGCAACTTCATTAAATGCGTAAGTGGGTTGGAAAATCACCGGAGTTTTGCGTGCTGCGGCAGCATCTAGATCAATATTGTCTAGGCCAACTCCAAGGCGACCGATACATCTAACGCTGGCTGGAAGTGCGGCTATCTTTTCTGCGGTCAACTTGTGTAACGCAACGATGATCGCATCGCAACCCTGTGTTCCTTCCGCGAGCGAATCAACTGAATCGGTATTTACCTCTTGATACTCGAAACCCAACTGCTGAGAAAGTGTCTTAACCCAATCCGAACCCGATGCCGTTCCCTGACCAAAGGCCAACTTCACTATTTATCCCCCGCTCCGCAACAAATCTAGTATTGCGTTTACTGTATACAATCTTGGCTCGGAAGGATAGGGTTTAGCGGAAATTTAATCCCGGACTCATATAGACCGTTCAAGTAAGAGGAGATAGCCAGTGTCGCTGCCATTACCCCGCCCCGGAAAAGTCATCGCTGTTGGACTTAATTATCGAGACCATGCAAAAGAAGCCAATGTTCCGCTTCCTACCCTGCCAGTCCTTTTCACTAAGTGGACCACCAGTCTAATTAGTCATGAAGCAAACATTGTTATCCCTAAGGGTGTTACCCAATGTGACTGGGAGGCAGAGCTAGCGGTGGTAATCGGAAAGACCGCAACGAAAGTATCTGAGGCAGATGCTCTTAATTATGTTTCCGGCTACACCTGCATGAATGATGTAACCGATAGAGAGGCACAATCAAAGGATGGTCAATGGGTAAGAAGTAAATCTTACGACACCTTTGGCCCGATCGGTCCAAGAATTGTTTCACCAGCTGATATTGGTGATCCGCACAATCTAAAGATTGAAGCGCGACTAAATGGAAAGACTATGCAATCTTCAAATACCAGCAACCTGGCATTTAATGTTCCTTACTTGATTTCCTACATTAGCCAGCGAATTACTCTGGAAGCGGGCGATGTAATTACAACTGGAACCCCCCATGGAGTTGGAACTTTCTACAATCCTCCGATTTTCATGAAAGATGGAGATGTCATCGAAATTGAAATTGAGAAAATAGGAATTCTGCGAAACAAGGTAGTGGCTGAATAAGTTATGAGCTATATAGATTCCGATCGACCATTGGCCCTGATTACTGGTGGCGCTAATGGAATTGGTTTAGCTACCGCAGAAAAATTAGCTAGCAAAGGCTATGATCTTTATCTGATCGATAAAGATGCCGATAATCTCGAGCTGGCAAAACGCAAGATTCAATTAGCCGGTGCGAAGGTTGAGATTCAAGCCCTCGATTTATCCAACCCAAATGGCCTAGATCAAGCTATTTCTCAGCTAGTGGCCAACTACTCAATTGATGCATTGGTAAACAACGCGGGTGTGGGTTTTGCCCGTACCGTCAGCCAAACCACTCAAGCGGAATGGGATCTAACTTTCGCGGTAAATATCACTGCTCAGTTCATCATCTGTAAACATGTTGTGCCTCAGATGATTGCGCGTGGAGGAGGTGCCATCGTCAATGTTGCATCTGCCGGAGCACTGGTTGGATTAAAAAACCGCGTGGCGTATTGCTCTTCAAAGGCTGCAGTTGTTGGATTAACAAGATGTATAGCTGCTGATCATGCAATGGATGGAATAAGAATTAACGCAATTGCGCCAGGAACAGTTGACTCGACATGGATTGGCAGAATTCTTGCTGATGATCCAGATCCAGTTGCACGTCGCAAGCTTATGGAAGCACGTCAACTTGATGGAAAGATGGGAACTCCAGAAGAGGTTGCTCATGGAATTGCATTCCTACTTAGTCAAGAAGCTAGGTTTGTAAATGGCAGCGTATTTTCTATGGATGCTGGATTAACCGCGGTTTAATTATGAGTCCCAAATTAAATGGCGTGGTTGGAGTTATCCGCACTAATGATGAGCAGATCGCTTATCGTTTAGCTAAAGCGTGGAATTCAACTTCTATGACTAGTATCGAAATCACTATGACAGTACCAAATGCGCTAAACATCATTGAAAGATTACTTGGTGAAGGCGTAACTCGTTTAGGTGGTGGAACGGTTCGCACAATTGAACAGGTTCGAGCACTTGCCAAAATGGGTGCAGCGTTTGCGGTTTCACCACATACTGACGAGAGATTAATTAAGGAATCTGTTGATCTTGGTTTACCAGTAACTCCTGGCGCGATGACACCTTCAGAGATTGTTCATGTCATGCAACTTGGTGCAACATCAGTCAAAATCTTCCCTATAAAATCAGTTGGTGGTCTAGGTTTTGTAGAAGCAATTCTCGAACCACTTCCAGAATTGAAATTGGTGGTCTCTGGCGGGGTCCAACCATCCGAGGTGCAGGATTATTTGAAGTTGGGTTGTGTGGGTGTTTGTATGGGCGGTGCACTCTGGACCGAAGAATTGGCTAATGCTGGAGATATCGAGAAGTTAACCCAATACGCACAAAACGCTCTAAAATCCATGTAAACCTCGCTGTATGAGCGTCTTAATTGCGGTCGATAAATTCAAAGGCTCCTTAACCCAAAGCCAGATTTCTAAAGTTGTCGCTGAATTCTTGAGCGCACAAGGAGTTGAAAGCACCACAATTCCATTAGCAGATGGTGGTGACGGATCAATCGCTGCCCTAATTTCCCTGGGCTGGCAACCTAAAACCATTAAAGTTACGGGCCCACTTGATAATGAACATGATGCCGATTATGCAATCAGTCCCGATGGCAAGAGGGTCGCTATTGAGGTTGCGGAACTTTGCGGAATTAGATACTTAAGAGGCAAAACGAATCCTTGGCAGGCATCTTCTGCTGCAATCGGCGAGGCGATAAAAGCTGTAAAGCCTGCTAATTATGATGAATTACTGGTGTGTATCGGCGGTAGCGCTAGTGTTGATGGCGGAATCGGAATACTACAAACTCTTGGAATTTCAGTGTTTGATTTCAAACATAAATCTGTTTCTAATGGATTACATGGACTACAAGAAACCGTAGGTGTCGATTTTGAATCTGTAGACTTCGTAAAATCAAATCTGTTCGGTAGCTGCAAAATCACAATCTTAAGCGATACTAAAAATGCGCTACTGGGACGCAATGGTGCGATATTCGCATTTGGAAAACAAAAAGGGTTGAATTTACTCGGCCTTTTGCGAGCAGAGATTGCAATGCGTCGCTGGTTCAAAATCTGCCAGAGCAACTTCCCGCAGATTAGACCAAACACTGAAGGTACGGGCGGTGCTGGTGGAATCGGCTTTATCTTCAAAACTTTTTTTGATGCTCAAGTAACCTCGGGAGCTGAGTTTTTCTTAGCACACAGCAACGCTGAGGCGAAAATTCGGCCGGCATCTTTACTTATTACTGGGGAAGGCCGCATTGATAAGACAACACTTTCCGGGAAGGGCCTTCACCCACTATTGGAGTTAGCTCAAAAACATAAAGTTCCAGTGGTATTGATTTGCGGTAGCGCCGAATCGGCCACTATGAGAAAAATTAAAAGCAATTTCCCGATTATTGGCGTTGTAAGCCTGGCAGAATCCGGTCTTGAAATGAGCCACTTGATGAGGAATGCTTCCCAAGTTCTAAAGCAGGAATTAAGCCGAAAGTACTTGAAGGATTGGAAGTAATGACGACGATCTGGTGCCAATGGTCTGATTTGAATCTACCGAAAAATTTCAGTTGCATTTCCAAGCCAATTGCCGAGCTCACTCCTCCTGAACTATCTCAAATAGAGATTTATGTCCCGCAATATATGGGTGGAGTGAAAGCTCTATCGATTATTCCTCAACTCAAGAACTTAAAAGTTTTACAGCTCTTGATGGCAGGATATGACGATGCGCTGGCTTTCAAGCGAAATGGAGTGCGATTATTTAATGCGCGGGGAGTTCATGATTTTTCTACTGCAGAGTTAACTTTAGGATTAATAATCTCGAGTTTGCGTGGCATCGATAAATTTGTGCGCAATAAAGAATCAGGTGCTTGGGATCACCAAAGACTTGACTCAATCTACGGTAAAAAAGTTGCAATCGTCGGTGCAGGTTCTGTTGCCAGCAAGATTTCTGCGATGTTAAATGCATTTGAGGTAAAGCCTGAGATGTTTGCTAGGACTTCCCGGGGGCATGTTAAGGACATTAAATCCTTTGACGCAGAGATTTCCAACTTCGACATTATTATTTTGATTGTTCCGCTTAATGATGAAACTCAGCACTTTATGAATAGTGATCGAATTAATAAGATGAAGCAAGGTGCATTACTTATAAACGTAGCGCGGGGACCAGTAGTTGACACCTTTGCTCTTCTATCTGCGCTCAATGCGGGAAAAATCAGAGCTGCTGTAGATGTAACTGATCCCGAGCCTTTGCCACCGGGTCATCCATTGTGGCAAGCGCCGAATCTCATAATCTCGCCCCATGTTGGCGGCAACTCTTCTGCTTTTGAACCACACGGCAGAAAATTAATTGAGGAGCAATGCCTGCGCTTTGCTAGCAATCAACCCTTAATAAATGAGATTGCGTGGTGATAAGTTGTTTAATTTAGTGGTTATTTTCGAGATAAAAAAGGGTCAAAATCAGGCGTTTTTGCAGGTAATTAACACGGTCATTGAAAACACGCTTAAAGAATCAGGGAATCTGCAATATGAGTTATCACTCGATGAGGCTGATCCCCAAAAATATTTTCTCTATGAAAAGTATCAGGACCGAAAAGCATACGAACTTCATACTCAACAACATTATTTACAAAATATGCGAGCCAGTCTTGCAGAGGTCTTAGCGAAACCTGCAGAGGTGTTGCGGGGAAACTCAGTTAGCTAAATATCCACCGTCAACAGGAATTACAACTCCACTCACATAATCAGAGGCTTTGGAGGCTAAGAATAAAGTCGTTCCAGAAAGATCCTCTGGCTTTCCCCATCTTCCAATTGGAATTCTTGAGGTTAAGAATTCGAATCGTGCCTTGTCCTGTCGCACCCTATTGTTTATATCTGTTTCAATGAAACCAGGTGCAATTCCATTTACTCTGATTCCTAGTGGAAGTAATTCATTTGATAAGCCCCGGACCAAACCACCTAACGCTGATTTTGCAGCGGTATAGCTGATGACGTTCTTTCCGCCCAAGAAGGTCCACATAGACGCCGTGAAGATTATTTTTCCGTACTGTCTGGCAGCCATTCCCTTGGCTATGTCTCGAGACAGAATAAATGGTGCGCTCAAATCAATCTCGAGAATCTCATCCCATTGTTCATCGGTGTGATCTAGAACCTCAGCACGATTTGCAATTCCGGCATTATTAATGAGGATATCTATCTGGCGATTCCCAAGTTCGGCTACAAGCTGCTTGGTCTCTTCTCGAACCCGAAGGTCAATGGTGTAGTGGGAAAAGGAACGGCCAAACCCTTTAACCCGAGCGGCCAACTCATCATCGGCGCCCTGGTTGGAAGAGACTGCAATGATGTCTGCTCCGCACTCGGCCAAGGTGGAGGCCATAGCAAAACCGATGCCTTTTCGGGCGCCTGTGACTAGGGCGGTCTGCCCCCTTAGATCAAACAAGCTCACTTTGGTCCCCTTTTCGCGCTCAAAAACTTCCCCAGAGACTCAGGATTTTTTACGAAAATTGATAACCGTAGCCTCTATCTAATGGCCCCACTTTACATTACAGTTTCAGTTAATCGTTAACCGTTCACAAAAGGAGGAAAGTTAATGGGACGAAAAAAGATGCGATCCTTTATCGCTCTGGTGGGAACCCTGGCCATCGCCATGGGTGGGTTAATTGGTGTTCAAGCAACTCAAGCTGCTCCATCTGCAACTTGTAACGTGAAGACAACAGCTGCAAAAGCAAACTGTGATGTTGTTATTTACGGCGCACTACACCGTGTGCAGGCACTTGATCCAATCAATCCAGTTGGTGGTTACACCGAGGGCCAAATGGCTTACATTATTCAAGGAAAACTTTTCCGTTATGACTCAACTGGAAAGCCCCGTCGTGACTTAGTGGCTTCTGAAAGCATCTCTGCAGATAAGAAGACGGTTACACACGTACTTCGTGATGCAAAGTACTCAGATGGAACCGTTGTCACTGCTAATGATGCAGTTGTAGGATTTGAACGTTGGGTGAATTCAAAGCGCTCAGCTTCATATATTGATCAGGTCGAAAAAGTTGTTGCAAAAGATAGCAAGACTTTAGTCTGGACATTGAAACGTCCGTATCCTGGACTTAATTTCGCTCTAGCGCAAGAGTTCATGGCACTGCACCCTGCAAGCAAAGTAGATACCGAAGCAAAAGCTAAGGAGTACTTCAAGAGTCCTGTTGCTGGTGGACCAATGATGGTGAAGACATTCACACCTGGTTCAGATACCTTTGTTGCAGTTGCGAATCCAAACTACTGGGCAAAACCAGTCGTTAAAGAGATTCGTGTGGTAACCATTCCAGATGCAAATACTCGTTTGGCTGCGTTCCAATCTGGCCAAATTGATTATGTAATGGAGTTGCCCCTTACAGCAGCAAAGTCAAAGTGGGATAAGTCAAAGTACCGCGTAACTGGTGAGAAGGATTCAGGAGTATTTATGCTGGCCTTCAATATGGGTCCTTTGCAGCCAAATAAGGCATTAAAGGATGCTCGCGTTCGCCAAGCAATCTCACTTGCTGTATCAAGGGATCAAATTATGCGAACCGCTTTCGCTGGCTTGTCAAAACCTTCATGTGGAATGCAATTTGAGTTCAACAATGATTTCTATCTTTGCTCTCTTCCAAAGAATGGAAAGCGCAATACCGCTGCAGCCCGTGCACTACTAAAGCAAGCTGGTTATCCAAAAGGCTTCCAAGTAACGATGCATGTTCCAAACCGCGTGTTCTGGCAGGATGCGGCTCAGATAGTTCAGAGCAGCCTAAAGTTCATCGGTATCGATGTCACAATTGAAATGGTTACACCAGATTCAAACATCTCTGGTGTTATCAACAAGCGTGATTGGGAGATGATGTGGTTTGGCAATAATGCCGCAACACCAGTTCTGCAACTTTCAAACTGGTTTAAACCAGGAGGCGTATGGGCCGCTAACGCAAACGTTCCCGATGCACTTATAACTGAAACAGCTGAGTTACTAAATGATGCAGCTGCTTCAGAAAGCAATGAAAAGATCAAGGAGAAACTCGCTGCAGTCGAGAAGATTGCCTATGATCTTTCTATCTTCATTCCGATTGGGACCCGTTTCTATGTATCCGGTAGCCGAATCGGAGATAATCTGGTTGAGGCATTACTTCCAGGTCAGTTGCAATTTATTGTTGCAACAAATCCTCCACTTCCAGTCGATTAATTAATCAGATAATTAATTGAAAGGTTGACAGGGACGTTTATCGAGGGTACTCAGAGAGTCAGTTAAAATCTGACTCTCTGAGTGAGATTGAACTTGAGTGGTAACAAGTAAAGTGATCGACTTGTTACCACTCAAGTTTTAAATTGAGAGGAAAATAATTGACAAGTAATTTGTTTCTCAGAAAGGTTTTGGGCCGCCTAGTTAGGGCAGTGACCATATCTTTCTGGGTTATGGTCATCTCATTCCTATTAATTCGACTATCACCTGGTGACCCAGCGGCCACTCGCCTCGGCGCCGGAGCTGAACAAGAAGCAGTTGAAGCACTTCGTAAGCAGCTTAAACTCGATGTGTCTCCATTGGAACAATTCACTAGTTACACCGCAGGTCTCTTCCGCGGCGATCTTGGCGTTTCACTCGTTAATGATGTTGATGTATTAGAGACCATTCGAAACACTTTACCTTTGACACTAACCTACATCTTTCTCTCTGTCTTCTTTGCTTTTCTAATTTCAATTCCAATTGCAACCCTTATCGGCTGGTCAAATAGCGCATCAATCGTCTATTCGTTCCGCAGCATCACCTCAGTCATTATTGCAACCCCAAACTTCTTCATTGCAATGGTTGGCATCTTGTTATTTAGTGTGCAGAGAGATTGGGCTCCAGTATTTGGTTATGTAAGTGAGTTTCCAGAAAATCTCAAATACCTCTGGCTTCCCGTGAGTATAAATACCTTGATTTTGGTAGCTATTATTTCTCGCGTCCTACAAAGCTCCATTGTTGATACTAAATCTGAGGAGTTTGTTGAAACTGGAATCATCCGAGGGGTAGGTAGAACCCGATTTTTCTTTTACTACATTCTCAAACCTTCCATGGCTCCTACGGTTGTGCTTCTTTCATACATGATGGGAACCATGTTAGGAGCTACCGTTATTTTGGAAACTATATTTTCACTTCCCGGCATTGGCCGCGAACTTGTTGGAGCGGTTTTAGCCAGCGATTATCCGATGGTTCAAGGCATACTCTTATTCTTTGGTGTTATTACAGTTTTCTTAAGTTTTATCGGCGATCTTTGCGCCTACGCACTTGATCGCAGGGTGAAGATATGAAGAGAATTGATACTGCAGCAGAGTCTTCGACCCGACTGCAACGAATTCGTGAATGGACTGCGTTGCCGGGTGGCTTCGGAATCATTACAGGAATTTCGATGTTCCTAACCATCACCATTCTTGGAGTGATTTATCCACTTATTAGTCCATATACCTCTGATGAGTTTGTTGGCGATTCATTTGAACCACCTTCATGGGCTCATCCCTTTGGTCTTGATCAACTAGGTCGTGATGTGATGACCAGAACTTTCGCCGCAGTACCAGCTGATATTGGCGTGGCATTTCTTGGCGTTTCAATTCCATTAGCCATTGGAACTCTGATTGGAATTATATTAGGAATTTCTAAGAACAAGTTTTTCGTCTCTTTGGTCAGCTCAATAATTGATGGCATAAACGCCTTCCCTTTGTTAATTATCGCAATTGCGATGATTTCATTCCTGGGCCCAGGCTTATTTAATGTAATCATAATTCTCACCATTATGAACTGGGCGCGTTATGCCCGTATTGCTCGTACCAGAGCTGTTGTAGTTTTGCAGCAAAACTATATTGAAGCTGCTCAGCTTATGGGTTATTCAAAGCGCAGGATTATTTTTAAGCATGTAACTCCAAATGTTTCCTCTGAGAGTTTGGCTTATGCACTTAGTGATTTCATCTTGGTAATTATTATTGTTTCTGGTCTCTCCTTCCTTGGCTTAGCTGCACGTCCGCCCGCCGCAGAATGGGGTGCCATGATCGCCGATGGTCGTACCTACTTAGGAGATGCTTGGTGGATCACAATTTTCCCAGGAGTTGCTCTTTGCTGGTCTGCAATCTCGCTCTCATTCATTGTTGAAGGTTTATCACGTAGAGATCGAGGCAACTGATGAGTAACTCCTTAGTTTCTTTTAAACAACTTCGCATCGATGTCAAAGTCACGCGTAGCCGTCGTCTGCGTATCGTTGATAGCGCTACCTTTGATGTTGAACATGGTCAATTGATGGGGCTAATTGGCGAATCTGGCTCAGGTAAAACAATGTTGTGCCGTTCACTAATTGGAACCTTGGGACGTAGAAGTGCCTATATCGAATCTGGCAGCGTCATCTTTGATGGCACAAACCTTGTAAATGCCACCAAGAGTGATTGGCGAGAAATTCGTGGCAAGAAAATAGGTTACATTCCACAATCTGCTCTTGCTGGACCAAATCCGGTAATCACAATAGGTGATCAACTTGCTGAGGCGATTAATCAAGGTCAAAAGCTAGATCGAGAAACCGTTCATAAACGTTCTATTGAACTTCTTGAAATGGTTCAGATCCGCAGGCCAGAGATTGTCTTGAAGCAGTACTCCTATCAACTTTCTGGCGGTATGAAGCAGCGAGTTATGATTGCTTGCGCTATCGCACAGAATCCAAAATTGATTGTTGCTGATGAACCGACTACTGGTCTTGATGTAACAGTTCAAGCTGAAATTATGGTTCTTCTAAAGGAGATTCGAAAGAACCTTAATACTTCAATCATTCTGGTCTCTCATGATCTTCAATTGATAAATTCAATCTGCGATGACGTTGTTGTAATGCATGCCGGTGCAACTGTTGAGAAACTCCCTTCGGAAGAGATCATAAATGCATTGCATCCATACACACATGCGCTTTACAACTCCAGAATCGATCTAGTTGAGCCCCGGGGCAAGCTAGTGACCATCAAGGGTCAGCCACCAACGGTTGGTGCTTGGCCAACTGGATGTCGTTTTGCTGATCGCTGCGATTTTGTTCAGGATAAGTGCCTATTTGGCACTCAAATGGAGCTTTTAAAAGCTGACACAAATCATGAAACGGCTTGCATTAGATATGACGAAGTTTTTCTAGGGGCTAAAAAATGAGTGCACTACTTGAAGCTAAGGGAGTCTCAGTAACCTTCAAAGCTTATGGCGATGAGGTTAAAGCGGTGCAGAATGTAGATTTCCTACTGCCAAAAGGAAAAGTGGTTGGCATCGTAGGCGAATCAGGCAGCGGTAAATCGACATTGGCTCGAGTTTTATCCGGTCTTCAAATTCCCACAGCCGGAGAAGTTATCTACATGGGCAGAAATATCCAAGAAGGTAAACAAACCTATAAAGGCGATCTTCGTAAAGCGGTTCAGATGGTGTTTCAAGATCCTTACTCCAGCTTGAACCCAAGAATGCGTATCTTGAATGCGGTCGCTGAAGGTGTATTGCAACATCAAACTAAGGATAAGGAAAAGGCTAGAGAGATTGCGTTACAACTTTTGAAACGGATGGGTATTAGTGAAATAGATGCAAGTAAGTACCCGTTCTCTTTATCGGGTGGGCAAAGACAGCGCGCTTCCGTAGCTCGTGCGCTTACTGCTCAGCCCAAAATTCTCATCGCAGATGAACCGACCTCTGCAATTGATCAATCCGCCCAATCACAGCTTCTTGAACTTTTTGGTGAATTGATTAATGATGGACTTTCCATAGTCCTGGTTTCACATGATCTTGGTGTCATCAGATATCTCACTGATTATGTTTATGTAATGGAGAATGGCATCTTCGTAGAGTCTGGCGAGACAAAACAAATATTTGATAAACCAGCTATGCCATATACCCAGAAGCTCATCTCATCTATTCCAGGGCATAAAAAGGCTAAATAGCTGGCGGTGGCGGTGGGATTTGAACCCACGGTTGAGTTTCCCCAACACGCGCTTTCGAGGCGCGCTCCTTAGGCCGCTCGGACACGCCACCGTGGGCGACTATACGCGAG
>JAURMX010000027.1 GCA_030830475.1 Candidatus Nanopelagicales bacterium
ATTCGATATCAACGACCGGTCCAATCACGCGTGCTACGCGTCCGGTTGCTGTCTTAGTTGTCATCATTCGCTCCCTGCGCTTGCTGAGGCGAGCGCGTCTGCGCCGCCCACGATTTCACTGATTTCTTGCGTAATTTCGGCTTGACGGGCCGCGTTGGCAAGTCTGGTCAACGATTTAATCAATTCATCAGCATTGTCAGTTGCTGATTTCATCGCACGACGACGGGCTGCATGCTCAGATGCTGCTGATTGCAGTAGCGCGTTGTAAACGCGAGATTCGATATAACGTGGAAGAAGTGCGTTGAGAACTTCTCCCGCATTTGGCTCAAACTCATACATCGGCAATAGACCTGCAGGTGCTGGTCCATCAGATTCAACAACCTCTAATGGCAGCATCCGCTTGTTCATTGCGATCTGAGTAATCATTGACTTGAACTCGGTATAAACAATATGTAGTTCATCTACTCCATCAATATCAACCTGCGCATCTTTGATAAATGCTGCAATCAACTCATCTGAAATAGTTTTTGCATTTGCGTAGGTTGGATTGTCGGAGAAACCGGTCCAGGAGTTTTTGATGGCACGGTTGCGGAACTTGAAGTAGTTCACGGCTTTGCGGCCCACTAGGTAGGTATCAACCTCTAGGCCACGCTGCTTAAGAGTCACAATTAATCCATCGGCCTCTTTTATTGCGCTAGATGAATATGCGCCAGCCATACCGCGATCTGATGTAATGATCAAAACCGCAGCACGCTTTGGATTTTCCGACTCTGTAGTCAGTGGATGATTGGTATTTGAAAATGTGGCAACTGCGCTCACCGCACGGGTTAATTCATTCGCGTACGGAGTCGACGCAGAGACTCGTTGTTGCGCCTTGACGATACGCGAAGCGGAGATTAGCTCCATGGCACGCGTGATCTTCTTGGTCGCTTTAACCGAGCGAATGCGTCGACGATAGATGCGGAGTTGGGCGCCCATGGATTACTTCTTGTACTTCGTAATCTGCTCGGTGCCGTCACTACCTTCAGCTTCAGCAGGTGCTTCATTAACCGCCTTGGCGACCGATGAAACAAACTGAGACTTGAAGGAGTTGATGGCTGCGGTCATTTTCGCAACAGTGTCATCGCTGAGTTCTTTAGTTTCAGCAATCACATCAAAGATGCCCTTGTGTTCCCGAGCAACATAATCCAAGAACTCAGACTCAAAGCGTCGAATATCTTGCACCGCAACGGAATCAAGCTGGCCGGTAGTACCCGCCCAAATTGAAACCACCATGCGCTCTAGTGCAAATGGTGTGTACTGAGTTTGCTTTAGCAGCTCTACTAGTCGTGCACCGCGCTCTAGCTGTGCCTTAGATGCAGCATCTAGATCTGAACCGAAAGCAGCGAAGGCTTCAAGTTCGCGGAACTGTGCCAAATCAAGCCGTAGACGACCTGCGATCTTCTTCATCGCTTTAGTCTGTGCAGATCCACCAACGCGGGAAACCGAGATACCTACGTTAATGGCAGGACGAACACCTGAATTGAAGAGATCGGTCTCGAGGAAGCACTGTCCATCGGTAATAGAAATTACGTTGGTAGGAATAAAGGCAGAAACGTCATTACCTTTTGTTTCGATGATTGGAAGACCGGTCATAGAACCGCCGCCCATTTCATCTGAAAGCTTTGCACAACGCTCTAGCAGGCGTGAGTGTAAATAAAACACATCGCCTGGGTATGCCTCACGTCCTGGTGGACGACGTAGCAACAAGGAAACTGAGCGATAAGCCTCGGCCTGCTTGGAAAGATCATCAAAAACGATTAGTACATGGCCACCGTTGTACATCCAGTGCTGGCCAATTGCAGAACCGGTGTAAGGAGCTAGGTACTTGAAACCTGCTGGATCAGAGGCTGGAGCAGCAACAATAGTTGTGTACTCCATCGCGCCCGCTTCTTCCAAAGCAGCTCTAACAGATGCGATGGTTGAACCTTTTTGTCCAATCGCAACATAAATACATTTAACCTGCTTCTTCTTATCGCCACTCTTACAGTTTTCGCGATGGTTAATAATGGTGTCGATTGCAACCGCGGTCTTTCCGGTCTGACGGTCACCGATGATTAGCTGACGCTGTCCGCGGCCGATTGCGGTCATGGCGTCGATAGCTTTAATACCGGTTGCTAATGGCTCTTTAACTGGTTGACGTTGCACAACTGTTGGTGCCTGGAGCTCTAGAGCACGAGTTGCCTCTGCCTTGATTTCACCTTTGCCATCAATCGGTCTACCAAGTGGATCAACCACACGACCAAGGAAGCCATCGCCGACTGGCACGGAGAGAATTTCACCGGTACGACGAACAGTAGTTCCTTCTTCAATTCCATTGAATTCACCGAGAATAACCACACCAATTTCGCGCACATCAAGGTTTAGTGCAAGACCTAGTGTTCCATTCTCGAACTTGAGCAGCTCATTTGTCATTGTTGAAGGAAGTCCTTCAACACGAGCAATTCCATCGCCCGCTTCTACAACGGTTCCGATTTCATCGCGCGCCGCAACACCTGGATCGTATGACTTAACGAAGTTCGCTAAGGCATCACGAATCTCTTCGGGTCGGATCGTGAGTTCCGCCATGATTTCTCTCCCTATACTGCGAGCGCTCTGCCCGCGTCGGCCAAACGATTGACGATTGTGGCGTCAATCAATTCATCTGCAAATCGGATGGATACTCCACCCAAAACTGTTGGATCAATCTCCACGTTCAAGCGAACTGGTTGACCGATCTTCTTTGACAATGTTGAAACTAACTTTTCCTTCTGTGCATCTGTCAGCGCTACAGCTGTGCGGACATTTGCAATGACTCGATCTCTTCTAGCTGCGGTTGCTGCCGCATAGAAAGCGATAGTCCCTTCGATATTTCTACCTCTTAGACCACCTACCAAGTGGTCCAGAATTTTTGAGGTTGATGCAGCGATCTTTCCGCCAAATATCTTGGCAACCAAATCTCTTTTGCCTTCAACTGAGTATTTAGTTGAGTTAAGCGCTTGGCGCAGCTCTCCATCACTCACGACAATGCGAGAAAATGCAAAGAGCTCCTCTTCCAACCGATCCAATTCATTTGCCTGGTTAGCGGCTGAGGCTTCAGCTTCAACAGCCAACTGCTCAACTACATCTCCGAAATTCGATGGGCTCGACCAACGAAGCGCGGAAAGCTCTGAAACTAGTTTCAAAGCAGCGGCGGAGATTGATTTTCCAAATAGATCTGAGACCAACTTTGCCTTTGCCTCAGCATCACGGGAGCCATCTGTAATGGCGCGACGCAATGGTGTTGAGGAGTCAAGGGCAGCAACTACTGCAAATAGATCCTTAGCCAAAACAGAGGAGTCACCGGCTGATAACGACTTAAGTTGGTTATCAAGCGATGCTCGTGCAGCGGCTAATGATTGACGGCTCGCGCCACCAAGTGCAGCAAGTGCTGTTGTCATAACTACTTACTCTTCTCCAGATCTGAAAGGAATCGATCAACGATTCTTGATTGACGGACCTGGTCATCTAAGGCTTCTCCGACAATCTTGGATGCTAATTCAGTTGCAAGTGCCCCAACCTCATTACGAAGCGAGTTAACCGCTTGCTGACGCTCTGCCTCAATAGCGGCTTGAGCTGAAGCGGTGATGCGTGCAGCTTCTTCTTGCGCCTTTGCTCTCATCTCTTCGATGATCGCTGCTCCCTGAACCCGAGCCTCTTCCCGGATGTTCTGTGCTTCACCACGAGCATCTGCGAGTTGAGATTTATATTGGTTCAAGGCAGCTTCAGCTTCTCGTTGCGCGCGTTCCGCACGCTCCATCCCGCCTTGGATCGCATCGGTACGTTCTGCAAACGCTTTTTCAAAACGTGGCACAACGGCACGGCG
Source organism: Candidatus Nanopelagicales bacterium (assembly GCA_030830475.1). Taxonomy (GTDB): domain Bacteria; phylum Actinomycetota; class Actinomycetes; order Nanopelagicales; family Nanopelagicaceae; genus MAG-120802. Next base: position 3,884 of record JAURMX010000027.1, read on the forward strand.
CAAGACCATGTAGAGCAGAGAGAAGGCGATGAAGCCAACGATGATTTCTGCGGTATGCGGGATTAGAGGGTTTAGCTCTTCTCCTGCAGCCAATTCAATCGAACGCATAATTTAAATTATTTGATCGACTAGAGAACGAACGCTAGAACTAGACCGAATAGAGCAAGCGCTTCAGCAAGAGCGAAGCCAAGAAATGCGATTGGCTGTAGAACGCTACGTGCTTCTGGCTGGCGAGCAACGCCATTGATGTAAGCGGCGAAGATCAAACCGGTTGCAATACCAGGTCCAATCGCTGCGAGGCCAAAACCGACCAGGTTGAGTGTGCCTTCCATGTTTCTTACCTTTCCTTCTTTATTTAGCTACACGACAACCGAGCGTTATCGTGAGTAAAGCTGTATTAGTGCTCGTCTGCCAAAGCTCCTGCTATGTAGAGAGCGGTCAAAAGAGTAAAGATGTAGGCCTGAAGGCACTGCACCATAAACTCAAAAAATGTGAGAGCGATTCCAATTGCAAAGGAGAATGGGCTAACCAACTTCAATCCAATTACGCCCTGAAGCAGGTGCTCGCCACCCAAAATGAAGACAAGAAGCAGCAAGTGGCCAGCAAACATATTTGCAAAAAGACGCAGACTCAAAGTCATTGGTCGAACCAAGAAGTAGGTTGCCAATTCAAGTGGTGTAATCAATATGTAAGCCGGCTTTGGAATGCCTGGCAAGAACATGATCTCTTTCATGTACTTGAAGAAACCTTGTTTACGAATTCCAACATAATGGAAAATAAAGAAGGTGAAAGCAGCTAGGACATAAGGGAAAGAAATGCGGGACATTGTTGGGAATTGAATCAGAGGAACAATGCCGAAGATGTTGTTAACCAAAATAAAGGTAAATAAGGTGAACAAATAAGGAACGAAGCGCATGAATTCATGGCCGATTACCTCGCGACCCAAATCATTTCTGACAAATCCATAGATGGATTCACCAGCGAATTGAAGTTTGGATGGGACCACTGCAGCTTTTCGAGAAGAAAGAATAAAAAAGATTGAGATTAAAAGGACTGATAAGAAGACTAAGAGAATTGGCTTGGTTGCAAACTCATTACCTTCAATAAATGGAGGGAGGTTGAAGTCGCCCGCATCGGGAGGATTAAAGCCCTCTTCCTTGCCAACCTCTGCTGCGTAGCTAACCAGCACCACTCAACTCCTTGAAGATTCAAGCATTACGGATGATTTTCGCGGGGAAAGACGGCGTAACCCTATTAGGTGGCTGGAAAGATGTGAAATCGAAATCAGAGGGCATGGGTAACCTGGATAACAAAAAAACCAGCTCAGATTACGGCCCTAATCCCCAGCCCTTACCTCCGGCCGAACCTAAGCCAGATTAGGTAAAGCGCCGAGCCCATGCCCAGTAATAGACCGCCCAGCAGGAAGTAACCGGTGCCCAACCATTTATCCAAACCCCAGCCAATTCCGCCCCAAATCAATAATCCGGAGAGCATGTAGCCAAAAATGGTCCAGAAGGCGTTGTCCTCACTTGGCCCTTTAGGGAGATTTTCGCTCATATCTTTACTCTCCTTCTCTGTTTCCTTCTCTGTTTCCTTCTCTGTTTCCTTCTCTGTTTATTACTTTGCTGTCTTCTTGGGTCTGAATCTTTGAATCGGTTGAGCCCTGATTCGGCAATGGTAGATGTAACTGCAGTTTAAAGAAAGCGCGAGTTTCTCCGATTAGCCAGCCTGCCGCAATAGTAAGCGCACTTACCCCAAATGCGGTTCTATTTACCTGATCTTCCTGCGTCAACCTAGTCACCGCGATCAAGAATCCAGCTATTAGGAGCAGCTTTGTGAAATAAGAGAACATGGCCAGCGCCATCGTGGCGATTGGATCTACATTCTTGGTCAGCTTGCCCACATACAAAGAGACAGAAAAAAAGATAACCACAGTGAAACTCGCTAACAAACTGCCAAAGAATCCATCACTCCCGGTGGCAACGGTGGAGACCAAGATTGAAGCAACTGTCAGCCAGAGTGCAGGCTGCAATGCGCCATGCCAAAGTTGCGAGTTTGAATCATCGGCAACTAAGTTGGATTTAGATTTTTCTCTTTTCATCTCACTGCGTTTCGCTCTCGAAACTTATTAAGCAAACCTTTGTTTATTAGGATTGCCGACAGCAACAGAATTACTCCTACTAAAGCAGCACCCCACAACGGAATAAATGCTGAGAGCATCGCAGGTAGCGCCAACATTGCAGTTGCTAAATACAAAATGACATTGGTGCGTTGTTGAGAGTTACCCCATGACATCAACTTGTGATGGAGATGTTCTTTATCGGGCGCAAAGGGAGATTTGCCTCTCCTGACTCGCCGAAGTACCGCTAATCCGAGATCAAGCAAAGGCACCGCTAGAACTGCGAATGGCAAAAGTAGAGGAAGTGCCGCTGGGCCAATATTCTCCGAGAAAACCGCATTTGCATCGATTTGTCCCATCAAAGTGATGGCCGCTGCAGCCAAAACCAATCCCAAGAACATCGAGCCGGAATCCCCCATAAAAATCCGCGCTGGATGGAGGTTGTGCGGCAAAAAGCCGATGCAGCTTCCAATCACTATGGCGGTGACCAAAGATGGTGCGCCCGCACGGCTGAATCCATTTTCTACCGCTAACAAATAGGAAAAGCCAAAGAATGCTGCAGCAGAGATAGCGACGATTCCCGTAGCCAGCCCATCTAATCCATCAACAAAGTTGACCGCGTTGATAATGATTATGACTACTAGAACTGTAAGGAGTTGGCCAATGTTGGTTGGCAAAACAATAATTCCATCTATGGGCAACCACAGGATTTGAATGCCAAAATACAACAAAATGGCAGCGGCTAATCCTTGTCCCGCTAATTTAGTAACCGCATCCAACTCAAAACGATCATCAAGCATTCCGATTAACAGCACGAAAGTGGCCGCTAGGAAAATCCCAAGAAGTTCTCGGCTATATGCCTTACCAACCAACTCTAGATTTTCGACAATCAAAAGGGTCAACCCCATCGCTAACCACATCGCTACCCCGCCCCATCGGGCTGTAGTTTCGGTGTGAACATCTCGCTCACGCACCTTTGCAACCGCATTTTGTCTCAATGCAAAGCTGCGTACGAGCGGAGTTAACATATAAGTTAAAACTGCAGCGATAAAAAGGGTAAGTAAGTACTCGCGCATTACCGTGGGTAAACCGGGAACTTCGCGGTCAAGGCGTAAACCTCTTGGCGAATTGAATTTGCTTTCGCATCATCATCGCCTTCTTTAATTGCGCGTGCAATTAACTTGGCAATTTCTGACATCTCTGGCAATCCCATTCCCTGGGTGGTTGTCGCCGGAGTACCAACGCGAATTCCGCTGGTGACCGCAGGGGTTTCCGGATCATATGGAATAGCGTTCTTATTTAGCGAGATTCCAGCTTTTCCACATCTCTCATCGGCAACCTTGCCATTTACTCCAGTAGAACGGATATCAATCAAAGCCAAGTGAGTTTCTGTGCCACCAGAGACTGCACGCATACCCTCTTTCTCAAGAGCTGCGGCGAGTGCTTTAGCATTTTCAATAACCTTCTTCGCATAACTTTGATACTCAGGTGTAGCGCACTCCTTCAGAGCGACCGCTTTTCCAGCCACCGCGCTCATGATTGGACCGCCTTGCATGCCGGGAAACACCGCTTTATCAACCGCTGCAGCGTGCTCGGCTTTGGAGAGAATCATTCCGCCACGTGGTCCTCGCAAAACTTTATGGGTAGTAAATGAAACAACATCTGCATAAGGAACGGGAGAGGGAATCGCCTTTCCAGCTACTAAGCCAATGAAGTGAGCAGCATCAACCCACATAATCGCGCCAACCTCATCGCAGATTTCACGGATTCTTTTGAAATCAATCAGGCTGGGATAAGCGGTAGCGCCAGAACAAATCATCTTTGGTTTGACTCGGAGTGCGGAATCTCTTAATTCATCGTAATCAATTAACTCGTTATCTTTTCGAACCCCGTATGACTCAACGTTAAACCACTTACCAGAAAAATTAACTTTTGAACCATGGGTTAAGTGGCCGCCATGTGGCAGTGACATCGCCAAAACAGTATCGCCAGGTTTAGTAAATGCTTGATACACGGCGATGTTGGCGCTGGCGCCAGAGTGTGGTTGAAGATTTGCGTGTTCCGCGCCAAACAACTCCTTGGCACGAGAAATTCCAATTACCTCAACCTTGTCTACCTCTTCACAGCCACCGTAATAACGACGACCGGGATAACCTTCGGCATACTTATTTGAGAGCGTGGAACCAAGTGTTGCCAAAACCGCAGGTGAGGTGAAGTTTTCGCTGGCGATTAACTGCAAACTCTTTCGTTGTCTATCCAACTCAGATAAAACAACGGCAGCAATCTCTGGATCTTGTTTTTGTAATTGGGTGAAATCAGGACCAAAGAAGCTCTCAGACATGGCTGAAATCCTAGGCGGGAACCGCGATGTTTGGGGTTATGGCTCTCAAATCGGCGAGTGAGATTGCTCCTGCTCTAAGCAAAATCAGACCATCATCTTTTGCTGAGAGCACCGTAGAAGTAGCCCCTTCTGGCAACTCACCAGCATCAAACAGCGCTGCGTAATCTCCATCTAGAGCGGGGAAAAATGTGGATTTTCTCGGAGCGGGTCGTCCAGAGAGGGCCGCAGCACCGATCGCAAGTGGTCCCGATGCCAAAGCAACCTCACGCAAAAAATCTGCGGCTGGAACGCGAATAGCGATTTCATCCAAGGTTCTTTCATCTCCCAAATTCCAAACCAATCCCTGCGCGGGCGGAAGGTTTACCGTTAATAAACCAGGCCAAAACTTTTCGCATACTGCATTTACAGTTTCGCCAAACTCACTAGTGATTCCTTTTACTGTTTTTATATCTCCGACTATTACTTGAGCCGCAACACCACGGGCATCCTGGCGCAACAAATGAAGTTTTTTCACCGCCGCGTGATTGAAAGCGTCGGCGACAAAGACATATGCGTGTTCTAATGGCGCAATTATTAACTTTCCATCTCGTAGTGCAGCAACAGCCCGTTCAATCAACTCCTTATAATCCACTTCGCCATCGAGCAGTGAATATCTCTCAGCCATTACCGCTCCTTTCTGCGTGCTGTAATCCAACGTGGTCTGTTGTTTAAATCAGTGTAATGAGAAATCTCAGAGTAATCCGCGCTAAGTTTTTGCTCAAGTGCCGAACTCTGATTCTCGAAATGTTCCATAATTAGCAAACCCCCACCCTTTAACAATCGAGTAGCGGCAGCGATAAATTGAAGTGGGGCCTGCATGCCATTCATGGAACCGCCAAATAAAGCCTCATGTGGTTCATTTTGCTTGACGAGATCCGGCAGCACGGTCTCATTCGGAATATAGGGAGGATTGGCTACAACAATGTTGCACTTAACGCCTTGTAGTGCATTTGAGACATCATCATGAATAACCCGAACATCAACCTCATGCCGTGAAATGTTCTTCTTTAACCATTCAACCGCTGATGCGGATTTCTCCACCGCAACAATATGAACCGGCATTTTGCGCTGTGCCGCTTCATGAGCGATTGAAATCGCTATTGCACCGCTACCCGCACCCAAATCTATGATGCTCACATCAGGCACGGAGGATAGATTCGGCGCTGATTGAATCCGTTCTATTTCAACTAGAGCGGCATCAACTAATAACTCTGTCTCTGGCCGCGGAATCAAAACACCAGGACCGACGGAAAATGTTAAATAACGGAATGGGGCCTCACCTGTTAAGTACTGAGTAGGGGTTCCTGATTTTCTTGCCTGCACCATCTCTTGAAACAACTCTTGCTGTTCTGTATTCAATATGAACTCTCTGGCATGTAAATCCATACGCGAAGCACCAACAACATGAGCCAACATCAACTCGGCATCTACCGTTGGAATATCAAACTCTGATAGCTCTTGCTTTACTTTCTTTAGAATCTCTTTAATGCTCATGAGATTTACGCTTCTGCTGCTGCGAGCTTCTCTGCTTTGTCCGCCTCAAGCAGAGCATTGATTACATCATCTAACTCACCATTTAGTACCGCATCGAGGTTGTTAGCTTTGAAATTAACTCGGTGATCACTTAGACGATTTTCTGGAAAGTTGTAGGTTCGGATGCGCTCTGAGCGATCTACGGTGCGCACCTGGCTCTTGCGAGTTGCAGCCGCTTCTGCATCAGCAGCCTCTTGAGCCGCAGCCAAAAGTCGGGCACGCAAAATACGCAACGCTGACTCTTTATTTTGCAACTGGCTCTTTTCATTCTGACAAGAAACCACAATTCCGGTAGGTATATGTGTAATACGCACCGCAGAGTCCGTTGTGTTAACGCTCTGTCCGCCGGGCCCGGATGAGCGATAGACATCGATACGTAACTCATTCATATTTATCTGCACATCAATCTCTTCCGCTTCAGGCAACACCAAAACACCGGCAGCGGAGGTGTGAATTCGCCCCTGTGATTCGGTTTCTGGTACTCGTTGCACACGGTGTACGCCACCTTCAAACTTCAACTTAGAAAACGGGGCTTTTCCTGGCTCGGTACCGCCACGAGCTTTCACCGCAACGGAGATATCTTTATATCCACCTAAATCACTTTCGGTGGCATCGATGATTTCAGTTTTCCAACCCTGCTTTTCTGCATAGCGCAGATACATGCGCAGTAAATCGCCAGCAAAGAGGGCGGATTCATCACCACCTGCCCCAGCCTTGATCTCCAAAATGACATCGCGATCATCATTTGGATCGCGTGGCAAAAGCAGCTCCTCCAATTTTTCTGCTGCATCTTGCAGGCTAACCTCTAATGCAGGAAGTTCGGCCGCAAATCCCTCATCAACCTCTACTAACTCTTTTGCAGCAGCTAGATCATCCTCTGCCTTTTTATAGGAACGATAACCGGCAATTACCGGACCGAGTTGGGCATAACGTTTACCTAGTTGGCGAGCTTTACCTTGATCAGCGTGAATAGATGGATCGGCCATCGCAGCTTCAAGAGTTTCATACTCTTTAAGAATCTCTGGCATACTCGCAAAGCGATCAGCTTTCTTATCAGTCATCTCATCTACTCCTTTCAATTACCTTAACTCTAAAAACTCAATAAATAACAAAAGACCGCACCCTCGCCAAATGCGAGAGCAACGGTCTTTGTTAGGAAAGCTACTTCTTGTTTTGTTGCTTCTTGAAACGCTCTTCGAACTTAGCTACACGTCCGCCAGTATCAAGGATGCGCTGCTTGCCGGTGTAGAACGGATGGCACACGGAGCAAACTTCAACAAATAGTGAGCCGGATGAAATGGTTGAGCGGGTACTAAAGGTTTCACCGCAACCACAGGTAACTGTGGTCTCCTTATATTCAGGATGAATATCGTTCTTCATTGTTGCTCCTTGTGTTGGGCTGGGTCCGAAACCTTCGGTGAACCAGCTCGTAAATAATGAGGGAAGGCTACCTAAGCCACCCCAGTTCGAGCCAATCCGTGCTGGATTTACTCGCCTTTCGGGGATTGATCGGGTCCAACGGTGGTCTTCTGGACCTGCATCAAGAACTCAACATTGGATTTGGTGCCCTTCATCTTCTCAAGCAACAACTCCAATGCTTGCTGAGAATCCAAAGCATGAAGCACGCGACGTAACTTCCAAACAATGTTTAGCTCTTCAGGACCCATCAAAATCTCTTCTTTACGGGTACCTGATGCATCGACATCAACCGCGGGGAAGATGCGCTTGTCAGCAAACTTACGATCTAGCTTCAACTCCATATTTCCGGTGCCCTTGAACTCTTCAAAGATAACCTCATCCATCTTTGAACCAGTTTCAACTAGTGCGGTAGCCAGAATTGTTAATGAGCCGCCATCTTCAATGTTACGAGCAGCTCCAAAGAACTTCTTTGGTGGATACAAAGCTGCTGAATCAACACCACCAGAAAGAATTCGACCTGATGCTGGAGCTGCGATGTTGTAGGCACGGCCCAAACGAGTAATCGAATCTAGTAATACAACTACATCATGACCTAATTCGACCAGACGCTTTGCGCGTTCGATGGCTAACTCTGCAACCGTAGTGTGATCATCAGCTGGACGATCAAAGGTGGAGGCGATTACCTCTCCCTTGACTGAGCGTTGCATGTCGGTAACCTCTTCTGGACGCTCATCAACCAAAACCACCATTAAGTGACACTCAGGGTTGTTAGTTGTAATTGCATTTGCAATTGATTGCAAAACCATGGTCTTACCGGCCTTAGGTGGCGAAACAATTAGTCCGCGTTGTCCTTTTCCAATCGGTGCAATTAAATCGATGACACGGGTGGTCAATATGTTGGGCTGTGTTTCTAAACGCAATCTCTCTTGCGGATAAAGCGGAACTAGCTTGGAGAACTCCACGCGATCACGGGCGCTCTCTGGTTCCATGCCATTAACAGTTTCGAGACGGACCAAAGCATTGAACTTCTCGCGGCGCTCTCCCTCTCGTGGTTGGCGCACCTGACCGGTAATTACATCACCTTTACGTAATCCATAACGTCGTACCTGTTGCAATGAAACATAAACATCATTTGGGCCAGGCAGATAGCCGCCAGTGCGCAAAAATGCATAGTTATCAAGAATATCTAGCAAGCCACCGACTGGAAGTAATACATCATCCTCTGAAATCACGATTTCGCGATCACGTCCACCGCGGTCACGATCTCTGTTCCGATCTCGGCCACCACGGTCGCGATGGCGATCTCTACGCCATTCACGATCATTTCCGCGATCACTTCCACGATCACTACGCTCGGAACGATCGTTGTCTCTATTGCTTGAACTGTCAGAATCAGATCCGCTGGAGTTTGAATCCTCGTCATCTTCCTCATCAGAATCCTCAGAGTTGTCGCTATTGTCATTGCCTTGCTTATTGCGGTTGCGACGTTGATTTCTCTCAGCACGGCGCGCTTCTCGCTCCGCCTTCGCTGCTTCTCGGTTAGCGGCTTGCAGATCGGTAATCGCCTTAACTAAATCAGGCTTCTTTAACTCTGCCGCATTTTCAATTCCAAGATTTGTTGCAATCTTACGTAGCTCTGGGAGAAGTAACGCAGAAAGGTCACCAGAATCTCGCCGAGCGCTTTTTGTATCTGCCATTTAGATTTCTTTTCCAGACTTTTGAAAAGTCTTAGTGAGGTTAGGGGTAAAGATTTTTTGCTTTTAAGTATTTTCAAGATTGTGGGCTCAGTTACCGCCCGACGAGCCTGAAATCTACCAGCAGGGTTGGCCAACTCCAAAATCGAAAAAGTGTGATTGGGGGCGTTTAAAAGCGGTCAAAACTTGGTTTGAGGCTGGATTTATACGTTGGAGAGCGTGGCGCCGCTAGTAGCAATCTCAATATCCAGCGGTTGGAAATGATCCCCCGCGCTGCGAACGATGTCATCGTGTTCTGCACTGGTGCCGGCGTGAAGGACCAAAACAGAAGGACCAGCCCCAGAAATCATCGCTGCAACACCTGCGCCTCTCAATTTATTTACCAGATCGACGGAGCGGGGCATGCCCTCACGTCGGTACTGCTGGTGCAGATGATCCTCGGTTGCTACAAATAACAACTCAGGCCGTACCGACAAAGCATGTACTAAAAGAGCGCTGCGACCTGCGTTAATTGAAGCGTCTTTGTGGGGCACTATCTCTGGCAACATCTTGCGGGCTTTGCCAGTTGAAAGTTGGGTATTGGGCATTAAAACCAAAGCCCGGATACTAGGGTCAACTGAAAATCCTGTCGCGCAACCGGTTGCAACACCTGCACGATCCTCCATCCAGGAAATAGTTGCTCCACCTAAAGCTGCGGCTGAAACATTATCGGGATGACCTTCTAAATCAGTTGCTAACGCGATCAAATCATCATCATTCATCAAGCTGTTTCCAGAGAGAACTAATCCACGAGCTAGTGATAAGCCGCCAACGATTGCTGCTGCTGAGGAACCTAATCCTCGACCGTGTGGGATGGAGTTGAGTGCACGCAATGCGATGCCACGTGGTTTGCCTCCCATGAATTCAAATCCGGCCATCATCGCTTTGATGACTAAATGTTTGGCATCCTTCTTAACTTCGTCGGCGCCCTCACCGGTTACATCAACATCAAACACCTCATCATCCAAAATCTGCGCAACGTAAATATCTCGCAGCTCCAAAGCTAATCCCAGTGCATCAAAACCAGGTCCTAGGTTTGCCGCACTTGCCGGCACACTTACCTGCATCGGAGTTGCTTTATAAGTTAAACGATCTTTAAAGCCACGGGCCATGTTTAAGCCAATCCAATTACTTCTGCCGCTTTGTCGACATCAACTGGAATTACAGTCGGGCTCGCAGCGCCATCTAATACCCACTGCACATCTTTCAAACCATTTCCAGTAACGGTAATGACAATTTTTTTATTCTTCGGCAACCTGCCCTGTGTTTTGTATTTGATCAAACCAGCGATACCAGCAGCGCTAGAAGGTTCAACAAATACACCCTCCTTGGCCGCTACCAAGCGATATGCGCTCAAGATCTCCTCATCAGAAACCATATCTATTACGCCCTTGGATTCATTACGGGCGGCAACTGCGAAATCCCAGGAAGCTGGATTGCCAATACGAATCGCGGTTGCAATCGTCTCTGGATTCTTTACTACTTCGCCACGCACAATCGGCGCTGCGCCCTCTGCCTGGAAACCCCACATCTGTGGCAGAGTCTTTGAGACTCCATCTGCTTTGTACTCTTTATAACCCTTCCAATACGCGGTGATGTTTCCGGCATTTCCTACTGGGAGCGCATGAATATCTGGCGCAAAGCCAAGTGCATCTACCACCTCAAAGGATGCGGTTTTTTGACCCTCAATACGGAATGGGTTAACAGAATTAACTAATGAAACTGGGTATTTTTCAGAAAGTTCGCGGGCGAGATCCAAGCAATCATCAAAGTTTCCATCGACCTGCAATAACTTTGAACCATGTGCAATCGCTTGCGCTAACTTACCCATGGCAATTTTTCCTTGCGGCACCAGGACAACGGGTGTCATACCAGCTTTGGTTGCATAGGCAGCAGCACTGGCAGAGGTATTTCCAGTTGAAGCGCAGATAACCGCCTGAGCGCCATTTTCAGCTGCCTTGGAGATTGCCATCGTCATACCGCGATCCTTAAAGGATCCGGTTGGATTAGCGCCTTCAAACTTTAACCAAACCTCGTTATCTAACATCTCTGAAATCACACACGCATAAATAAGAGGTGTGCCACCTTCGCACAATGAAACGACAGGGGTCTTCTTGCTGACCGGAAGTCTGTGGCGATACTCCTCAATCACTCCGCGCCACTGATGTGCGCCCTTTTTCTTAAATAGGCTCACTTGCCACTTCCTTCAATTCGCAGAACACTCTCGACACTTTTAACGACATCACTTTGTGTTAGCGCCACAACGGTTTTCTTTAAGGCTTTTTCCGGAGCAGTGTGGGTAGCCACAATTAACTCAGCGCTATCTCCCCGTCCCGTTTGGCGCACTGTTTCAATAGAAACATTGCTGGAAGCAAATAGTTGTGCAACGGTAGCAAGAACACCTGGTTTATCCGCTACCTCAACCCTTATGAGATAACGGGAGTCCACATCATCTATCGGAGCGATTCCTAGATCCGCATAATCTGTTTCGCCATGACCCTCAACACCTCTTGTTTTATTGCGGGCTACCGCAATCAAATCACCAAGTATTGCGCTGGCGGTTGGGGCGCCACCTGCTCCCCGACCATAAAACATCAACTCTCCAGCAGATTCCGCCTCAACAAACACCGCGTTAAAAGCTTTTCGTACTGAGGCAAGCGGGTGCTGACGAGAGACCAATGTTGGATGCACCCGTACTGAAACTCGATTGTCCGCGGTCAACTCCGCAATGGCTAACAACTTAATTACATGGTTCATGTCGCGTGCTACCGCCACATCACGCGCAGTCAGCTTAGAGATGCCTTCACAGTAAACATCTGAGGATGAAACTCTGGTGTGAAAGGCTAATCCCGCCAAAATTGCAGCTTTAGCAGCGGCATCATGTCCTTCGATATCCGCTGTGGGATCGGCTTCAGCAAAACCTAATGCTTGAGCCTCTTTCAAGACATCAGCAAAGGCCGAACCCTCTTCATCCATTTTAGTAAGGATGTAATTGGTAGTTCCATTAACAATTCCCATAACCCGATGTACATGATCACCAACAATTGACTCACGCATCGGGCGCAATATTGGAATCGCACCACCAACCGCTGCTTCGTAATAAAGATCTACACCATTCTTATCTGCGGCATCAAACAGCTCTCCTCCATGCTGCGCAAGTAAAGCTTTGTTAGCGGTAATGATTGATTTGCCATTTTTGATTGCGGTCAAAATCAATTCCCGTGCCGGTTCAATTCCACCCATAACTTCAATAACAATCTGAATATTGGGATCGGTTACTACAGAGTTTGCATCTGCGGTCAGGATTTCATTTGGTACGAATTCTCGCTTGGCATTTATATTCTTAACCGCCACTTTGCTAAGTTTTAAAGTAGCTCCAGATCGAGCTGCAAAATCCCCCGAGTCCTCCTGCAACAATCGAGCAACATTTGAGCCGACAACGCCGCAACCCAACATGCCCACGTTCAAGGTGGTAACCGCTGCGTTCATCATCAACTCCTTTTTCCTATATTTGAAACTCTAAAGGTTTTCTTACTCTGCGATCCTTCGAGGCTTCTCATCCACCTCTAAGGCTAGAAGGTCAGCGTAGCTTTCCCTTCTAATGATGGTTCGTGCCGTTTGATTAAACACTGAAATCACAGGTGGCCGAACCATATGGTTGTAATTGTTGGCCATGCTGCGGCCATATGCACCGGTAGCCGGGGTTGCCAGAAGATCGCCTGGAACAATATCTGAAGGCAGTTGCACATCATTAATCACAATATCTCCAGTCTCGCAATGCTTTCCAACCACTCTAGCCATTCTCAATGGTGCCGTACTTATGCGATTTACCAAATCAATGGAGTACTCCGCGTCATACAAAGCGGTACGTAAGTTGTCGCTCATGCCACCATCTACTGAAACGTACCAACGCTTTGATCCATCCTCCAAGACAACCTCCTTGGTTGTCCCCACCTCATAGAGAGTAATCATGGCCGGGCCAACAATCGCTCTTCCCGGTTCAATAGAAATTTTTGGAACCGCCAAATTATTTTTGCCACACTCCGCAGTTACAGTTTTCGATAATTTTTCCATTATTTGATTGGCATCGCTAGGGTCGTCGCCGTCTACATATGCAATCCCATATCCGCCACCCAAATCCAACTCTGGTAGCTCGACACCAAACTGCGCTTTGTACTTCGACAACATCTCAATCAATCTTGCAGCTGAGGTTTCAAATGCATCCGATACAAAGATCTGCGAACCAATATGGGCGTGAAAACCTTGCAAACTTAAAGAATCATGTTTTGTTGTAGCCAACACCGCATCCCATGCTGCGCCAGATGCAATAGAAAAACCAAACTTCACATCTTCATGTGCAGTTGAGATTGCCTCATGGGTGTGCGCATCAACTCCCGGGGTTAAACGCAATAGGACTTTTTGTACAACACCCTTGTTGTGAGCGTTTTTTGCTACCCGCTCGATCTCCTGCAAAGAGTCAACGACGATGGTGCCCACTCGATAATCAATAGCATCGGCAATCTCCTCTTCAGATTTGTTATTGCCATGCAGTTCTATGCGCTCGGCCGGAAAATTTGCTGCTTTGGCTACCGCCAACTCTCCTCCGGTACAGACATCTAATCCCAAGCCACTTTGCTCGACCCAGTGAACAATCTCCTTTGAAATAAAGGCTTTTGCTGCGTAGTACGCGGTTCCAGCGTTGTCGCCAAAGTGTTTGTCTAATGCGCTCTTCCATTGCGCGGCTCGCAATTTGAAATCTGCTTCATCCAAAATAAATGCTGGTGTTCCGAATTCGCGCGCTAAGACGGGCAACGAACATCCACCTACAGCGATGACACCGAATTCTTCAGTTGTTGTTGAGGGCCAAACTTTTGGATTGAACATATTGGTCATGGCTACATCCGCTCCGGTGCGCTAACGCCCAGCATGGATAGTCCATTGTTGATTACCTGTCTGGTTGCTTCACAAAGAATTACTCTGGTGCGATGGATATCTGAAATTGGCTCGTCACCCATTGGAATAACTCGACAATCGTTATAAAAACCATGGTAAAGAGTTGCTAACTCTTCAATGTAACGCGCGATGCGATGTGGTTGCCGTAATTCGGCAGCGCTTGCCACCACTCGGGGATATTCGGCAAGACCCCCGAGCAACTCACGCTCGCGCTCATGAAGCAAAAGCTCGGCTTTGAAGTCGGCGAGGTTTACCTTCAAGCCTAAATCCTCTGCATTGCGAAGCACTGCACAAATTCGGGCGTGCGCATACTGCACGTAATAAACCGGATTGTCGTTGGTGCGCTTTTTCAATAAATCAACATCTAGCACCATAGGTGTATCAACTGGATAACGAATTAATGTGTAACGAGCTGCATCAACTCCAACTTTTTCTACCAACTCTTCCAAGGTGATTATGGTTCCAGCCCGCTTGGAGAGTTTGATTTCTTGGCCACTCTCCATAATCTTTACGAGTTGGCCAATCAATACATGAATATTGAACTCCGGATCATCACCAGCGCATGCCGCTGTTGCTTTTAGCCTTCCTACATATCCATGATGGTCTGCGCCCAGCATATAAATACAGATATCAAAGCCGCGGTTTCTTTTATCTATGTAATAAGCGGTATCCGAAGCAAAGTAGGAGAGTTCGCCACCAGATTTAACTAATACCCGATCTTTATCATCGCCAAAATCAGTAGTGCGCAACCAGGTGGCACCCTCAGATTCAAATACATGACCCTGCGACTTTAAGGTTTGCAATGCTTTGTCTAGAGCCTCACCCGAGTGCAAGGAACGCTCCGAAAACCAAACATCGAAGTGAGTCCCAAAGTTATCAAGTACATCTTTTTGATGTTGAAGTTGGAGAGCATAACCAGCTTCACGAAATGCGATGATTCCTTCTGTCTCATTTAGGTCTTTGTACTCCGGATGTTGAGCCAGAATTAATTTGGCTAAATCATCTATGTACTCACCTTGGTAACCATCCTCCGGGCGAGCTTCACCTCGTGCAGCAGCTCGTAATGAAGCACCAAACAAATCCAATTGGGTCCCACGATCATTAATGTAAAACTCTCTTACAACCTCCGCACCACCTGCAGCTAAGACACTGCCGAGCGCATCACCAACGGCAGCCCAACGGGTGTGACCAAGATGAAGTGGGCCAGTTGGATTTGCGCTAATAAATTCAAGATTTATTTTTTTGCCTGCTAAAACTTTCACCTGACCAAAATTCTGCTTTTCATTCAGGATTGAGAAAACAATCGCACCTTGACTGGATTTGGCGAGTGTTAAATTAATAAAACCAGGACCAGCAATATCAACGCTTTCGATATTTGAGTTGTCTCTTAGTCCGGTTGCAATTAATTCAGCAATCTCACGCGGCGTCTTGCCGGATGGTTTGGCCAAAGCTAACGCGATTGAGGTTGCGTAATCTCCATGATCACGATTCTTGGGCCGCTCCAAGACGATTTCTTTCACGACCGCAAGTTGGAGTACAGAATCCGGTAGCTCCCCCGCAGAAACCAAATCAGCGACTTGTTTAGAGAGGCTCTCGCTCAGAGCCAGAAATGGGTCCATGGCAGCCCGCCCTAAATCAGATGGGCTCACACTTGAGGAGGTATCTGGGGTCACCTAGGCAAGGCTACCGACCCAAGCCCGCTTCCCGCGCACTCCCCGTTATTCAATTGTTATGAGACGGCTGCCCAAATAATGGGATTTTCTCTTTTCTTAAGATTGGCTGAAAAGTAGCGTTCGCGGTGTTGAACCGCCCTCGCGGCTCAATTACTACCTAAATTCGTTAAACACTTTCGAAAGGTAATTAACTAAATGAAAAAGCGCCGTCTCGCGATATCTGCACTTGTTGCAGCATTCGCACTTATTCTCACCGGCTGCTCAAACTCATCAGATGAAGGTTCAGCTGATGGTTTTGTTGGTGTAATCCTTCCAGATGCTGCTTCGTCAGCTCGTTGGGAAACCGCTGACCGCGGATTCCTTCAAGCTGCATTTGATGCCGCTGGAGTAGAGGCTGACATCCAAAATGCAAATGGTGACAAGGAAGCATTCCAGACCATCGCAGATCAAATGTTGACTGCTGGTGCAAAGGTTCTTATCTTGGTAAATCTAGACTCTGATTCAGCAAAGGCTGTTCAAGACAAAGCAGCCGCACAAGGTGTGCCAACTATTGACTACGACCGTCTAACACTTAACGGTTCGGCTTCTTACTATGTTTCATTTGATAACGAAGCAGTAGGAAGATTGCAAGGAGAAGGCATCAAGGCTTGCCTTGATGGTGCCGGAAAGTCAAAGGCACGCATCGTTTATCTAAACGGTTCTCCTACCGATAACAACGCCACCTTGTTCAAGGCTGGTTATGACTCAGTTCTTCGTCCAATGATCGATGCCGGTGATTACACACTCGTTGATGATCAGGCTGTTCCAGATTGGGACAATGTAAAGGGCGGAACAATTTTCGAGCAGCAACTTGCTAAGGCAGGCGGCAAGCTTGATGCGGTCGTTTCCGCTAATGAAGGTCTTGGTCTTGCAGCTGTAGCTGTATTGAAGAAGAACGGTCTAAACGGAAAGGTTTGCGTATCCGGACAGGATGCAACCGTTGACGGTCTTCGCGCAATTTTGACCGGCGATCTATCAAACACCGTTTACAAGGCAATCAAGGCAGAGGCAGAGGCTGCAGCAGAGCTTGCTATTGCGCTTCTAAATGGCGAAGAGGCCACAACAGCGACTGGCTCCGTAAACAATGGAGTTAGCGATGTTCCTTCAGTTCTTCTTGTACCAGTGTCAATCACTAAGGAGAACGTAAAGGATGTAATTGCAGATGGATTCCAGACCCGTGAAGCGGTTTGCGAAGGCATCGAAGATCTCTGCACAGCTAACGGAATTTAATTCCCTAGCCAAACAGAGCTCCAAGACAGATTAAAGGAAGTAATGCTCAGCCCGAGAGGTCAATCCCTCGGGCTGAGCCCTTAATCTCAAGACAGCTAAAGTTTTCAAAAATATCAAAATACTTTTTGTGGTTTTAGTTCTTAAAGTTCTAGTAGAGAGGAAGTGCGATGGCAGACCCGATCCTCTCCCTCCGCAAAGTAAATAAATCATTTGGTCCCGTTCACGTTCTAAAGGATGTTAATTTCAACGCCTATGCGGGTCAGGTAACCGCCTTGGTTGGTGATAATGGAGCTGGTAAGAGCACTCTAATTAAATGTATTGCTGGAATCTACACTCCGGAGTCTGGCGAATTTGTCTTTGAAGGTAAACCAGTTCAGATTAGTGGTCCACGTGATGCCACCGAACTCGGAATTGAAATTGTTTATCAAGACTTAGCGCTCTGCGACAATTTAGACATCGTCCACAACATGTTTCTCGGCCGTGAAGAGAAAAGTGGAATTACTTTAAATGAATCATCAATGGAGTCTCTTGCCAAGAAAACTCTAGATGGATTAAGTGTTAGAACCGTTAAATCAATCCGACAAAAAGTTGCCTCTTTAAGTGGTGGTCAACGTCAAACCGTAGCTATTGCTCGCGCCGTACTGTGGAATAGCAAAGTTGTTATTCTCGATGAACCAACAGCCGCACTCGGCGTGGCTCAAACCGAACAAGTACTGAAGCTGGTCAAACAATTAGCGGACAACGGCTTGGCGGTAATAGTTATTAGCCATAACTTAAATGATGTGTTCCAAGTGGCTGACAATATCGCTGCGATGTATCTAGGGAGTATGGCTGCGCAGATTGATAAGAACTCTGTTTCACAAAATGATGTCGTTCGTTTGATTACAACAGGTAGCTCAGAAAGCATGTCAGGGGGCAAAAAGTGAGCGAGCAAATCACCTTAGAAAAATCCCTGAGTGATTGGTGGAGCCGGGTAAAGGCGGGTCAGGTCGGGGCACTACCTGCGATTTTAGGTTTATTGGTGCTGTGCATTGTCTTTGGCTCAATGAGCTCGGTATTCCTAACCTCGGGCAATTTTGCCAATCTTTTAACCCAAGCGGCTGCCGTGACTGTGATCGCAATGGGATTGATCTTTGTCCTGCTTTCGGGAGAGATTGATCTATCTGCTGGATATGCAGCAGGTGTTTGTGGCGCAATCTTGGTAGTAATGATTACCGAAATGGATTACGCATGGTACATAGCATTTCCAGTTAGCGTTTTATCTGGTGTTTTTTTAGGTGGCTTCATCGGTTATCTCGTTGCCCAATTAAAAATCCCTTCCTTCGTGGTGACTTTGGCTACCTTCTTGGCTTTCCAAGGTCTTCTACTCTTGATTATCGGTGAAGGCGGAACCATAAGAATTGAGGATCCGGTAATCCTCTCCATTCAAAACAAAAATCTAACTGTTGTTAACAGCTGGTTGTTTTTTACTCTGGCTGCTGGCGCATATTTACTTACCGGTTTCTGGAAGTTTTACAAGAGACGTCGGGCAGGATTGATTGACAACCTTTTCAAGTTCTGGCTACTCAAAGCTCTAGTTGTGGTTCTAATTGGAGCATTCGCAACTTCCACACTTACAGTCGAGCGCAGTAATAATCCAGATCTAGTCAGCTTGCGCGGAATTCCTTATGTAGTTCCGGTAATTCTGTTCTTACTGGTGGGTGCCACATTTGTGTTGACCAGAACCTCTTATGGCTTACATATTTATGCAGTTGGCGGAAACGCCGAAGCCGCACGTCGCGCCGGTATCAATGTGAAGTTGGTGCGTATTACCGCCTTCATGATCTGCTCTGGTTTTGCAGCTGTCGCTGGAATGATTTTTGTTTCAAGGGCTAACTCAATCTCGCCCACAACTGGTGGTAGCTCCACCTTGCTTTACGCGGTTGGTGCTGCTGTTATCGGTGGAACCAGCCTTTTTGGTGGTAAAGGAAAAGTAAGCGATGCCATTCTTGGTGGTTTGGTGGTTGCTGTAATTGACAACGGCATGGCCCTTTTGGGTTATCCAGCCGGAATCAAATTTATGGTCACCGGTGCTGTGTTGCTGATATCGGCGACCATCGATGCGGTATCGAGGCGCGGGGCGGTATCTAACTGATCGGAATGGATTATTGCTTGGATTTTTTTATCCAGGGTTTTGCAGGTATTCTTCCCATCCATCTCTTGCGGGAGTGGTGAAATGGCAGACACGCAGGTCTTAGGAACCTGTGCTTCGGCGTGTGGGTTCAAGTCCCACCTCCCGCACCAGCTTTTTTCTATCCGGTTTTTGAATTCGATTAATCTATAACTGAAATCTCACGGTATGTTCATAGAAATTTGATGTAACCCCACATAGATTTAACACATGACAACGAGGTCTTCCGATTCCGCTGTGCCCAATTTGGAATCTCCACTTACCACCGCGCTCTCGCAATTAAGAAGAGCAATCGAGCAGTTAAATCTCTCGGAGAATGATTGGAATACCCTCTCTACCCCGCGTCGGGTATTGGAGGTTGCAGTTCCCTTGCGTCGCGATGATGGCAGAGTTGAAATGTATAAGGGCTATCGGGTCCAGTACTCAACAACTCGGGGCCCAGCAAAAGGTGGCGTTAGATTTCATCAAGATATTGATTTAGATGAAACCGTTGCTTTGGCGATGTTAATGACCTGGAAATGCGCCTTAACCAACCTGCCTTATGGCGGCGCAAAAGGTGGCGTCGCAGTAAACCCTAACTCCCTCTCCATCGCCGAGAATGAAAGATTAACTCGCAGATATACCTCTGAGATTTTGCCAATCATCGGACCCGAGAGAGATATTCCAGCCCCTGATGTTGGTACTGATGAACGCAACATGGCATGGATGATGGATACCTACTCAGTGAATGCGGGCTTTTCCGTTCCTGGAGTTGTTACTGGTAAACCAATTGTTTTAGGGGGATCTTTAGGTCGCACCTCTGCAACCGGTGACGGTGTAGCTATTGCGGTTCGTGAAGCGCTCAAACTAAAAGGGATTCACCCAGAGGATGCCACAGTTGCGATCCAAGGTTTTGGAAAGGTTGGATTCTGGGCAGCGGTTGCCTTAGAAAATATGGGGTTGAAGGTAACTGCGGTAAGTGATGTAAACGGCGGCGTAACTGGATTCAAGAAATTGTCTGACCTACAAAGATTTACTCAAGATAATGGCACCATTGTTGGCGCTCCAGGCACTGAATCAATTACAAATACCGAGTTACTTCATCTGCCCGTAGATGTTTTGGTTCCTGCGGCTTTGGCTGATGCAATTACTGAATCAACCGCATCTGGAATCAAAGCCAAGATCGTTGTCGAAGGTGCCAACGCTCCAACCACTCCCGGTGGCGATGCGATTATGAATGACAAAGGAATACTTGTTGTTCCCGATATCTTGGCAAACTCGGGTGGAGTCATCGTTTCTTACTTTGAATGGGTTCAGGACAAGCAAAATTATTTTTGGAGCGCTGATGAAGTCAAAGAGAATTTGAACTCCATTTTGATGCGTGCGATTAATGAGGTAGCTGAGCACTCGGCTGAAAATCGGGTCACTTGGCGTGAAGCGGCCAACATGATAGGAGTTAATCGGGTGGCACAGGCCCACCGGCTACGCGGCCTTTATCCATGATCTAGCGGCCTCAGCATGGAGTCGGGGCCACCTAGAGCCATTCACCCCATTTTCAACTCCCGCTTAATCATGGGAAGATTCCCGTCCATTCTCGTGCTGCCCGTTGGTGCGGTTGGGCGAAGCAGTTAGGAACTGCCGAATCAAGAGAGTTGATGAGGAGCTAGAACGTGGCCGATAAGAAGTTTCTATCTTGGGTTGGTTTCAAGGGCGAAGAAGAAGCCGATAAACCAAATCTTGCTGCCGGCTCAGCAGCGCTGGATCGAATCCGTGAACTGGAATCTCAGTTAAATGATCTGCGCTCTCGACGTGACATCACCTCTTTATCCAAAGAAGAGTTTGAAATCCTGGCAACTGAAACAGCGATGTCAATCATTCGCACCGCGCAACAACGTGAAGCGAAAGCCAACTCAAACGCCGAACGCCTTTTGTCAGAGAGTAAGAAGCAGGCAACCAGTGCAATTGAAATTGCGGAGGCAAAAGCTAAATCCACTTTGGCTCAGGCGGAATCACGCGGCCGTAAGTATTTAGAGGCGGCAGAAAATGATGCAGCCGATATTGTTTCCAAGGCTGAATCTGAGGCTGAGGATCTACTTAACTCGAAGAAGCGCGAAGGCTCTCAAATTACCTCAAATGCAAAGAGAGAAGCTGAGCGTCTTGTCATGTCAGCCACCACTGAGGTTTCGGAGTATCGGAGCTGGCTGGCCGGTGTTATCTCTGAGGCCGAGCGGCTTTATCGGATTCAAACCCAATCTTTAGATGCTGCTGAAAACGCCATCTCACAATCACGAGCTCGCTTAGAGTCGGCCTTCAATAGATTGGCGGAGTTACAAAAGCAGGTGGTTGGCGCTATCGCTGCAGATGGAACACCTACTGGTGATGCCAAGTTAGCCGCACGTGTTGCACAGGCCCAACAAAATGCAGCTGAACAAAACCACAACAAGAGCGCTACGACAAAACCATCTGGTGCCAAGAGCTCTGCCAAAAAGGTTTCCAAAAACACCTCAAAAAAAGCTAAAAGTAAAGCTAAGAAAACAACTGCGAAATCTCGGTGATGTCTAGCCCCACAAACCGCTACATCCACTCGGTAGATGGATTACGAGCGGTTGCGGTAATTGCAGTTCTGCTTTATCACCTTGGTATCGATTGGATTCCGGGTGGCTTTCTTGGGGTTGATTTATTCTTTGTCATCTCTGGTTATGTGATTACTGGATTGATTCTGGAATCAATCGCCCGCTCTGGAACTTTGGATCTAAGAGCCTTTTACCTCAGCCGCGTCCGGCGTTTGCTTCCAGCGCTGATTGCCATGTTGGTTTTCACAACTCTGTATATCGGCGTATATGCGCCCGAAACAGTGCGCCGTTTCATCTCAGATATTCCATATGCATTGAGCGGAACCATGAACTGGGCGCTTGTGGCTCGGCAGCAGGATTACTTTGAAAGCATCGGCCGACCACCTTTGTTACAACACACTTGGTCACTAGCTGTTGAGGCGCAGTTCTATTTAATTTGGCCCTTGGTGTTGCTCTTTATTCTGCGTTACTTTGGCAAGAAAAATATTTCAATTGCAGCTCTAGCTATTGCATTGGCATCAGGAATAGCGCTGTTTGCTTATTCAATTCGAATTGATACCCAAGAATCAGCAATTAGCCATGTTTACTTTGGAACTGATACTCACTCAATTGGTTTATTTTTAGGATCTGCCTTAGCTGTTAGCTGGAAACCCCAAAACTTAACTAGGGAGATCTCCAAGCGCGCGCAGGACTTCGTTGACCTGATTGGCGTATTTGGTTTTCTCGGCCTGCTCGCAACCTTTCTATTTATCAACGAGAGTGATCCCACTCTGTATCGAATCGCATTTCCCCTAGCCGCTATATTTGGTTGCTTTACCTTAATTTCGGTGGTTCATCCCGCATCACGATTTGCCCCTCTTTTAAGCAGCAGAGTGTTGATTTGGATCGGCGAACGTTCCTATGGCATTTATATCTGGCACTGGATCGTTTTTCAGCTTACTCGACCATCGATAGATTTGGTGGGCGATGATTGGGCCCTTTACGCCCTTCGGGTTCTAATTGTTTTTGCCTTGGCTGATATCTCTCTGCGCTATATCGAGATTCCGGTGCGCCGTGGTTACTTTGAGCTTTGGTTCCGCGGCATGAAGTACCGGACTAAATCCGTACGGTTACGTCAGAAGCTCTTCGCTTCCTGCGCCGTAATTGTCACACTTTTTTCCACCACTCTCGTATCAGTTAATGCCATGAATCGAGCTGATGAGATCATTGCCGCTGAGAAGGCTGCGGTCGCCACTGAGGATGACGTTGATCAAGTAGTAACTGATGCTGACACTCCAGGGCTTTGGGTTACCGGTGATTCGGTGATACTCGGCATTCGCAACGTTTTAGCTAAGTATGAGCGGATTGAATTAATTAATGCCCGAGTTGGAAGGCAAATAAGTGAGTTAATTGAGGTGGCACAAACCGATCAACAATTTGTCGCTGACTCGCCTGTTGTTTTGAATCTTGGTAACAACAACCGCTTAGTTGAATCAGATGTCATATCAATGATGGAGGTTGTGCGAAATCAGCCCAAGATTATTGTGGTGAACACCGCGGTGCCGCGGAGTTGGAAGGATGAAAACAATCAGATTATTAGCTCAGTGGTGGCCCGATATCCCAATACAATCTTGGTGGACTGGGATCGCATCTCTGAAAATTACCCTGAGTACTTTGCCAGCGATGGTGTTCATCTAAATCCTCCTGGGGTCAACGCTTATGTTGCAGCGATTCGCGAAGTTTTAAATAAATAAAAAACCGCCCCGATATACGAGACGGTTTTTCAATGTAATTAAAGGTGCAAATTAAATATTATTGAAACTTACCCTTTAAAGAGAACTTCTTAGCATCAACTTTGGTGCCATCGGAGTAGACCGACTGAAGTAGGAACTGAGTTCCACCCTCATCACCGACCTTAGCAATTTCGTAGGAGAGTTGATCCGCTGCAACCGTGGTTACTTCAGTGAAATCAACCGCGTTGTAGGAAACTGAGATTACATATCCGGTGAGACCTTCTGTTGCATCTGGAGCCTTCCAGCGCAGAGTTACGCCTTCGCTGCCATTAGCAATTGCTACGAAGCTTTGTGGAGCTTCATATGCAGAAAGCGCTGGCTCTTCACTTGCGCTTTCAGATGGTTCCGCGGTTGGCTCCTCAGAAACAGACTCAGATGCGGTTGGAGTTGGTGTAGCACCTTCATCATCAGAGGAGTTGGTCAATGCAAAAATCGCGAGTAGAACTACGCCAGCAATTACCAAGAACAAAACATTGCTAGAACTTTTCTTTGCTGGTGCAGCTGGTGCCGCTGTTTTTGCAGGAGCTGGTGTGCTGGTTACTGCAGCGGTGCTGCGAGATGGAACCGGTGGAATAACAATCTTTGCAGCATCAACTTTTGCGCTCGCACTTTTCTTTGCTGCAACTTTCTTGATTGCTGGCTTCTTGGTTGCTGACTTCTTGGTTGCTGGCTTCTTGGCTGCGGCTTTCTTAATCGGACGCTTTGCCGATTTCTTTACAGCTTTCTTGGCGGTTTTCTTAACCGCTTTCTTGCCCGATTTGTTAGCCACTTTTTTGGCCGGGCGCTTTGCAGCCGCCTTTTTAACTGGGCGCTTTGCAGAAGCTTTCTTCTTTGCTGCCACAACTACTCCTTCGACGTAATTTCGCTGCTTTGCTTAAGAGTGCAAGGCAGATTCAATGGCATAAGCCTACCTGCGCTATTTAAAAGTAGATGCCTTTAAAGGCCAATGAAGGGCTGGATTTTCGGGGCGATTTCACGCAACGCCTTGCCGCGATGACTGATCTCATCCTTCTGCTGTGGCGTCATCTGCGCAGTGGTTATCGTAAATCCTTCTGGTTGGAATATTGGGTCATAACCAAAGCCAAACTCACCCTCAGGCGTGAAGCGAACAACTCCAGACAGCTCTCCCCTAACGGTGAGATTTCTGCCATCTGGCATTGCAACCGCGATAACGCAGACAAATTGAGCGCCGCGTTGTTCAACCGGGACATCCTGCAACTCAATAAGTACCTTCTCTATATTTGCAGCATCATCGCCATGTCTGCCGGCCCAGCGCGCAGAAAATACCCCTGGTGCTCCATTTAAGGCATCGATTGCGATTCCACTGTCATCTGCCAGTGCTGGAAAGCCGGTCAAAGTGGCGATGGTATGGGCTTTTAGCAAGGCGTTCTCTTCAAAGGTGGCGCCGGTCTCTTCGACATCTGCTAAATCAAACTCAGATACAGAGCGAAGGCGCAGGTTTGGCGCATGTTCAAATAGCAATCTCTGTAACTCAGCAATTTTGCCTTGATTGCGGGTAGCAACAACTAATTCGTTCATCGTAATAATCTCAAAGAGGAGTTAACGGGCTAATGCGGATTTTTGCAGTTCGGCAAGCTGCAGACATCCCTTAGAACCTAAATCAAGGAGTTGATTAAGAAGCTCTCTATCAAAAGGTTTTCCTTCAGCTGTTCCCTGCACCTCAACAAATTTTCCGTCACCAGTACAGACAATATTCATATCGGTTTCGGCGGTTACATCCTCTTCATAGCAAAGATCAAGCATCGGGGTGCCATCAATGATTCCAACACTAACTGCGGCAACCGAATCTGAAAGCGGCGATTTTCCAGTGATATGTCCCTGCTTCATAGCCCAAGAGATTGCATCACTTAAAGCAACATAGGCGCCGGTTATTGCGGCGGTGCGGGTTCCACCATCGGCCTGCAAAACATCGCAATCTAAAACGATGGTGTTTTCACCCAAAGCCTTCATATCAACGATGGAGCGCAAAGAGCGTCCAATTAGACGAGAGATTTCCTGGGTACGTCCGCCCAACTTTCCTTTCACACTTTCGCGATCAGAGCGGGTGTGCGTGGCGCGCGGCAACATTGAGTACTCCGATGTAACCCAACCTTTTCCAGAACCGACCAACCATCTTGGAACTCCTGGAGTAAACGAAGCAACACATAAAACCCGGGTATTTCCAAAGGAAACTAGTACTGACCCCTCAGCCTGATTCAGCCAGCCTCGTTCAAAATTGATTTGTCTTAAATGGGTTGCGCTCCTGCCATCGATGCGGCCAGATGAGTTGCTGCCGGTGGAATTTAGAGATGTTGAGTTATCGCTGGCTGACACTGGCGCTCTCTTTCACTTGAGAAATAGAAATCAAAAAAGTAATGCTCAAAGTTTACCTTTAACAAAGTTGACCTCAGGACCCAGGAATCTTCTAGCTAAATTAGCAAAGTTCTCCGGATCTCCACTTGAGATAAATTGATGTGTGGCTGGTGTGGATTGGGTACGTAACAAATTGTTTTGTACTAAAACTCGGTACAGATCTTTAGCTGTCTCCTCAGCGCTTGAAACTAGAGTGACCTCATTGCCCATCACATATGAGATGACACCAGTTAGCAATGGATAATGGGTGCAACCTAAAACCAAGGTATCTATATCTGCTTTCTTCAGTGGTTGAAAATATTGCTCTGCGGCTGCCGTAACCGAAGCTCCAGATGTCTCTCCTCGCTCGACAAAGTTAACAAAATCCGGACAGGCCACTGTTGTTAAATCTAATTGAGGGGCTGCTGCAAAGGCATCGTTGTAAGCCTGCGAATCAATGGTGGTTTGTGTTCCGATCACACCGATCTTGCCGCTCTTGGTCGCAGAAACTGCGCGACGTACCGCTGGTTGAATAACCTCAATAACCGGTATCGAATACCGCTCACGAGCATCACGAAGCATTGCAGCGCTCGCGGTGTTGCAGGCGATAACAATCGCTTTTACTCCAGCATTGACCAGGGAGTCCATAATCTCTAAAGCAAAGGAGCGCACCTCAGCTAAAGGGCGCGGGCCATAAGGTCCACGGGCGGTATCACCAAAGTAGATGGTGGATTCATTTGGTAGCTGATCAATAATCGCTCGAGCTACGGTCAGCCCACCTAGTCCAGAATCAAATATGCCTATTGGTTGGTCGGCTTGATTGGCCTGATTTGAGGGTGATACTGAGCTCGAGGACACGGGTTGAAGTGTAAAGCCCCGCAAAACTGTGGCCTGGCTCATTAAAACTTCAGATTTCATTGTCCGATTTGCCCCGAAAAGTCATAGAAAAAAGAAAGATTTCTTAGGAAATGCCGTGATTTCCGCTTGAACAACTCATGAGTAGGTAGGACTCTTTACCCAATTGCGTTGACCGAGGCTTCATATGGGCCTACGGAAGATGTGATCGCTTAGCCCTAACTGGGCCGAGCAAGTCAGGCTCGATTAAACCCGAGCGAACCTAATAGCCCACGGAGGCCATTTTGCTTCAATTAACAGCAACCCAGTGGAGCGTTGTTTACAACATCCTTTCATTCGGACTTGTATCAATGCTTGCTACAACTGTTTACACCCTAGTTTCACAGCACCGCGTTCTTCCTAAGTATCGCAACGCGCTTGTGCTTTCCTCAATGGTTACCTTTATCGCTGGTTACCACTACCTACGTATTTTTGATTCATTCAAAGATGCAACCGCAGAGGGCACATTCAATGTTGCCCATGATGTTAATGCCAGCTCAATGGCATTCAACGAGGGTTACCGCTACGTAGACTGGATTCTTACAGTTCCATTGCTTCTTGTTGAGGTAATTGCAGTTCTTGCTCTCGCTAAGGAAGCATCCAAGTCAATGATCATGCGTCTTGTTCCTGCATCAGCAGCAATGATCGCACTTGGCTATCCTGGAGAGACCTCTTCAGATCAGGGTGAGAAGATTATGTGGGGCGTTCTCTCCACAATTCCATTCCTATACATTCTTTACGTACTATTCGTAGAGCTTGGTAAGTCACTTGATCGTCAGCCAGAAGGTGTTGCAGCAACCATCGGTCGCCTACGTCTTCTACTTATCGCATCATGGGGCGTTTACCCAATCTCCTACCTACTTCCAATCATCGATGCAGATGGAGCAGCAAGCTCTGGAGCATTCGTTGGACGTCAAGTTGGTTACACCATCGCTGACGTAGTTGCGAAGTGCGTATGGGGTCTAACAATTCTAAAGATCGCTCGCATGAAGTCCATTGCAGAAGGCATGAAGGACGATCACTAAGAACAATAAGCAAAAGTAGTAGTAAGGCAGGGCTCGGGAAACCGGGCCCTGTTTTTATCTGTATTGTTTTACTTGTATTACTGGCCTTCCAAAGCCTCTAGTAATGATTGTTGCAGCCAACCAATCCAGGAGTAAACGGCGTAGACCGCCTTCATTGGATCACTTTCGAGCATTAACTCGTATTTCTTATGAACATCGGCATCTTGCATCTTTTCGCTGACCGCCCCTTCAACATGGGGCGTGCCCTTGTCTGAGCCGATTCCAAGACGAACCGCCAATGCCAACCGCAAATCATTTAGCCCGCCGAGCCAAGCGAGTGAGTCACTCATCGGTACGGTGATTTGAATTGAACCTTTGTCTAACGGAGTGTCTCCATTCCAATCTTCATCTTGTGGCAAAAGCGCTTCATAAATCAATATCGCATGGGCTTTTTTCTTTTCCCGTAAACCATGCTCTGTATAGCGGCGAAACTCCCCCGCGGCCTGCTCATCCTCGTATGCGTTAGGTAGCAACCTTCTCAATACTGGATCCTCCGGTGGAGCTTCCGAATTGGAGATTCCGACTAAATGCAAAAGTGGATCTACTTGATGGGATTGTCCATCACCATCGGCCAATAACTCAAGAAGCTGTTCAGTTAAATTTATTAATACATGAGCCTCTTGAGAGGTAAAGGTTATTGAAAAATCCCCATTATCGAGCGGGTGGAATGATGACATTTGATTTAACCTACAACTCAATCTTCTTCACGGCTCAATCTCTCTTTGCACGGTGGCCCACAATCCATATTCATGGAGTCTTTGCACATCCCGCTCCATCTCTTCTCGAGTTCCGGAGGTAACTACCGCTTTGCCTTCATTGTGAACCTTCAACATCAACTCAGTTGCACGTTCCTTTGAGTAGCCAAACAAAACCATGAAGACATGGGTTACATAACTCATTAGATTTACTGGGTCATCCCAAACCACACATACCCAAGGTCGATCTGCGCGAAGATCTGTCTCAATTTCGGACTCAGTAATTGTGCCAAGTGCCACTCTTACTAAACCTCACATTTGTTATTAATCATCTTAGTAATCATTAAAGTGAAAATCATTCTGGAGAGTTGAGATTGCCGCCGTTGTCGCTGCCGCCGTTGTCATCTGGGCCTTTGCGTAAGCCGGCATGAATCTCTTTGCAGGTGGGACAGATAGGAAACTTCTTTGGATCTCGGGAAGGCACCCATCGTTTGCCACAAAGCGCGGTAACTGGCTTGCCCGAAACCGCTGATTCGACGATTTTGTCCTTCTTTACATAGTGCGAAAATCTTTCATGATCGCCAGATTCAAGATCCTCTTGATGGCGGGTATCCAATTGCTCATCAATCAGGGTGTCGGTTTGTCCAATACTCTCTGGTCCCAAGCCGCCCTTACCGCGGGAAAACAACCCCATTTTCCAGTTTGGCGCTTCCTTCATAGCCGCATAATAAAGGTAAATTCTCAGAGAAATCTGAACGCGACGTAGGATAAGCAGATGAAGGATCTATTAAAGACGGAGCATCTATCGCGGGCCGATGTCGAGCTACTGTTTGAGACCGCTGCCCGGTTTGCTAAAGATCCAACATCGGCCGCAGAAACCTTGGCTCACAAGAGCGTCGCGGTTTATATGTCAAAGCCCTCAACCCGCACCCGGTTGGCGACTGAAACCGCGGTCGCACATCTTGGTGGCACTCCGATTTTTCTACGCAGCGATGAGTTGCAAATTGGTCGTGGCGAAACCATCGCTGATACCGCAAAGGTTATTAGTCAATTTTGTAGCGCGCTTTTGATTCGCACCTATGCGCAATCTGAGGTTGATGAGCTTGGTGCTAATGCGAGTATTCCAGTAATTAACGGTTTAACTGATTACGACCATCCAACTCAAGCTTTAGCGGACTGGATTACGATAAGAGAGAAATTTGGAAAAGATATCTCGGGACGTAAATTTGTTTATTTAGGTGATGGAAACAATGTCACCACAGCTTGGTTGATGATGGGCGCGATTATGGGTGCGCATGTCGTTGCCGCTACCCCATCCGGCAAATGGGCTCCGGATACAAAGGTTGTTGAGACCGCCAAGAAGATCGCGCAAGCAAATGGTGGAGCTGTAGAGGTTACCCATGATCCGATAGCTGCTGCGAAAGATGCTGCGGTTTTGTATACCGATGTTTGGATGTCTATGGGCGATCCCGAAAGTGAGCGAAAAGAAAAGGAGATTGCGCTAGCGCCCTTTAAAATTACTGAAAAATTAATGGCTACAGCCGCCTCTGACAGCATCTTTATGCACTGTCTGCCAGCGCACAGGGGCGAAGAGGTAGAGGCCGCGGTAATCGATGGACCGCGCTCTGTAATTTGGCGAGAGGCCTTCCATCGCCGCACCACAATCCAGTCCATAATCTTTCATCTGGTTCGCGGCGAATTGAAAGGCTAGGCTTTCCAAATGCGCGTTGTCGTTCCAGCTGAGGTAAAAAGCGGCGAAAAACGCGTGGCATTACTGCCAGACATTATTTCTAAATTAACTAGAGCCGGCCTTGAGGTTGTTATTCAATCAGGTGCAGGGCTCAGTGCTGGCGCAGCAGATCAGGCTTACACAAGCGCTGGGGCTAGTGTTTGTGATGTCGGCCAGATCGCTGGTGAGTTGAAAAATGCTGATGTAATTCTTTCGGTACAACCACTAAGTGCTGATGTTGCCGCCACTTTAAAATCTGGCGCGATCACAATCTCATTTTTGTCGCCGTCAAACGCGCAGGACTCAATAAATGCTTTTGCTAAGGCCGGAGTCACTTCATTTTCTTTAGAGGCGGTGCCCCGAATTTCTCGTGCCCAATCCATGGATGCGCTTACCTCACAAGCTTTGTGCGCTGGATACCGCGCCGCATTGGTAGCAGCTGATTTATCACCGCGGTTTTTCCCATTGTTAATGACAGCAGCAGGAACTGTTACACCGGCAAATGTTTTGGTGTTAGGTGCCGGAGTCGCTGGCTTGCAGGCGATCGCAACCGCACGTCGACTTGGTGCAGTCGTTTCGGCTTACGATGTCAGGCCATCATCTGCTGATGAAGTTAAATCAATGGGTGCAAGTTTTATTGAGTTAGAACTGGAAGCATTAGAGGGCGCCGGCGGTTATGCCCGCGAGATGACTGAGGAACGGGCCGCAAAACAACGGGAGCTGTTAAAGCCTTACATAACTAAATCCCATGTCTTAATTACTACCGCTGCAGTGCCTGGTCGACCAGCTCCGCGCCTTGTTACTAAAGAAATGTATGAGTCAATGGCAGAGGGCTCGGTAATTGTTGATTTAGCCGCGGAGAGTGGTGGCAATGTAGAGGGCTCTAAGGCTGGCGAGATTGTTACAACCTCAAATGGCATAAAGATCTGGGGTGGCAAAGATGTTCCGAGCCAACTTCCCTTCCATGCTTCATATTTGTACTCCCGAAATGTTGTGAACTTGCTTTTGCTAATGAGTAAAGAGGGTGTGGTTGTTCCCGATTTTGCAGATGAGATTATCGATGCGGCCGCTTTGACCCATGGTGGCGTAGTTCGGAAGGGTGCATAGGTAAAAATATGGATTTAATCGCGATTATTACCATCTTTGTGCTCGCGGTATTTGTTGGGTTTGAGGTCGTATCAAAGGTTTCCTCGACCTTGCACACCCCTTTGATGAGTGGAGCAAATGCGATTCATGGTGTGATTTTGGTTGGTGCGATTATCGTTGCTGATCACAGCGAAACTAATTTGGAGTTAGGTTTATCGGTTGTAGCAATTGTGCTGGCAACTATCAATATGGTGGGTGGCTTTGTTGTAACAGATCGCATGCTGGAGATGTTTAAGGGTAAATCTGGGGGCCGAGCTAATCAGAACTCTGGTGATAAGAAATGAACCGCACCATTTACGATCTAATTGGCTTGAGCGCGGGAGTTATGTTTATTCTGGCGCTAAAGGGACTTTCGCACCCACGCACAGCTCGACGCGGAAATATTTTGGGTGCAATTGGCGCAACTGTTGCAACGGTCGCGGTTTTCTTTTACGCCTCAGAAGGTAATGAACTGCCTTTAAATAACTTGGGTTGGATTTTGAGCGCTATTGCCTTTGGTGTTTTGGTCGGTGTGCCAGCAGCGCGCAAAGTTCAGATGACCGCTATGCCTCAGCTCGTTGCGCTATTTAATGGTGTTGGCGGTGGTGCAGCCGCACTTGTTGCAATCGTTGAATACTTGAAATTAGGTGATTCCGCATCTACCGGAGTGGTTATTGCCACTGTATTTACCGTTCTTGTGGGCTGTGTTTCATTCTCCGGTTCCATAATTACATTTTTGAAGTTACAGGAGTTGATGACTACTCGCCCGGTGGTCTTCCCTGGAGGACGATTTATTATCGCTGCAACCTTGCTTGGAACCGTGGCAAGCGCAGTTTGGGTAGTAATCGAATTAGGAACTACCCCGTTATTAATTTTGGCGGCACTCTCTTTGCTATTTGGCGTTTTATTTGTACTGCCGGTTGGTGGAGCGGATGTTCCAATTGTTATCTCGCTTTTAAACGCATTTACCGGCTTAACAGTGGCTGCCGGTGGCTATGTACTGGATGCCACCTTGTTGATCATTGCCGGAACTTTGGTGGGAGCGTCTGGCACCATTTTGACCCGCTTGATGGCAGAGGCCATGGGGCGCTCGCTATTTGGCACATTATTCGGAGCATTTACCGCAAAGCCCCAAGAAGCTGGCGCGGCTTCTGAAACTAGACCGGTTAAATCGGGAACCCCTGATGATGTTGCGATTTTGTTGAACTATGCCCGTCGCGTTGTAATCGTGCCAGGTTTTGGATTAGCGGTGGCGCAAGCCCAACATACTGTTCGCGAGCTAGCTGATTTGTTAACGGAAAAGGGTGTAGATGTTGCATATGGTATTCATCCGGTTGCTGGGCGTATGCCAGGGCATATGAATGTTTTATTGGCAGAGGCGAATGTTCCCTATGAGCAACTTTCAGAGATGGATGAGGTTAATCCAACCTTTCCGCAAACAGATGTGGCTTTGATTATTGGTGCAAATGATGTTGTGAATCCTGCAGCCAAGACCACTCCGGGATGTCCCATTTACGGAATGCCGATTTTGGATGTTGCGCAGGCGGGAAACGTAATTTTCTTAAAGCGATCTATGCGCCCAGGTTTTGCCGGTATTGAAAATGAACTGTTATTTGATCCAAAGACAACCTTGCTGTTTGGCGATGCAAAGGCTTCTTTGACAAAGGTAGTTGGAGCCCTGAAAGCACTTTAATTCTTTTCCACAGTATTCCGGATTCAACTTATTTAGCCTTAATTTTGTCAGTGCAACATTCCAGAATTCTCCTATGCGAGTTTCCCTGGAAAAACCAGTTGAAGAGCAGTTAATTGAGCTGGTGAATCAACCTGGCGGCTATGAACCACTGGGTCACTTGATTGGAATCAATCCAGAGAAGCTCACCTCTGCAGGCAAAATCGATTACTTAGCCGCTTTGGAAAAGCAAAACTCCTGGTTAACCTCACTTATACAGCGAGCGACTTTAGCTATAGCCGGATCTGAGCCTTCGGAGAGTCAAGATCTTTGGGAAGGTGTAGATGAATCTGAGCGAGAAGATGTGGCTACGGCTTTGCGACTATCTGCAAGTACTGCGCAAACCCGCATCGATGTTGCCCGAGTGCTGACTAATCATCTTCCAGCCACCTGTGAAGCACTTGCAAATGGTGACATCTCCCCCGGTCATGCAACATTGATTGCACGCGAAAGCTCCGAAGCCATTAAACGCGGTATTTCCACTGAAGATTTATTGCGGATTGAGAACAAGGCTCTCTCTCATGCTGAGTTCCATACCCCTGCACAGGTAGGTCGCAAGCTACGTTCACTATTTGCGCATGCCACTACCGAAAGTTTTGAGGAGCAGGTTATGGCGGCCCGTGATACGCGCTCTGTTCGAATGTATCCCGAAGGTGATGGCATGGCCACACTCATTGCCTTATTGCCCATTGAGGATGCCCAGACCGTAATGCTTTCCATAAATTCGTTGATTGCCATGAGAGATTCAAAGAATTGTGCTCTCAAATCCAGTACTGGTTTTGCCAATGCCAAGGATGCAGACACCACTGAAAATTCCGACAAAGAGATGGTTGGCAATGGCAATCCCGACAATCAGGTGTTTGGCCAAAGAAGTTCCGACATTGGAGTATTTGGCAAGGGAACTTCAATTAAAGATTATGCTAAACCCCAATCTCAGGACAATCGCAACATTGATATGAAGCGTGCGGATGCGTTAACTGAGATTTGTGGCGATTTGTTGGCCCGAATTTCTGATGAATATCAACCACATCGACGTCCAGTTTCAATAAACATCACCATGGATCTACCAACCGCTCTTGGTCTCGCTGATAATCCAGCAGAACTGGCTGGCTATGGTCCAATTCCTGCCTCGATCGCGCGTCATCTATCTAGCGATGCCAAATGGCGAAAGTTTGTTACCGATCCCGGCACCGGAAACCTACTTAGTTTTGGAAGAGAGAGTTATGTTCCGCCCCAACCTTTGGTGGATTTTTTAACGGCGCGTGATCGAACCTGCAGATTCCCCGGCTGTAGTCAGCCAGCAAGGGTTTCAGACATTGACCATGCCATCCCCTGGGAAGAGGGTGGGGAAACATCTCCCGAAAATCTTGGTTTGCTTTGCCGTCGTCATCACCGTATGAAAACTCATGATGGCTGGAAACTAGAGAGCTTTGTTGATGGCTCCTGCAAATGGAGCTCACCTGCCGGCAAAGAGTTCTTTGTTCCAGCTCGCCCTATTAATGAGTCTGCTTAAGAGTTAAGCATCTAGAACTGCTAATGGTGGAGGTGCCGGGAATCGAACCCGGGTCCTTCGACACTGATTCAGGGCTTCTACGGGCGTAGTGTGCTAATCGCTTTCTCAGTCCCGGTTCTCACGCACACAAGTAACCGACGAACTCAGTTGTGTTAGATGTCCTTTCCGACAGTCACAACGCTATCGGTCAGTAAGCTCTCTATCGACGTTGGATCCTGAGGCGAGAGCAAGCTCAGGGCAACGGATTACAGCGCTCGCTTAGGCAGCGAGATCGTAATCAGACGAAGTTTTATCTGCGTCTGTTTATATGCACGGGTTTGTGTGGTTAACGAGATCATCCCGGCTTCCTCGGCCCGCTTCCCCTGGCTCAACAATCGAA